>DASSJS010000184.1:0-9113 GCA_035691085.1 Longimicrobium sp.
GGAAGGGGCGCGGGCCCGTGGTGGTGTGCCTCTCGGGGCGCGGCGACAAGGATGTGGCGCAGGTCGCCGAGATGACGGGAGGAGGCGGGAAGCGGTAGCACCGTGTGGCAGTTTGGAACCAAAGGCGCGCGACTTCGCAGAAAACCGTTGTGAAAGCGGAGTTTAGCGGTTAAGCTATCGGCCTGCGTCCCCACGCCCGGCATGCCCCGTCCCACCCGATGACGGATTCCGCGATCGAAACGTTGATCGAGCCCTCCGGCGCCGCCCACGACGGCGCCGCCGCGCAGGTGCGTGCCCAGGTGCAGGACGCGCTGCGCGGGCTGGCCAAGGCGTGGCGCGCGCACCTGCTGTACGAGGGGAGCTCCCCCGCGCTCGACCGCATCCTGGAGGGCCTCCGCGAGTCGCTGCACCGCACCTTCACCACCGTCCCCTTCTTCACCGTGACGGTGGAGGAGCGCGAGATGACGTGGGAGGGCGCCACCGTCTACCACGGCGAAGACGGCGAGCGCCCCGGCTTCGGCGGGGCGGGGCGCAGCGACCCCGCGCGCGAGAACCTGGCCTTCACGCTGTACCGCGACGGCCTGCGCGAGCTCTCCTTCCACCGCGGCTTCGAGCGCGAGGAGGTGAGCGAGCTCCTCTCCATCCTGGCGCGCGTGAGCCGCCTGCGCGGCGAGGAGCAGGACGACCTGCTCACCCTCCTGTGGGACCGCGACTGGTACCACCTGCGCTACCGCTACGTGGAGGCGCTCCCCGAGGGCGCGGTGGTCCCCGCGGCCAGCGGCGAGCCCGCCCGGCCCGCCGAGGTCGCGCCGCAGGAAGAGGTGCAGCTGGCCAGCACCGTGTCGCCCGACGACTTCCGGGGGGCGCTGTACTTCCTCGACGCCGAGGAGCTGCGGCGGCTGGAGGCCGAGCTGGGGCGCGAGATGCGCCGCGACCTGTGGACCGACGTGCTGAACGCGCTCTTCGACCGGATGGAGGACGGCGGCGCGCTGCGGCAGGAGCAGATCGTGGGGATCCTGGGCGACCTCCTCCCCATCCTCCTGGGCTCGGGGAAGCTGGACACGGGCGCGCTGATCCTGGGCGAGCTGGTGAAGATCGCCACCGGCGGGCAGCGCCTGGCCGGGCCTGTGATGAAGGCGCTGCGCGGGCTCTTCGACCAGCTCTCCGACCCGGCCACCGTGGCCGAGCTGGTGAGCACGGTGGAGGGCGCCGGGGCCGTGGTCTCCGAGGCGTCGCTGGGGGCGCTGCTCACCTACTTCCCCCCCGAGGCGCTGGGCCCGCTGCTGAAGGCGGCCGAGACCACGGCCTCGCCCACCGTGCGCCGCACCGTGCAGGCGGCGGCCGAGCGGCTGGCCGGCGGCGCGCGCGAGCACCTGGCCCGCCTCCTCACCGACCATGACGACGCGGTGGCCGCCGGCGCGGCGCGCCTGGTCGGCCGTTTGCGCGTGACCACCGCCGCGGGCGAGGTGGCGCGCCTCCTTCGCCGCGGCGAGGCCGGCACCCGGCTGGCCGCGGTGGAGGCGCTGCAGGAGCTGCGCTCGCCCAACGCCAGCGAGGCGCTGGAAGGGGCGCTCGACGACGCCGATTCGCGCGTGCGCGTGGCCGCCGCCCGCGCGCTGGCCGCGCTGCGCTGGGCGCCCGCGAAGGCGAAGCTGGAGGCCGCGCTCGACGGCAAGCGCCTGCGCGAGGCCGACCTGACCGAGCGGATCGCCTTCTTCGAGGCGTACGGCGGGCTGGCGGGGGCCGAGGGGGTGTCGCTGCTGGAGAAGATCCTGAACGGCCGCAGCTGGCTGGGCCGGCGCGAGAGCCCCGAGATCCGCGCCTGCGCCGCCCGCGGGCTGGGGAAGATCCGCCACCCCGCCGCCGAGAAGGCCCTGAACGCCGCCGCCGCCGACCCCGACCCGGTGGTCCGCACGGCCGTGAGCCACGCCCTCAAGTCGCTGCGCCAATGAGCGATCTGCTCACCCATCCCGAAACCGGCCGCGGCGCCGCGCATGCCTCCCCCGGCCTGAGCGCCGAGGACCGCGACCTGCAGCGCAAGGGGCGCGAATTCCTCTTCGCGCTGGCCGGGGCGCTGCGCGCGCTGCAGCTGTACCCGCTCGAGAACCAGGCGGTGGTCGACGCGCTGCACGCGCTGGAGGCCGCCGCCATGGCCGTGCTCGACCAGGACGACGAGATGGTGGTGCGCTACGTGGGCGACTTCTTCTTCGTCAACGACGTGCGCCTGCGCGTGGACCTGGCCAGCTACGCCACCTACGGCCAGGTGGGGCGCGCGCTGCAACGGCACCGCATCGGCCAGCTGGAGGTGTTCCGCGGGGCCGAGCGCGGCGAGTGGACGGCGCTGCTGGCGCTGGTGAACAGCGACCCGCAGAGCGAGGACGACCCCTTCGGCGCCTTCTTCGACCGGCTGGGGCGCACGGCGGTGCTGCACCTGGGCGTGGGCCCCGACCGCGACAGCGAGCACGACCCCACCGGCGACAAGGGGCGCCAGATCGCCAAGCGCACCTACGCGCAGACGGTGGCGGTGGCGCGCGAGGCCATGAGCGGGCTGCGCATGGGGCGCGGAGTGAGCCTGCGCCCGGTGAAGCGCGCGGTGCAGGCGATCGTGGACCAGGTGCTGACGAACGAAGCGTCGATCGTGGGCCTGACCACGCTGCGCGACTACGACGAGTACACCTTCACCCACTCGGTGAACGTGTGCATCTTCTCGGTGGCGCTGGGGAAGAAGCTGGGCTTCAACAAGCACCAGCTGTACGAGCTGGGGCTGGGCGCGCTGCTGCACGACGTGGGGAAGGTGCGCATGCCGCTGGAGCTGATCAACAAGGCCGGCCCGCTCACCAAGGAGGAGTTCCCCATCCTCCAGGAGCACCCGGCCGAGGGGCTGCTCTCGCTGTTCGAGATGCGCGGGCTTTCCGAGGTGCCGCTGCGGGCCATGCTGGTGGCCTACGAGCACCACATGAAGGTGGACCAGACGGGGTACCCCCGCTCCATCCGCCGGCGCGAGCCCACGCTGTTCGGGCGCATCGTGGCGGTGGCCGACGGGTTCGACGCGGCCACCACCAAGCGCAGCTACCAGGCGCAGCCCTGGCCGGCCGACAAGGTGCTGCGCGAGATGCGCGACAACCCCACCCGCGGCTTCGACCCGCTGGTGGTGAAGGCGTTCATCTCCATGACCGGGATCTACCCCGTGGGGAGCGCGGTCATCCTCGACACCTTCGAGCTGGCCATCGTCTGCCAGACCAACCCCAACCCCGAGTGCCTGCACCAGCCCATCGTGAAGGTCCTCTACGACTCGCTGGGCGTTCCCGTGGTTCCGCCGCGCACGCTGGACCTGTCGGAGGCCGACCCCGCCACGGGGAGGGCGCGGCGCAGCATCATCAAGACCACGGACCCGGAGCGGTACGGAATCAATGTCGGTGACTACTTCGTCTGACCGCGCCGCGCTGGCGCGTGCCTTCCAGCAGGCGCGCGACCGGGGCCGCGCGGCGCTCGTTCCCTACATCACCGCCGGGCACCCCTCGGCGGGCGACACCGCCGCCATCCTCCGCATGCTGGCCGACGAGGGGGCCGACGTGATCGAGCTGGGCGTGCCCTTCAGCGACCCGCTTGCCGACGGGCCCACCATCCAGCGCTCGTCGTTCCGCGCCATCGAGCAGGGGGTGGACCTGGAGTGGACGCTCCGCGCGCTCGCCGGTTTCCGCCGCGAGCGCGACACGCCCGTGGTCCTCTTCACCTATCTCAACCCCATCCTGCACCACGGGGTGGACCGCTTCCTGGAAGACGCGGCCGCCGCGGGGGCCAATGCCGTGCTGCTGACCGACCTTCCCGTGGGCGAGGCCGCGGAGCTGGAGGATCGCTTCGAGGCGGCCGGGATGGACCTGATCCGCCTGGTCTCGCCGACGACTACCCCGGAGCGGGTGAAGACCATCGCCCGGGCGGCGCGCGGGTTCCTGTACTACGTGTCGCGGACCGGCGTGACGGGCGCGGTGCAGTCGCTCTCGGAAGGCCTCGCCGCCGAGGTCGCGGAGGTGCGGGCGGTGACCAGCGTGCCCGTCGCGGTGGGCTTCGGCATCTCCACCGGGGCGCAGGCGGCGGAAGTGGCCACGATCGCGGACGGGGTCGTGGTCGGGAGCGCGCTGGTGGACCGGCTGGAGCGGGGCGGGGTGGAGGGGGCCCGGGCGCTGATGCGCGAGCTGCGCGGCGCGGTGGATGGCGTGGCGCGGGGGTGATCCGCCGGGTTCGTGGACGGACCCGTTCGCGCCCCGGTGGATGCCTCCCGGGAAACAGAGTCCGTTTTGTGAACACGGAGGGCACGGAGTTCCACGGAGGACACGGAGGAACGGCGCGTGGTTCTCCGTGTCCTCCGTGGTTCTCCGTGTCCTCCGTGTTGAGGCTGTTGCCGTTCGTCCCTCGCCAGTGGTAGATGGTATCGAATTCGTCAGACCGCGATGACTTCCGTCCCCGACACCCTTCCGCGTTGCCCGACAGCACGGTGACCACGCCCGCGATCCCGCCGGTGGTGGCCACGGTGCTGCGCCTGTACGCCCGCGCCCTGATCTGGCTGGGCGCGCTGGTGCTGGCCGCCGTCGCCCACCGGGTACGCGGCCGCGGCGGCGGGGATCGTGGCGGTGGCGGCGCTGCGCCAGGGCGCGGTGCAGCTGAGCAAGTTCGCCTACGTCACGATGACCATCGTGCCCGTGGGGGCGCTCACGCTGCTGGGCGAGCCCACCGCCGGGGTGATCGCCGCCGCCGCCGGCACGTTGCTGGGCGACGCCATCCGCGGCAAGCAGGTCTTTCCCGCGGCGGTGAACGCGGGGCGCGAAACGGTGAGCGCGGTGGCCGCCGCCGGGGTGTACGCCGCGATCCGCGCGTGGACGCACGACCCCACGCTCGACGGATCGGCCGACGCGCTGGGGGTGAGCGCCATCCCCGGGCTGGCCTTCTACTTCCTCGCCTGGTACGGCTTCTCGCGCGGGCTCTTCTACTTCTCCCTGGCCGTCCGCGGCAAGCTGACGCCGGCCGAGTGGGCCATCATCCTGCGCTACGAGTTCGTCTCGGCGGGGCTGGGGTCCATCGCGGCGTTGCTGGTGACGGCGGCGTTCCACTTCACCGCCGAGGGGTACGGCTGGCTGCTGATCCTGGTGCCGCTGGGGGTGATCGGCATCCTCGCGCGAGCCCTGGTGGTGGAGGCGATCGCCAGCGAGGAGCTGCGCAAGGTGGTGGCGATGGAGGCGGTGATCGCCGCCGGGATGCCGCTGGGCGAGAGCCTGGCCAGCATCGAGAACCTGGCCGCGCGGCTGGTGGACTGGACGCGGCTGCACATCTACGCCGGCGACGCGGGCCGGCTGCGCCGCATCTACCCACCGGAGGGGAAGGGGACGGCTCCGGTTCCGGTGGACGGCCTGCGTGGCGACGCGCTGCAGAGTGGCGAAGCCGTGATGGTGGCCGACGCGCGGCGCGACCGCCGCGTGGAGGCGCTGGATGGCGTGCGCTCGCTGGTGATCCAGCCGCTGCGCTACGGGAAGATCACGCTGGGCGTGCTGGAGCTGGCGCACCACCGCCCGCGCGCCTACGGGCCCAACGAGCTGCGGCTGATCGAGCGCTTCGGCCGCCAGGTCTCCCTCGCGCTGCAGCTGGACTCGCTGGTGCGGCCCATGACGCAGAGCGCGGCCGAGATGGAGGGGCAGCTGCGTGCGCTGGGCGGGCGGCTGTCGGAGCTGCGCAAGAGCGGTCAGGAGGTGGCCGGCCACGCCGCCGAGATCCGCGGCCGCATCGCCGACCAGGGCCAGCGCACCGCGCGCGGGCTGGAGGCCACCGAGGCGCTCGCCGCCGCGGCCGACGCGATGGCCGAGGACGCCGGCGCCGCCGCCCTGGCCAGCGGCGAGGCGGGGAGCATGGCTGCCGGGAACCGCGACGCCATGCGCGAGGCCATCGAGCGGCTGGTGGAGCTGCGCGACTTCGTGGACGGCGAGGCGCGGGCGCTGGCGAGGCTGGCGGGCGCCTCGGACCGCATCTCCGACCTGGTCTCCACCATCCACGAGATCGCCGAGCAGACCAACCTGCTGGCGCTGAACGCGGCGATCGAGGCCAGCCGGGCGGGCGAGCACGGCCGCGGCTTCGCGGTGGTGGCCGAGGAGGTGCGCAAGCTGGCCGACAGCAGCGGGCGCGCCGCCGCCCAGGCCCGCGAGATGGTGGATGGCGTGCGCGGGCAGATGAACGACGCGCTGGGGCGGATGGAACAGGGCGCCGGGAGCGTGGCCAACGTGGGCGACCTGTCGCGCGCGGCGCTCGAGTCGGTGGATCGCATCGTGGGCGCCGCGGCGGGCTCGGCCCAGGTGACCAGCCGGATGGCCGAGCGGGCGCGCGAGCAGCGGGCACGCGTGGCCGGGCTGCGCAAGGAGATCGCCGCCGTCAGCCAGCTCGCCGCCGCCAACGGCCAGGGCGCCACCTCCGTCGCCGACGCCGCCCGCGAGCAGGCCGACACCCTGGCCGAGATCGAGCGCGCCGCCGAGGCGCTGGGCGACGTCAGCGGCCGCCTGAACAGCTACATCGCCCGCTTCAGCGCCATGGCGTGACGCGGGTCCTGGGGATGATGATCGAGTGAACCCGGGGGATCCACGCCGGCGACGAGACCGCGTTGGTGAACACGGAGGGCACGGAGAACCACGGAGGCCACGGGGAACTGCGTTGAAGTTCTCCGTGGCCTCCGTGTACCTCCGTGCCCTCCGTGTTCACGACAAGAAGGGTTCGGCCTTGATGAACGCAAACCGTTGGATCGATCGGCCGATGAAGGGTTCGAGGCGCCTACCGCCGCGTCCAGAGGAGGACCACGCCGCACTCGGAGGCGGAGCCGCGGTACTGGTTGGGGACCTCGGCGGCGTCGCGGTACACCTCCATTCCCTCGATGTCGCGCAGCGCCATCTGGTCCAGGTTGCGGCCCGCCTCAGGGTGGTCGTGCGTCTGGGTCGTCTGGCCGTCCACGAACACGTCCATCCAGCAGGGGCCGGCCCGGCTGACCCCCGAGGCGGCGCGCATGCTGGCGACGCGCCATTCGGGCTCGAACGCGGAGTTCCCGTTGTGGCCGTCGTCCAGGCGCAGCACGCGTACGCCGTCCAGGCGGCGCAGCACGTCGGTCACGCGGCCGGCCGCGCGCGCCTGGAGGATGCTGTCGGTCAGGAAGATTCCGTTGCCCCGCGCCCGGCGCGCGTAGAAGCCGTTGGCCTCCAGCACGTGGGAGCGCGGCGCCGCGCGCGCCTGCACCCCGGCGAGCGTCACCTCCCGCTGCACGGTGGCCGTCAGCCGCCGCGCCGATCCCGCGTCGGGGCGCAGCTCCACGCCGCCCGCGCCGGCGCCCACGGTCACGCGGCCGCTCAGCTCGCCCAGCGTGGCGTGCGTCATCGTCACCGGGTACTCGCCCGGGGGCAAGGAGGCGATGCGGCCCCGCCCCTCGTCATCCGTCTGCACCGCGGGAAGGTTGCCGATGCGCACGGTGGCGCGCCCCATCGGCAGCCCGGCCGCGTCGCGGGTGAGCAACGCCATCGTCCGTACCCCCGCGGGCGTGGGAGCCGGGACGGCACGCTCCCGCACGCCCGACATCCGCTCGATCCCGGTGGCCGGGCGAATTTCGACGTCCGCGCGCAAGGGGGCGGCGGCGCCCGCGCGCACCTCGGCCTGGCCACGCGTGGTGGCGGACTGCGCGCGCACCGTCAGCAGCGCCTGCGTGGTGACGCCGCACAGCACGTAGAAGCCCTGCGCGTCGGGGCGGCTGGCCACGCTGCTGCGGTTGATTCCCACGTTCTCGGAGCTGCGGCCCACGTTCCACCAGCTCCCCGTCACCGTCGCTGCCTCCGCCTCCGGGCCCGTCACCCGGCCCCAGACGATCCCGGGGAAGTGCCGCATCAGCGAGTCGGCGCAGAGCGCGCGGCGAGCCGTGGCCCACCCCGGAACCGACAGCGCCACCGTGGCCGTGTCACCCGCATTGAGCGTGACGGTGCCGGTCCGGGCGGTGGAGGCCAGCGGCCCCAGGTCGGGGTGCAGGAAGGCCACGGTGTAGCGACCCTCGCCCGGCGCCTGCAGCAGGAAGGTGCCGTCGGGGCCCGCGGTGGCCGTCGCCGACGTGCCGGAGAGGTACACCTGCGCGCCCGCGAGCGGCGCGGCGCGGGTGCTGTCCCACACCGTTCCGCGGACGAACGGCCGCGCGCCGCTCGCGAACACCGGCCGCCCGTCGCGGCGGCGGACGGCGGTGACCTCGCCCCCGGCCTCCAGCAGCCCCGAGAGCCGCGTCTGGGCGCGGTCGCGCACCATGCGCATGCCGCGGAGGTCGGCGCTCACGTTGCGCAGCTGCTGCTCCACGAACACCTGCGGCATGCGGATGGTCCACCTCCGCACGATCCACGGCCCGCCGGCCAGCCGCTCGTACTCCACGATGCCGCCCACGCGCGGGTCGTCGCTCTCGGGCGGGCCGCCCTCGTAGCCGTACTCCACGCGCTTCAGCTCGGCGCTCCCCCGGTCCAGCCAGAGCGTGCCGCGGATGTCGGGCACGCGCCGGCCGCGCACCGCCTCGAAGCCCAGCCCGATCATCCGGGGATCGTTCCCCTCCACCACGCGCAGGCAGTGGTCGGTCAGGAACTCGTTGCTCAGCAGCACCGACGCGTCGGGGCCCCAGTAGCCCACCGAGTCGGCCGCCTCCTTCTGCACGTACCCCCGGCGGCTCAGCTCCGCCGCGGGAAGGCTGTGGAAGGGTAGCTCGGCCATCCCCGCGGCCGTGCGGCGCTCCTCGTGGCGCACGGTGTTGTCGCCGGGGTCCACCTCGCGCGTCCACTGGTTCAGGTCGTACTGGAAGAGGCGCTCGCTCTGGCCCAGCGCGGTGGCGTTCAGCGCCTTGCGCGCTTCTTCCCAGAGCGTGGCGGTGGCCAGCCCGGCGCCAGGCCTCACTTCGCATCGCCGCGCCGCCGGCGTCACCGTGAGCCCCCGCAGCGTGACCGCCGCGCCCGACGCCACCAGCCGCTCGGTGCGCGTTTCGCCGCTCCCCAGGTCGAACGCGGGCGAGGTGACGGCCGAGTAGCCGATGCGCTCGGCGCGCACCGAGTACCGCCCCGCCGCCGGCGCGCGCA
>DASSJS010000185.1:0-2875 GCA_035691085.1 Longimicrobium sp.
GTGGCGGTGGCGGCGTTCCTGGCCGCCTGCGGCGACGCGGGCGGCGGGAGCCCCACCCTCAGCCAGCCGCTCACCTTCAATGTGAGCCAGTACGCCGCGCTGGCGGCCGTGGGCGGGATCGTGCGGGTGAACGCGGGGAACGCGCCGGTGGCGGTGGTGCGCACGGGCGCGGACAGCTTCGCGGCGTTCTCGATGGTGTGCCCGCACCAGGGCACCACCATCAACATCAGCGGCGGCGCGTTCGTGTGTCCCAACCACGGTGCCCGCTTCAACGCGCAGGGCCAGTGGACCGGCGGCGAGCGCACGTCGAACCTGCGCAGCGTGGCGCTCAGCTACGACGCGGCGGCGGGCACCATCACGGTGGGATGAGTGCTGGGTGCTGGGTGCGGGGTGCGGGGTGCGAGGTGCGAGGTGCGAGGTGCGAGGTGCGAGGCACGGTGCCTCGGCAATCGAGAGACGAATGGATGGGCGAACGAGGCCTCACGATTCGAGGGGAGGCCCCGCTCCTGTCGTTTTCTCCGCGAGCGCGCTTGCCCGGCCGTCTATCGCCGCGTCCAGATCAGGATCACGCCGCAGGCGGAGGTGCTGCCGCGGTACTCGGTGGGGACCTCGGAGCCGCCGCGGTACACTTCCACGGCCTGCACGTCGCGCAGCGCGATCTGGTCCAGGTTGCGGGCGGCCTCGGGGTGGTCGTGGCTCTGCGCCATCTGGCCGTCCACGTACACGTCCATCCAGCAGGGGCCGGCGCGGCTGATGGCCGTGGTGTTGCGCGTGCTGGCGATGCGGTACTCGGTCTCGATACTGGTGGAGCGCCCCTGGCCGGACGTGTTGAAACGCATGATGCGGACGCCCTCCACGCGGCGCAGCACGTCGGTCACGCGGTCTACCGAGCGACCCTGGAGCACGCTGTCGGTGAGGAAGATCCCGTTGCCACGCTCGCGGCGCGCGTAGAAGCCCTGCGTCTCCAGCGCGCGCGACCGGGGCGCCGAGCGCGCCTGCACCCCGGCGAGCGCCACCGTCCCATGCGCAGTGGCCGTCAGCCGGCCCGCCGCGGACCCGGCATCGGGGCGGATCTCCACGTCGCCCACGCCGGCGCCCACGGTCACGCGGCCGCGCAGCTCGCCCAGCGTGGCGTGCGACATCGTCACCGGGTATTCGCCCGGGGGAAGCGCGGCGGCGCGGGCGCGCCCCTCGTCGTCCGTCTGCACCGCCGGCAGGGTGCCGATGCGCACCGTGGCGCGCCCCAGCGGCACCCCGGCGGCATCGCGGGTGAGCACCGCCATCGTCCGGACCCCCGCCGGCGCCGTGGCGCCCGCCGCCGGAGCCGCAGGGACCTCGCGCTCGCGCACGCCCGACATCCGCTCCAGGCCGCCGGGCGCGCCCATCTGGACGTCGGCGCGCACGGGCACGCCGCCGCTCGCACGGACCTCGGCCTGGCCGCGCGTGGCGGCCGACTGCGCGCGCACC
This sequence comes from Longimicrobium sp., assembly GCA_035691085.1. Classification (GTDB taxonomy): domain Bacteria; phylum Gemmatimonadota; class Gemmatimonadetes; order Longimicrobiales; family Longimicrobiaceae; genus Longimicrobium. Next base: position 1,468 of record DASSJS010000185.1, read on the forward strand.
GTCACCAGCACCTGCGTGGTGACGCCGCACAGCACGTAGAAGCCCTGCGCGTCGGGGCGGCTGGCCACGCTGCTGCGGGAGAAGGCCGGGTTGACGTCGCTTCCCGAGGCGCCGAACCAGCTCCCGGTGACGGTGGCGGCTTCCGCACCGGGGCCGGTCACGCGGCCATATACCACGCCGGAAAAGTGGCGCACCAGCGAGTCGGCGCAGAGCGCGCGGCGGGCGGTGGGCCAACCGGGAACGGAGAGCGCCACCGTGGCCGTGTCACCCGGCTTGAGGGTGACGGTGCCGGAGGTGGCGGTGGAGGCCAGCGGCCCCAGCTCGGGGTGCGAGAACGCCACCGTGTAGCGCCCCTCGCCCGGCGCCTGAAGCACGAAGGCGCCGTCCGGCCCCGCGGTGGCCGTCGCCGAGGTGCCGGAGAGGTAGACCTGCGCCCCCGCCAGCGGGGCGGCGCGGGTGCTGTCCCACACGGTTCCGCGGACGAAGGGGCGCGCGGTCCCCGCGAACACTGGGCGCCCGTCGCCGCCGCGCACGCCGGTCACCTCGCCGCCGGCCTCCACCAGCGCCGAGATCCGCGACTCGACGCGGCCGCCGGCCAGGCGCACGTTGCGGAGGTCGGTGCTCACGTTGCGCAGCTGCTGCTCCAGGAACACCTGCGGCATGCGGATGGTCCACCTCCGCACGATCCACGGCCCGTTGGCCAGCCGCTCGTACTCCACGGTGCCGCCCACGCGCGGGTCGTCGCTCTCGGGCGGGCCGCCCTGGTAGGTGTACTCCACGCGCCGCAGCTCGGCGCTGCGCCGGTCCAGCCAGAGCGTGCCGCGGATGTCGGCCACGCGCCGGCCGCGCACCGGCTCGAAGCCCAGGCCGATCAGCCGCGGGTCGTTCCCCTCCACCACGCGCAGGCAGTGGTCGGTCAGGAACTCGTTGCTCAGCATCACGGCCGCGTCGGGGCCCCAGTAGCCCACCGAGTCGCCCGCCTCCGTCTGCACGTAGCCGCGCCGGCTCAGCTCCGCCGCGCGCAGCGAGCGGAAGGGAAGCTCGGCCATCCCGGTTGCCGTCCGCCGGTCTTCGCGGCGCACGGTGTTGTTCGACGGGTCGATCTCGCGCGTCCACTGGTTCAGGTCGTAGCGGAACATGCGCTCGCTCTGGCTGAGCGCGGCGGCGTTCAGCGCCTTGCGCGCCTCTTCCCAGAGCGTGGCGGTGGCCAGGCCGGCGCCGGGCCGCACCTCGCACCGCCGCGCCGCCGGGGTCACCGTGATCCCCTGCAGCGTGACCGCCGCGCCCGACGCCACCAGCCGCTCGGTGCGCGTTTCGCCGCTCCCCAGGTCGAACGCGGGCGAGGTGACGGCCGAGTAGCCGATGCGCTCGGCGCGCACCGAGTACCGCCCCGCCGCCGGCGCGCGCA
>DASSJS010000186.1:0-39287 GCA_035691085.1 Longimicrobium sp.
GCACGACCTCTTCCTCGCGCAGCACGGTGTCGGAGATCTGCGGCGACCCCTGCCGCAGCTCCAGCCCGATGCCGAAGTGCGTGTCGTGGTAGAGGTTGGCGCCCGTGGAGATGATCCAGTCCACGAACCCCGCCTCGATCAGCGGGATCACGCTGCTCATCCCCAGCCCGGCCGGCGTGAGCGCGCCCGTCATCGTCATCCCGATGGTGACGTCGTCGTCCAGCATCTTCCGCGTGAGAAGATGGCAGCCCTCGCGGAGACGCGCCGCGTTGTACGCCTGGAACGTCCCATCGATCAGCTGCGTGACCGTCAGCCCCGCCCCGATCTTCGTCGGCTCGATCCGCTTCCCGCTCAGGTACTTGCTCTGCGCCATCGTCTTGGAGGTGCTGAGTGCTGGGTGCTGAGTGCTGAGAAAAACGTGCAAAGTGCACAGCGTCCTTATATGTTGTGCGTTTTGCTCGCTACTCACACTCGGAGATTACCAATGACGGTAACGAAGTTCGAGGATCTTCGCGTCTGGCAGAAGTCCCGGATGCTCGCGTTTGCCGTCTACCGCGTCACCTCACGCGGGCCGTTTGCGCGCGATTTTAGTCTGCGCGACCAGATACGGCGAGCGGCGGTCTCGATCATGTCGAACATCGCCGAAGGATTCGGCCGTCACAGCCGCGCCGATATGCGTCACTTCCTTGCGATCGCCCGCGGCTCGGCGATGGAAATTCGGAGCCAACTCTATCTTGCTCACGACCTGGCTTACATCAGCGACGCCGATCACCTGGAACTTCACGATCTCTGCATCGAGGTCAGCCGCATGCTCGCGGCGATGCGAACATCACTCGCTCCGGCATAGCCGGCTACGTGCTGAGTGCGAGGTGTTGAGTGCTGATAAGAAGCGTGAAAACCCAGCACCCAGCACCCAGCACTCAGCACCCAGCACCCAGCACCCAGCACCCAGCACCCAGCACCCAGCACTCAGCACTTTACTGCGCGTCGCCCTTGTGCGGCTCGGCCGGCGAGTCCGGGTCCGTTACCGCGGGCGCTTCCTCCACCGGCGCCTTCGCGGGCTGCTTGCGGAGCAGGCCGTGCCGCTGCGGGTACTTCGGGATGTCGGGCCGCTGCGAGTTCTCGAGCGCGGTGGCGCTATGGGCCAGGATGATGCGGACCACGTCCTCGGGCGTGTCGGCCATCTCCATCAGGTCCAGGTCGTCGGCCGAGATCTTTCCCTCGGCCAGCAGCGTGCCCCGGATCCAGTCCAGGAAGCCCTTCCAGTAGGCGCTGTCGTACAGCACCACGGGAAAGTCGCGGATCTTGCCGGTCTGGATCAGCGTGAGCGCCTCGGTGAGCTCGTCGAGCGTGCCGAAGCCGCCGGGGAAGATCACGAACGCCTCGGCATACTTCACGAACATCGTCTTCCGCACGAAGAAGTAGCGGAAGTTGATGGCCACGTCGACGTAGTCGTTGATGTGCTGCTCGAACGGGAGCTCGATGTTGCAGCCCACGGAGAGCGCGCCCGCGTCGCGCGCGCCACGGTTGGCCGCCTCCATGATCCCCGGCCCGCCGCCGGTGATGATGGTGAACCCCGCCTGGCCCACCAGCCGCGCCGTCTCGCGCGCCGTCTGGTACTGCGGATGGTCGGGCGGCACGCGCGCCGAGCCGAAGATGGTGACGCCCGGGCCGATGCGGGCCAGCGCGTCGAACCCCTCCACGAACTCGCCCATGATGCGGAACACGCGCCATGGGTCGGTGCTGGTGAACTCCACCGAGGGCGCGGGCTGCAGCGCGGGGCTCTGCAGCAGCCGCTCGTCCTCGGTGGCCATGCCCATGCGCGCCGCGCGGTTGAGCGTGGGGTTCTCCCTGCCGCGCTGCTCGTTCGGTTCGTGGTCGGCCATGCCCGGGCGCGTGCGTGGTTCAGGGGGCGCGCCCTGTCGCGGGCGCCGGAAGGGCGACAAAATAGAGCCCGTCACGGCACACGCAAAACCGGGGCTCGCCCGGGGACTGCCCATCGCCGCGCCACTCTGAACGGATGCGGATGCCGATACCAGGAACAACGGCGCTTCGAGGGCTGGCGATCACGGCGTGCGCGGCACTGGCGCTGGGCGGCTGCCGCGACCGCAAGCCGCCCCCGGGGCAGGGCCAGCCCCCGCCGGCGGCGCCTCCCGCCGCCGGGCAGCTGGACCTGACCGTGCGCCTTCCCGACCAGCCGCCCTGGAACGCCAGCGACACGGTGCTGATCACCGTGCAGAACGCGAGTCAGGCCGCCGTCCCCGACGCGGTGGTGGACCTCTTCGCCGCCGCGGGCCTGGCCATGCCGGTGGATTCGTCCGCCGCGTCGCGGCCGGAGTCGACGGTGGACGCGTCGGGGACGCGGCTCCGCTTCGCCATCGGCACCGTCGGGGCCGGGCAGACCATCGAGCTGAAGCAGGCCATCCACACCCCGCCGGCGCCCGCGCCTCCCGCCGCGCCCCCCGCGCCCGGCCAGCCGCCCGCGCAGCCGAAGCCGCGCATAGGGACGCCGGCCGCGCGGACGGACACCGCGACACGCTTCGTGGTGCGGGTGTCGCTCCTTGGGCGTGGCGGGGCGCAGCTGGCGCCGCCCGTAACAGACACGCTGCGCATCCGCCCCGAGAGCGCGGTGACCGTGGGCGGGTGCGGCAACGTGAGCGACGCGGTGGTCACCCGCTACGGGATCGGCCCTGTGCGCGTGGGGATGCCGCTGGACGCGCTGCGCTCCGCCTGCCCCGAGGCGCGCGACACCACCTGGAAGGGGCAGGAGGGGGCGGCCGAGGCCGGCCTGGTGGTGCTCCCCGGCGGGCGGCGCGTGGTGGCGGTGACGGCGGGCGGCGCGGTGGAGCGCATCGTGATCGACCAGCCGGGGCTGAAGACGGCCACGGGCGCGGGGGTGGGATCGAAGATCGGCGACCTGCGCTCCAGCTTTGGGCGGATGTGCACGGGCGCGGGCGAGCGGCAGGTGGCGGTGTGGTTCCCCAACCAGCCGGGGATCAGCTTTGGCCTGGACACGGCGGCCACCAGGGGGTGGACGCCCGCGCGGATGAACCCCGATTCCGTGCCCGACACCGTTGCGGTGGGCCGGATGTGGGTGCGCAGGGGGAGCGACGACTGCCCGGCACTGTCGGGGGAAGGCACACGATGAGAATTCCGATGGCGTTCCTGGCCGACGAGGCCAACATCTCGCAGGAAGGGAAGCTGAACGTGCTGGGCGTTTTCGACCGCATCGCTGGGGCCGAGTTCCCGGTGGTGCACCCGCGCATGGTGTTCTGCTTTCGCGTGCAGGCCGAGTTCGCCGACGGCGGCCGCAACGTTCCCGTGCAGGTGCTGATGGTGAACGAGGGCGGCGACGTGCTGTTCGAAGCCGCGGGCGAGATCAACCCGCCCGTGGTGCCGCCCGGCGAGTTCAGCACCGCCAACCAGGTGTTCACGCTGGTGGGAATGACCTTCCCCACGCCCGGCGTGTACCGCTTCGTGATCATCGTGCAGGGCCTGGAGCCGCACGAGACCCACTTCGCCGTCAGCGGCTCGGTGCCGGATTCTTCACTGAACTGAGAGGTCTGGCCCAGGCGCGAGATTCACGCGCCTGCCCTTGTGCCAGATCCTGTCCCCCGCTCGGCCTCTGCCTTGCGGCCCGAGTTGAGGTCCTGGCTTGCAGCCTCGCGCAGTTCGCGAGGCTTCTCGTCGTTGTTGCCGCGGCTTCAGCCGCCGGTCGGGAGCCCGTGTCCGGAGGTTCCGCCGCCGTCGTATCGAATCTCCGGACGCACGTGACGTGAAAGCACGGTTGCCCCCCCTTGACGAGGTGATTATCTTTGGACCATCAATAGGGTAGGGGGGTACCCCATAAGGGACTCGAGAGATGACGACGGAAGCGGAAATCCAGGAAACCGAGCGGCACGCGGCGCACGTGGAGCCGCAGGTGAAGGAGCAGGCGCTCGCCCGGCTCAAGCGGATCGAGGGGCAGATCCGCGGGCTGCAGCGGATGGTGGAGGACGAGCGCTACTGCGGCGACGTGCTGGTGCAGGTAGCCAGCGTGCACGAGGCGCTCCGCGGCGTGGGCAAGCTGCTGATGCGCAACCACCTGCGCCACTGCATCACCGACGCGGTGGTGCAGGGTGACGAGCGCGGCCGCGAACAGGCGTACACCGAGGTGCTGGACCTGATGTACAAGCACGTCCGCTGAGGAGGCGGCCATGGATCCCATTCAGAGCACAGGCGCCATCGATCCCGTGTGCGGGATGACGGTGGACCCGGCGAACGCCGCCGGAAGCAGTGAAGCCAACGGCCATGCGTACTGGTTCTGCAGCGCCGGCTGCAAACAGCGCTTCGACGCGGACCCGGAGAAATACCTCGCGTCCGCCGACGAATCGGCACACGCGGGGCACGATCACGAGTCGCATGCGGTGCAGCGGCACGCCGCGCATCGCTCCGCCGCCGGCCCCGCCGTCGCCGCGCAGCCGATGGTGCAGCTGGGGATGAAGCGCGCGACGCCCAGGCCGCCCGCGCCCCCCGCGCATCCCGGGCACGATCACGCCGCGCAAGCGAGCGGTGGAGTTCCAGCGACGCAGCCCGTGGTGCAACTCCAGATGGGGCGCGCAACGCCGCAGCCGGACACGCGGGATGAATCGCTCGACCGCATCGACCTGCCGATCACGGGGATGACCTGCGCCGCCTGCGCGCGGCGGGTGGAGCGGTCGCTGTCGAAGGCGCCGGGGGTGCGGCGCGCGGGGGTGAACCTGGCCACCAGCCGCGCCACCGTGGAGTACGACCCCGCCGCCACCGGCGTGCGCGACCTGATCGGCGTGGTCGAGGACACCGGGTACGGCACCGCCGGCAGTACCCGCGCCGAGTTCGTGGTGGACGATTCGGCGCGGCCGGGCGGCAGCAGCCAGCCGCTGGAGCATCATCTGATGCGCTACCGCGGCGTGACCGGCGTGGACTTCAACCTGGCCACGCGCGAGGTGCGTGTCGATTACCTGCAGGGCGCCACCGACGCCGCCACGCTCCGCCGCGCCATCGAGAGCTTCGGCTACGCGGTGGTAAACGTACCCACGGGGGGTACCGCCGCCGAGGCGGAGGACAGCATCGAGGCGGCGCACGCGGCCGAGTACGCGTCGCTGCGGCGCAAGTTCTGGATCGCCGCGGCCCTGTCGCTCCCCGTGCTGGTGATGGCGATGAGCCACGGGCGCATCTCCTGGCTCAACTTTCCCGGCGCGGTGTGGGTGCAGCTGCTGCTGGCCACGCCGGTGGTGCTGTACAGCGGCGCGCAGTTCTACCGCGGCGCCTGGGCGGCCTTCCGGCACCGCGCGGCCGACATGAACACGCTGATCGCCGTGGGCACCGGCACGGCGTACCTGTACTCGCTCGCCGCCACCTTCTTCCCCCGCTTCTTCATGGCGGCGCATGGGGGGACGGCGGGGATGGAGATGGGGCCGCCGGTCTACTACGAGGCGGCGTCCGTGATCATCGCCCTGATCCTGCTGGGGCGGATGCTGGAGGCGCGGGCGAAGGGGAGCACCAGTGACGCCATCCGCCGGCTGATGGGGCTGCAGGCCAGGACCGCGCGCGTGATCCGCGACGGCGCCGAGGCCGACATCCCGGTGGAAGCCGTGATCCCCGGCGACACCGTCATCGTCCGCCCCGGCGAGAAGGTGCCGGTGGACGGCGTGGTAACGGAGGGTGCATCCGCTGTGGACGAATCGATGCTGACCGGCGAGAGCATCCCCGCCGAGAAGACGGCGGGCGACGAGGTGTTCGGCGCCACCATCAACCGCACCGGAAGCTTCCGCTTCCGCGCGACCAAGGTGGGGAAGGACACGGCGCTGCAGCAGATCGTGAAGCTGGTGCAGGACGCGCAGGGCTCGAAGGCGCCCATCGCGCGGCTGGGGGACGTGATCAGCGGCATCTTCACGCCCGTGGTGATCAGCCTCGCCATTGCCACCTTCGTGGCCTGGTTCATCCTGGCGCCCACGGAAACGCGCTTCACGCTTGCGCTGGTGAACTTCGTGAGCGTGCTGATCATCGCCTGCCCCTGCGCGCTGGGGCTGGCCACGCCCACGGCCATCATGGTGGGCACCGGCAAGGGCGCGGAGAGCGGCGTGCTGATCAAGGGCGGCGAAAGCCTGGAGACGGCGCACAAGATCGACACCATCGTGCTCGACAAGACCGGCACGCTCACGCAGGGCCGCCCCGAGCTGACCGACGTCGTTTCCGCGGATGGGTTCGGCGCCGACGAGCTGCTGCGGCTGGTCGCGTCCGCCGAGCGCGGGAGCGAGCACCCGGTGGGCGAGGCGGTGGTGCGCGGCGCGCAGGACCGGAAGATCGCCCTGGCGGACGCGACGGCGTTCCGCGCGCTGGCCGGCCACGGCATCGAGGCGACGGTGGACGGCCGCGCCGTGCTGATCGGCAACGCGAAGCTGCTGCGCGAGCGCGGCATCGACCCGGGCGACGCGGAATCGCGCGCCGCCACGCTGGCGGACGAGGGGAAGACGCCCACGTTCGCCGCGGTGGATGGGCGCTACGCCGGCATCCTCGCCGTGGCCGACACGCTCAAGCCGGAGAGCAGGGAAGCCGTGGCCACGCTGCGCGGAATGGGGCTGCAGGTGGTGATGATCACCGGCGACAACCGACGGACGGCCGAGGCGGTGGCGAAGCAGGCCGGCATCGACCGCGTGCTGGCCGAGGTGCTCCCCGACGGGAAGGCGCGCGAGGTCAAGCGCCTGCAGGATGAGGAGAAGCGGCGCGTGGCGATGGTGGGCGACGGCATCAACGACGCCCCCGCCCTGGCCCAGGCCGACGTGGGCATCGCCATCGGCACGGGCACCGACGTGGCGATCGAGGCGAGCGACATCACGCTGATCCGCGGCGACCTGCGCGGGGTGGTGAGCGCCATCCGGCTCAGCCGCGCGACGATCCGCACGGTGAAGCAGAACCTGTTCTGGGCGTTCGTCTACAACGTGATCGGCATCCCCATCGCCGCCGGCGCGCTGTACCCGCTGTTCGGCTGGCTGCTGAGCCCCGTGATCGCCAGCGCCGCGATGTCGCTGAGCAGCGTGAGCGTGGTGACCAACTCGCTGCGTCTGCGCCGGGCGAAGGTTTGAAGGACGGTGCGGAGGTATGGAGGTACGGCGGTACGGAGAGGTACGGAGGTACGGAGGTACGGAGGTACGGACTCTGGAGAGAGATGTCATTCCGAGGGAGCGCCGTGCCGGCGCCGCGCCAGCCTGGGTGCCGGGGCGCTCCCGAAGAATCGATCGCCGGCTCGCGGAACCGAGCCGGCCTGACGGGAGATGGAGACGATGGATACGACGGAGATGGTGGTACTGATCGGCGGCGTGGCCGCGATCGCGGCGGTGCTGTGGTACTTCTTCGGCGAGCGGGAGGCGGTGGCCGCCCGCGTGACGGACGCCGGGGTGCAGGAGGTGAAGATCACCGTGAAGGGCGGCTACACCCCCGACGTGGTGCGCGTGAAGCAGGGCCGCCCCGTGCGCCTGGACTTCTACCGTGACGAAACCGGCAGCTGCAGCGAGCAGGTCATCTTCGGCGATTTCGGCATCGCCCGCGACCTCCCCGCCTTCAAGACCACCCCGGTGGAGTTCACGCCCAGCAAGCCCGGCGAGTTCACCTGGACCTGCGGGATGAACATGCTCCGCGGCAAGCTGGTGGTGGAGCCTTCTTGATACTTCTTCGAACAACTGACCGCGGATGCAGTGAGGCGGCCGGGATTCATCCCTGCCGCCTCTTCGCTTATCGCCGTTGAAGTCCGCGAAGGCGGACTGTGTGCCGTTGTAGCCGCGGCTTCAGCCGCAAACTCCCACGATCCTGGCCGAAGCGCGGTATCAATCCCCCGGCACCTCCGCCGTAACCGCTCGCCGGGCCGGTCCGGCCTTCTGCCGCCCGCCCGGCATCTCCCCCTTCCGCCCGAAGCGGTAGGCAAGGAGGCGGAGGCCGACGGTGACCACGAAGATGGTGCCGCCCTCGTGCGCCACCACGCCCAGCGGCAGCGGGATGCGGCCGAAGAGCGAGAGCGTGCCCACGATCACGATCACGCCCATCGCGAACGCCAGGTTGAAGCGGATCGTCCCCGCCGTCTTCCGCGCCAGCCCCACGGCGCCGGCCATGCGCGACAGGTCGCTCTTCATCAGCACCAGGTCGGCGCTCTCCAGCGACACGTCGCTCCCGCTCCCCATCGCCACGCCCACCTCGGCGGCGGCGAGCGCGGGGGCGTCGTTCACGCCGTCGCCCACCATCGCCACGCGGCCCTGGCGGCGCAGCTCGGCGATGGCATCCAGCTTGTGCTCGGGGAGCAGCTCGGCGCGGATCTCGTCGATCCCCAGGTCGGCCGCGATGTGGCGGGCCACGGCCTCGCGGTCGCCGGTGAGCATCACCACGCGCAGGCCGCGCTCGCGCAGCGCGTGCACGGCGGCGGCCGCCTCTGCGCGCGGGGTGTCGGCCACGCCCAGCACGGCGGTCACGCGGGTGCCGCGGCCAAGCAGGATCGTGGTCACGCCCGCCGTTTCAAGCGCGGCCAGCCGCCGTTCCGCGTCGGCACCGACAGGCGCGCCCTGCGCGGCGGCCATCCGCCGGCTCCCGGCCCACACGGTCTCCCCCGCCACCTGGCCGCGAATGCCGTGGCCGCGCACCGCCTGAACGTCGTCCACCCGCGGCGCGTCCCCAGTCCACGCGTCCACCACCGCGCGCGCCACGGGGTGCTCACTGTGCCGCTCCAGCCCGGCGGCCAGCGCGCGCGCCTCGTCCTCGGTCCCCTCCAGCGCGGCGACTTCGACGAGCCGCATCTTCCCCTCGGTGAGCGTCCCCGTCTTGTCGAATGCCACGATGCGCGCGGCGGCCAGCGCCTCTAGGGCCGCGCCGCTCTTGAAGAGCGTGCCGTTGCGCGCCCCCGCCGCCATGGCCGCAAGCACCGCCGCCGGCGTGCTGATCACCACCGCGCAGGGCGATGCGACCACCAGGAACGTCATCGCGCGGTACCACGCGGGGCCGGACTCAACGCCGCCCAGCAGATGCAGCGCGAAGAAGACCACCGGCACCGAGGCCAGGACGGCGATGCTGTAGGGCCCCTCGAAGCGCGCGGCGAACACTTCGGTGGGCCCCTTGGCGGCCTGCGCCTGTTCCACCAGCCGCACCAGCCGGGCAAGCGCGCTTTCCGACGCGGGGCGCTGGATGCTGGCGCGCACCACGCCCTCGCCGTTCAGCGTGCCGCCGAACACCGCGTCGCCGGGGGATTTGTCCACGGGGACGGATTCGCCGGTCAGCGCGCTCTCGTCCGCGCTGGTGTAGCCGTCGGCCAGCTGGCCATCCGCGGGGAAGCGCTCGCCGGGGCGGACGAGGACGGTGTCGCCGGGGCGCAGCTCGGCGAGCCGCACCCAGCGCTCGCGGCCATCGGCGTCCAGCACGGTGGCGCCCTCGGGGTGCAGCTTCATCAGCGCGCGGATGGCGTTGCGCGTGCGCCCGAACGCCCATGCCTGCAGCGCGTTGGAAAGGGAGAAGAGGAAGAGGAGGATGGCCCCGTCGCCCGCCTGGCCCACCGAGGCGGCGCCGAGCGCGGCGAGCATCATCAGCAGGTCCACGTTCAGCTTGCGCTCGCCCACCAGCTCCTTCCATGCGGCGATGGCACTGGGGACGCCGCCGGCCACGAACGCCACGCCGAACGCCACCCAGTGCAGCCACGGGTGCCCCACCGCCTGCAGCGTGAACCCCGCCAGCACGCCGGCCAGGGTGGCCGCCGCCAGCACGAAGCCGCGGATCACCGTGTCGGCCCACCACTGCGGACCGCCCTTCGCCTCCACCTCGCCGCTCTCGTCCATCAGCCTCTCCAGGTAAGCATCGTCCCGATAACAATAATAATTATTGATTATCGGGCAATGCTTCGATCGTCCTCCTCTTCACAATGCGCGTTCGGCGGCCGCACGGATGTCCGGTACATCCCGCCGCGTGCGGGAAGTTTCCCGTGGGGATGAACCGCTACGGCAATGAACGCAGAGCAGCGAAGACAGGCAGAGATAAGCAGAGAACTGCCACGGCCGTGCAGTTCTCTGCCTGACTCTGCCTGTCTCCGCTGCTCTGCGTTCACAAAGCGGGATCAACCCCTGCCACGTGAACGTCTGGACGAGCCGAAAAGAACAAGACGGCGCGTCAGAACGCGCAGACCGTGTCGATCCACAGGCTGGTGCCGCCCAGCAACACCTGGTTGATGGGCACGCCGCTGACCGTGAGGGTGCCCTGCACGCCGCCCACGAAGCCAACGGGCGTGGACGTCACGGTGGCGCCGGCCATCACCCCCGGCGGCGCGGTGATCTGCCCCACGAACACCGGGCTGCCGTTCACCACCAGGTTCTCGTAGCCGCCGGTGAACTTCATGTAGTGCAGCACCACCTTGCTGGTCACCCACCCCATGGTGGTGAAATCGAAGCCGGCGTTCAGGTTGAGGGTGTGGCCGGTGTTGCCCACGGCCAGCGTGAACGGCGCCGGTGCCGGCTCGATGCGCAGCCGGTCGTACACGCTTCCGCCGCCACTGGTGATGAACTTGTTCACCGACACGCGGATCGCCTGCTCCGCCCACACCACCGTGCCCGGCGCCTGGCCCGCCGGCGCGCCGAACGTAGCCCCCACCGGCGGAACGTTGAAGTGCACGCAGTTGTTGGAGATGTGGTTCGCGGCCGGCTCGGCGGGCTGGCGCAGCTCCGGCCCGGTGCCCAGGTCGGGCGAGCCGCACGCCGCCAGCGCCGCGGCCGAGAGCAGGGTGAGGGAGAGGGTGCGTACGCGCATGGCATGTCCTCCTTTGGTGGGAGACGGTGGAGTGACGTGATCCGTCGCCGGAAGATGCAAAATATATTTAGGCGTGTAAAGGTATTCGTGTAAACCGAACCCTCTGCATCATCCGGACGTCGCAGCAGAGGCGTTGCGACGTGTGGATCGGTTTCTCCCGCCTTGCTGTTCGTTGTCTGTCCAGCACGAAGGCGCAAAGCGGATTGTATTCAGTTGCGGCGAGGGAACGGCGCACCACTGCGCCGCTCCGCCCTAATCCGCCGAGGCTGACGCTTCCACGGGCATGCCGGCAGACGGCTCGACTTCCGGCGCCTCCGCTTCCCCACGCTCCGAGACGAGCAGCCGCGCGTCCGCGGAAGAAATGTCGGGGGCGATCAGGTCGATGCCGTTGGCGGCCAGGCGGCGCGCGGCGGCGGCGGGGCGACCGTCGCCACGGTCCAGTGCCCACTGCGCGTGGTGCGCCAGCAGCGCCGTCTCCAGCGCGCGGCCCAGCGTCATGGCGAATCGCCGCGCGTCGGCCTGCACCTGAGCCTCGCCCGCGCGCCGCGCCTCGCGCAGCCACCCAGCCGCGCGCTCCACCGCGCGGAGGGCGGCGCGCGTGGGCGCGGCGAGCGAGGCGTCACGTACCTCCGACGCGCAGCGGGCGATCTCGGCCACGATAGGGTCCAGCCCGCCCGCATCCTGCATCGCGCGCAGCGTGTCGAGCGAGAGCACGTTGGTGGTGCCTTCCCAGATGCTCAGCACCTGCGCGTCGCGCAGCAGCGTGGGGATCCCCGTGTCTTCCACGTACCCCGCGCCGCCGAAGCTCTCCACGATCTCGCTCGCCACGGCCACGCCCTGCCGCGCCGTGGTCAGCTTGGCGATGGGGGTAAGGATGCGCAGCAGCGCGCGCCCCGCGTCGTCCAGCTCGCCGGCCTCCGCGCGGCCGAGCAGCTCCACCACGCGAAAGGTGAGGTGCAGCGCGCCCTCGAACTCGGCCTGCACGCCGGCGAGCGTGTCCACGTGCAGCGGCAGCTCGGCCAGCGGCGCCCCGAACGCACGGCGGACCGGCGCGTAGGCACGTGCCAGCGCCACGCCGCGGCGCATCAGCGCCGAGGCGCTCACCGCGTTCCAGGTGCGCGTCACGTTCAGCATCGGCGCGATGGCCCGCACGCCGCCCTCTAGGCCGCGCACGGGGGTGGCGACGGCGCCATCCAGCGTCAGCTCGGCGGTGGGGAGCTTGCGCGTCCCCAGCTTCTCCTTGAGCCGGTCGATGCGGATGCCGTTCAGCCCTCCGCCCTCGCCGCGCGTCTCCAGGTAGAACAGCGCCAGCCCGCGTCCGCCGGGGGGATTTCCCTGGGGCCGCGCCAGCGTGAGCGCCATCTGGCTGGTGGCGGCCGAGGTGAACCACTTTCGCCCGAACAGCCGCCACTCCCCGTCATCCCCGCGCCGCGCCACCGTTTCGCTGTTCCCCACGTCGGAGCCGCCGGCCGTTTCCGTCATCCACTGCCCGCTGGTCCAGAAAAGCGACGGATCGCGCGAGGTGAGGCGCGGCACCGCGCGGGCGGCCAGCTGGGCGTTGCCGCTGTCCAGCAGCGCGCGGGCGGCGCCGTCGGTCATGGCCAGCGGGCACGAGTAGATGTCGGTGGATGGCGTGAAGAGGTACGCCAGCGCGAACTGGTGCACGCGCGACAGCGCCCCGTGCGCGCGCTCGTACGCCGTTGCGACGACGCCGTGCTCCGCCGCGGTGCGCTCGGCCGTGCGCCACAGCGGCGTCAGCTCGATGCGGTCCACGCGGTTCCCCCACGCGTCCCACTGCACCAGCCGCGGCTCGCTGGGCAGGTCGGCCAGCTGCGCCGGGTACAGCTCCGCCGAGAGCCGCCCCATCTCCCGCAGCGACGGCTCCACGTCGGCCAGGACGCTCGCGGGGAGCATCCGCCCCAGCAGCGACCGCAGCGCGCGGTCCTGTTCCCACTGGTTCCCCACCGTCGGCGGCGATTGGGTGAAGGGCATGGCAGCGGCTTGGGATTGGATGAACGGCGATGCGACCGACCGAACGTTGCGCCGTGAGCGCCGCTCAGGCCAGAGGGTGGGCCAAGGTAATCCGGATTACGGTAAGTCAGATTACCTTGGCTGCTCATCGTCCATCCACGGCTGAGAACGACGAGCCCCTCTCCGCACCACGTGGAGAAGGGCCCGCCTCGATCGTGAATCAGACACACCTACTGCACGCCCATGTCCTCGTGGAGGTCGACGGTGTACTCGGCGCTCGCGTCCGCCGGCTCCTGCGCGGGGCCGCGGAAAACGAAGTAGCGCGTGGTCCGCTGCCCCGTGAGCAGCGCGGGCGGGCGGGCGATCAGAAGGCCGTGGCAAGCTTGCGAGGCGCGGCGCGCGAGCGACTGGCCGATGTCGATCGGGCGGATGAATCCGCGGCAACAACGGCCCAAAGTCCGCCTGCGCGGACTCCCACACCAGCATCCTGCCGCTGCGACGAAGATCGCCGCGGCCGCGGCGGCCCCCCTCCCCCGGCCCCTCACCCCCGCTCCGTGGGGCAGTACCGTCCGCGAAAATCCGGGTGGGGGCCACCGCCGCGGCTCGCGCCGAAGCCCCGCGGTTCCGTACCTCCGTACCTCCGTACCTCCGTACCCCCGTACCTCCGTACCCGGTGGATCAAGCCTCCCAGGGCAGATACGGCTTGCCGAAGTGCCCGTAGTTGGTCGTCTGCCGGTAGATGGGGCGCAGCAGGTTCAGGCGCTCGATGATGGCGCCGGGGCGGAAGTCGAAGTTGGCGCGCACGAACTCGGCGGCGGCCTTCTCGTCGCCCGTGCCGAAGGTGTCCACCTTCACCGACACCGGCTGCGCCACGCCGATGGCGTACGCCACCTGCACCTCGGCCCGCTTCGCCAGCCCCGCCTTCACCACCTCGCGCGCCACGAACCGGCAGAAGTACGCGCCGCTGCGGTCCACCTTGCTGGGGTCCTTGCCGCTGAACGCGCCGCCGCCGTGGCGCCCCATCCCGCCGTAGCTGTCCACGATGATCTTGCGGCCGGTCACGCCCGCGTCGGCCGACGGGCCGCCCTGCACGAAGGAGCCGGTGGGGTTCACCATCAGGTTGATGTCGTCGTGGTACCAGTGGCCCAGCGCCTCGGGAACCACGTTCAGCGCCACGAACTGGCGGATGGTCTCGCGGTCCACGTCGGCCGAGTGCTGCGTGCTGACCAGCACGTCGGTCACGGCCACCGGCACGCCGTTCTCGTAGCGGACGCTCACCTGCGTCTTCGCGTCGGGGCGCAGCCAGGGCGCGCTCCCCTTGCGGCGGTGCTCGGCAAGCGAGTGCGCCAGCTTGTGCGAAAGGAGGATCGGAAGCGGCATCAGCTCCTCGGTCTCGTCGGTCGCGTAGCCGAACATGATCCCCTGGTCACCCGCGCCCTGCTCGCCGCTCAGGCTGGTGTCGGCGTCCACGCCCTGCGCGATCTCGGCGGCCTGGGCCGAAAGGAAGACGTGGATCTCCAGGTTGTCGGGGCGGAAGTCCTGGTCGGCGTCCACGTAGCCGATCTCCTCCACCACCTTCTTCACCAGCGCGGGGTAGTCCACCACGGCGCTGCTGGTGATCTCGCCCGCCAGCACCACGCGGTTCCCCTTCACCAGCACCTCGCAGGCAACGCGGCTCGACGGGTCGCCCGCCAGGTGCGCGTCCAGGATGCTGTCGGCGATGGTGTCGCACACCTTGTCGGGGTGGCCCTCGCTCACGCTTTCGCTGGTGAACGTGTACGCCACCGTGGCCGGTGCGCGGGTGGGGTCGAGAACGGTGCTCATGGCGGTCTGGCCTCTCGGGCTCGGGGTGTGCGGCCGGCGCTTGGGTGCCGGAACGAAAAAAGGACCTGCCGTCAGCCTGCGGACGGAGGTCCTTGGTCGACGCTTTAGGCGGCGATCCGTTGCTGGCGCGGGCCCGCCAAGCTGTCGCTCTCAAAGCGCCCGCGCCGCCCGCCGGTGAGGGCGGGCCGGATCTCTTGGTGCTGTCAAAACGAAAGGGCCCCGCGGCAATATGCGCCGGGGGCCCCCGAGCGCTTTAGCACATTTGTAACGCGGAGCAATCGCCAGAACTCGCCGCGGCGCCCTTGGAGGCGCGGGGGGATGATAATCACACTGGCGTCGGCGCGCAAGCACCGCCCCGCGCCAGGGCGTGCGTCAGGCGATGCAGCGCGGGTCGCACGTCTGCGCCGAGTCGAGGCACGGCCCCGAGGTGGGCTTCCGGATCGGCGATGCCGCCTCGTGCGCGTTCACCGCCGGTAGCCGGGTGGTGGGGAAGCTGTCCACGGCCAGCAGGTCCAGGTCGAGCGTGAGCTTGTTGCGCATCGGGTATTTCGTGTGTGCAGGTGAGTATCTGCCGTTGGCGGACGACTGTGGCGCAATCGGGTTTCGCCACCATCTGGCGGCGCTTCGTGCAGCCAGCGACGGCGGCTCATGGAACCGGCGCGGCCCAGGGAGCACCGTGCAGGTGTCTAGTGGCTTACACAGACGGCGGCGCAGGTTTCTGCCGAGTTGAGGCACGGCCCGCTGCTCCGCTCCGGAAGGAAATACGCCTCGCCGGGTGCGCACGGCGCGGTGCGAAAGCTCTCCACGTGCAACTCCTCGACGTTCATCTTCAGTTTGGCGCCCATGGGATCCCCTCTGGTGGATGTGGATGTCTCCGGCGTTCCGGCCCCTCGCCATGGCGCGGTACGCGCTCCCGCACCTCACGCCCCTGCCCCAAGGGATCAGGTCCGTGGACGCTACGGCGGAGAAGAAAGGAGCAGAACAACACGTACGAACGTCTGCCCCGGGACCATCGGTGCCCAGCGCCGGACCGGGCGCCACGTGCTTCCAGGGATTCGTTTGCACGAATTGCGGCGGATACAGTGGCGATGCAAGGCCGCGGCAGTCAACCCCCCGGTCCGCGAATCGCAAACCGGAGTGCCGTGGCGCCGGCCGGGAGGCTCCCCCCGCCGCGTTCTGCGTCATGCGAGACCAGGCTCCGCAGCCGGGCGTTCACACGGGACCCTGACGCGGAACCGGCCGCGTCCCGTCTCCCGCCATCGCGCCCAGGCTGATAAGTTGGTGCGCTCGCGGCATCTCCATCGAACGGCCGCGCTGAATCGGCTCACTCGAAATCAAGACCGAAGAATGGCGCTCGATACGTCGAAGTTCATCTACGTGATGAAGGACCTGCGGAAGATCGTTCCGCCGCAGCGCGAGATCCTGAAGGGGATCTGGCTCTCGTTCTACCCCGGCGCCAAGATCGGGGTGGTGGGCGCCAACGGCAGCGGCAAGTCGAGCCTGCTGCGCATCATGGCCGGCGTGGACAAGGACTTCAACGGCGAGGCGTGGCCCGCCGACGGCGTGCGCGTCGGCTACCTGCCGCAGGAGCCGCAGCTCGACGAGTCGCTGGACGTGCGCGGCAACGTGGAGGAGGCCGTCCGCGAGCAGCGCGACGTGCTCCGCCGCTACGACGAGGTGAACAACTCCTTCGGCGACCCCGACGCCGACATGGACGCGCTGATCGAGGAGCAGTCGAAGCTGCAGGACCGCATCGACGCGGGGAACCTGTGGGAGCTGGACCGCAAGATCGAGGTGGCCATGGACGCGCTGCGCCTGCCGCCCCCCGACGCGCGGGTGGAGAGCCTCTCCGGCGGCGAGAAGCGCCGCGTGGCGCTGTGCCGCGTGCTGCTGGAGGAGCCCGACATGCTGCTGCTGGACGAGCCCACGAACCACCTGGACGCCGAGAGCGTGGCGTGGCTGGAGCAGCACCTGAAGGAGTTTCCGGGCACCATCGTGGCCATCACCCACGACCGGTACTTCCTGGACAACGTGGCCGAGTGGATCCTGGAGCTGGACCGCGGCGAGGGGCACCCCTTCAAGGGCAACTACACCAGCTGGCTGGAGCAGAAGCAGGAGCGGATGCGCGTGGAGGAGAAGAGCGAATCCGCCCGGCAGCGCACCCTTTCTCGCGAGCTGGAGTGGGTGCGCATGGCGCCGCGCGCCCGCCACGCCAAGGCCCAGGCCCGCGTGAACGCCTATGAGCAGCTGCTGAACGAGGACCCGCGCGAGAAGCTCTCCCGCGCCGAGATCGTGATCCCCAACGGCCCGCGCCTGGGCGACGAGGTGGTGACCGCCGACAAGCTGCAGAAGGCGTTCGGCGACAAGCTGCTGATCGACAACCTGAACTTCCGCCTCCCGCGCGGCGGCATCGTGGGGGTGATCGGGCCGAACGGGGCGGGGAAGACCACGCTCTTCCGCATGATCACCGGCGGCGAAAGCCCTGACGCGGGCGAGCTGCGCGTGGGGTCCACCGTGCAGCTGGCGTACGTGGACCAGAGCCGCGACACGCTGGATGGCGACAAGACGGTGTACCAGGAGATCAGCGGCGGGCAGGACAACATCAAGCTGGGCCGCGGCGAGGTGAACGCGCGCGCCTACTGCAGCTGGTTCGGCTTCAAGGGGAGCGACCAGCAGAAGCCGGTGAAGGTGCTGTCCGGCGGCGAGCGGAACCGCGTGCACATGGCCAAGGTGCTGCAGAAGGGCGGCAACCTGATCCTGCTCGACGAGCCGTCGAACGACCTGGACGTGGACACCCTGCGGGCGCTGGAGGACGCGCTGCTGGAGTTCGCCGGGTGCGCGGTGGTGATCAGCCACGACCGCTGGTTCCTGGACCGCATCGCCACGCACATCCTGGCCTTCGAGGGGAACAGCCAGGTGGTGTGGTTCGAGGGCAACTACCAGGAGTACGAGGCCGACCGCCGCCGCCGCCTGGGCGCCGAGGCCGACCAGCCCCACCGCATCAAGTACCGCCCGCTGGTGCGGGCGTAATGAGCTGCGCGTCGGAGGGCGAGGATCAGGCGGATGCCTTCGCCGTGCTGGAGTCGCTTGTCGGGTCGATCGAAGCGCCTGCCGACTTCGCGGCGGAGCACGATCATTACATCTATGGCACACCGAAGCGCGCTGATCCTTCCGAGCGTGATGTGACGTAGCGATTCGCGATCGACGCGGAAAATTCGGGGGGTGGCTGCATTCGCGGTCGCCCCTCCGTTTGTCATCTCACCGAAGGCTTTCGCCGCGTCCTTCTTCGCTCCGTGCGCGCCACCTTCGCCGGTCGCGGCATCCACGCGGTCCGCACGCCGTCGAACTCGGGGCGGCGCTGGTACTGGATGGCAACGCCTAACTCGTACGCCCGGCCGCGCGCATCATGCGCGAGCTTCGCCAGGTCCGTCCCACCGCACGTCCGCTCGGCCGCTTCCTCGATGTCGAGGTTGCACGTGAACTGCCGCTGGCCGGCGACCATCGGCAATATTGGTGTGTCCTCGCCGCGCCCGTTCACCGCACTGATCAGCGGGGATGCCGGATGGCACGTGTGCGGCCGGACCGTCTTCCGGATCGCATCGTTCAGTCGGTCCCACAGCTTTGCCTGAATCGCGTCGATCTCGGGCGCCGAGAGCCGCGGATCGAACTCCACCTCCACCAGCACGTTCCAGATCACCTCGGGCGGCTCGTCCGCGGTTGAGCCAACCCGATTGGGTTCGTGAATAGACATGAATCCTCCTGATTCGAAGACGTGATCGCCGCACCTAAACTAATACTTTAGTCTCTGGTACAAAAGTCTTCGTCTGGCGCACACTCCACGCGTCTCGTTCACGCGCGGAGTGATGTCGATTTTCGATCAGCAGCTTGGGCGGGTTCTCGCGGATGCGCGCAGGCGAGCCGGCCTTTCTCAGGAGGCGCTTGCCGGCAAGGCGAAGCTCCATCCCACGTACATCAGTCAGTTGGAGCGCGGGTTGAAGTCGCCGACGGTACGCGTCCTCGTTACGATCGCGAACGCCTGCGGGACCACAGCTTCCGAGATCCTTCGTGAAACTGAGGAGTTAGTGACCTTCTGACGAGCCGAACAGAAGTGCGGCGGCATCGTGAGCGCGACCGGATCGTTGCGGGCACGGCGCCGCCGCTCCATTGTTGGATCGTGTCTCGACTGTATCTCCAGAGTCCCGCATTCAGAGGGGTCGTTCCATGTACGTGCGCCGGGTCACCATCAACCACGTGCGCTCCATCTCCCACCTCGAATGGTCGGTCGAGCCGGGAAAGGAGCGAGGGTGGCACGTCATCATTGGTGACAATGGCGCTGGCAAGTCATCGTTCCTGCGCAGCATCGCGCTCGCGCTCGTAGGTGACAAGGATGCCGAGGCGCTTCGCCAGGACTGGGATACGTGGCTCAGTCGGGGGGTCGCGAACGGGAGCGTAGAACTCGGTCTGATGGCTGAACCTGAATGGGACGCCACCGTGCGGACGCCGGAGCAGGGGGGCCACGTTGATGCGGATGTCGGCGTCCGTTTTGTTCGTACCAGGGGGGGGGTGATGCTGGAAGGCACCGCACCGATCGCGGGCTGGGCACTGAGATCGAGCACCGGGTGGTTCTCTGCCGCCTATGGTCCGTTCCGGCGGTTCTCGGGGGGCACGGAATCAGAGCGGATCTTCTCATCACGCCCGCGGCTAGCGGCGCATCTCTCCGTTTTCGGGGAAGACATCGCCCTGACGGAATGCATTCGCTGGCTGCAGGACCTCCAACTCCAGAAGCTCGAGAATCCATCCGCCGATGAGGCGCACCTGATCGATGGTGTGGTCGACTTCGTGAATCAGCCAGGCTTTCTTCCGCATCACGCGCAAATCCACGAGATCAGTTCGAAGGGAGTTCGCTTCCGCGACGGAAACGGGTATGACATTCGGGTGGAGGACCTGAGCGACGGATACCGGTCGGTGCTCAGCATGGCATTCGAGCTCCTTCGCCAGCTTTCGCTGGCATTCCCGCCCGACCGCGTGTTCAGCAGCGACGAACCGGGCCGCGTGCAGGCTCCCGGCGTGGTGCTGATCGACGAGATCGACGCCCATCTGCACCCCACGTGGCAAAAGCGCATTGGCAAGTGGCTTCGCGAGCACTTCCCCAACATCCAGTTTATTGTCACCACGCATAGTCCCTTGATTTGCCAGGCTGCATCAGAAGGAAGTGTATGGCGGTTGCCGCGGCCCGGCACCAACGAAGTCGGGGGCCGGGTGGAAGGGACTGATCTCGAACGCCTCGTCTACGGAAACGTGCTGGATGCGTACGGGACGGATCTGTTTGGCGAAGACGTGTCGCGTTCGGAGGAATCGAAGCAACTGCTTCAGCGGCTCGCAATCCTGAACCGAAAGGAACGGCGCGGTACGCTCACGGGCGAGGAGCGCGAGGAACAGCACCACCTCCGGTCGATCCTCCCGACCGCGGCCGATACGTTGAAAACGGCGGAGGATCTGGCCGCGTGATCCAACTGCACGATCCCGGGCTTCCGGCGGACGAAGCCGAACAGCTGCGGAAGCTCCAGGACGATATCGACGCGATTCCCGACTACGCCGCGCGCGTTCAGCAGGCGAAGGAGAAGTTCAAGCGCCGCAACACCGCGAACGATCCGCTGTTTCGCGTGGTGCGCCAGACGCTTGCCCGGATGTGCCACGGCCCGGTCCGCTGCGGCTATTGCGAAGACTCCGCCGCCGACGAGGTGGAACACGTCCGGCCCAAGGATCTGTACCCGGAGGTGGCGTTTGAGTGGACGAACTACCTGTACGCCTGCGGCCCATGCAACGGGCCCAAGAACAACCGGTTCGCCGTGTTCTCCCGCGGGACGGGTGCGTACGTGGAAGTCACCCGCCGGTCTCGGCAGCCCGTGGTGCCGCCCGAGCCGGGTGATCCCGTGCTGATCAATCCGCGGCTTGAAGACCCGCTGCAGTACCTGGAGATCGATCTGCTCGACACCTTCTACTTCCTCCCCGTCGCCGACGCGGGCTCGCCCGAGCATCGCCGCGCCGAGTACACCATCGAGGTGTTGCGGCTGAACGATCGTGACTTTCTGGTGGTGGCACGCAGGGCCGCGTACGGGCACTACCTGCGCCTGCTTCGCGATTACGTCGCCAACAAGCGTGCGGGATCTCCGAGCGCGATGGCCGATCTGCATCACGGGATACGCTGGACCAACCACCGCACGGTGTGGAAGGAGATGCAGCGGCAAAAGGACACCATCCCCGAACTGCGGGTCCTGTTCGACGAAGCGCCCGAAGCCATGACGGCGTGACGTCAGCGCCTTCGCTTTCCCGTCTGACTCGCATCGGTCGCTAGCACCGCATCGCACGCAGTGTGTGACGAAGCCCACAGGTAAGGCGAAGACGACGTGGGGAGCCATGAGCTCCCCACGTCGTCTTCTGTCTTTTGAGTGCCCGGCTGGCGCACTCACGCACTCATGCACCTGTTGAGCAGTTCCGGGCCCTACTCCGCCGCCTGGTAGTTCACGAACCCGCTGCGCTTGTTGATCACCGCGCGCTGATAGCGGCAGATGTCCAGGCGCATGCTGAACTCGTCGAACCGCTGCGTGGAGCACCGGCGGCCGCTCGGGCGATAGATGGTGGACGTCGAGGTCTGCATTGCGGAGAGCGTAACCGTGGTTTCCGCGCGGTACGTGCGCCCGGCATCCTTCAGCTCCACCAGGAACGAGTAGTCGGGGCCGACGGTGATCTGCGGCTGGCCGCTGGCTTCCGTCGTGGCCGACTCGTACGAGTACGTGTACGCGTTGTCGGGCGCGTCGGGGTACCAGAAGGAGGTGTGCGTCACCGAGTAGTAGGTGACGGCCGTCCCGGAACGCAGGTACTGGAAGCTGGTGAAGCCATTGCCGGGGCCGCCGCTGCTGCACAGGTAGAAGAGCGCGCCGTCGGTCCAGCGCGACATGCACCCCAGCTCGCCCGACACGGGGGCGTACTCGTGCCCCAGCGCGTTGGGCCAGGTGGCCGAGTGCACCACCACGCCACCGGTGGATTGCGACACCCGGATCTGCGTCCCCGCCATCGACAGGCCATGGGGCGTCCAGCCGTTGATCTGGCCGTTCTGGGTGCGCGTGGTGGTAGTCAGGCGCTGCTCGTTCAGCGTGCGCCGCCCGTCGTCGTAGATCGACCATGCCGAATCGAGCTGCACCGACTCCTCGCGGTAGTCCTCGGCGGAGGCGTAGTAGCTGAATTCGCGGTCGTGCCCCGTGCCCACGTGGATGGTGCCCGCAGCGGAGTTGTTCGACGGGTCGAAGTCGGCCGGGTTCACGGCCTCGGCCGCCACGCGTAGCTGCTTGTCACCCTCGGTGGCGAAGGTATAGAGGAACGCGCACGTCACCTGGTCGCCCGCATCCACCCAGATCGCGGCCGCGCGGTCCACCTGCACGCCGTCCACGTACAGCACGCAGTCGGTGCGCGCGCCCACGTCGCCGTTCCCCTCGCTCACGGTGGCCAGCAGCGTCACGGGAACGTTCACCGTGGCGTCGGACGGCGTATTCAGGAGCACGCGCAGGTCGGGGCGCAGGTGCACCGATTCGGTCACCGTCACCACGGCGTTGCGCTTGGGCTCGGCCACGTTCGCCTGCACCTGCAGCTTCTGGCCGCGCGCCAGGCCGGTGTACGTGAACGACGCGGTGCCGCCGCCCGGGAGGTTGTTGTAGTTGGTGGTGCGCAGCACCACGCCGCCCGCATCGAGCTGCTTCACCTGCACCTTCGAGAGCGGGTTGCCGGCGGCCGGCGGGTCGAACGAGCCGGTGGTCACCTCCAGCTGCGTTGCGCCGTCCATCCCCAGCAGCGCGCGGGCGGCCAGGGTGGACGAGCCGCTGCGGCCGGTGGAGGGCCGGGCGCCGGCATCGCGGTACTTCACGGCGTTGGAGATGAACCGCGGTCCGCTGGCGGCGGTTACGATGGCGCCGCGTGCGCGCTCGTACGGCGTCCGTGCCGAGTCGGTCAGGTCGTGGGAGCACGCCGAGAGCAGCAGTGCAAGGGCGGCGGGAGCAATCCCGCGGCCCCACGGAGGAGAGGAAGGGCGCATGCGCGCGGCTCCGTGCTATGGGGTGAGGGTACTGCGCATTGTCGGACTCCGCATCAACGCGGCGCTGGCTTGGCACTCATGATCCGCACCAAAGGGGCAAACACAATTGCAGAATGCTGTAAGGCTGGAATCGACAACAGGATAGGTTTTGTTGTAGATGAATGTGGGGGTCAGCAGAATGTCGGATACGGGGCGGCGTTGACCCACTGGATGGTGCGGCGCTGCCACATATCATTACAAAGCCGGATTCGGCCCGCCGGATGCCGGACGCACTCCGGACGTCCGCGTGCAGTCTCCCGCGGGGCGTGCCTGCATCGTACCTTGTCGGCCCACATGGACTGACCCCGGTCTCCGCGCCGCATCGGGGCCGCCGTCCCCCGGCCACTCTTCCCCCCATCTCCCGAATCACGATGACCAGCAGACGCACCGGCGAAGCCTTCGAGGACACCATCCAGCTCACCGTGGTCGGCGACAAGCTGTCTCCCGGGCAGCAGGCGCCCGCGTTCGAGCTGGACTGCCACACGCCCGGCGACGCGTTCCCGCACACCGTGACGCTCGCCGATTCGGCGGGGACGGTGCGGCTGCTGAACGTGATCAACTCCATCGACACGCCGGTGTGCCACGTGGAGACGCGGCGGTGGGACGAGCTCCGCGCGGAGCTTCCCGAGGGCGTGAAGACCTACACCATCAGCATGGACCTGCCCTTTGCGCTCAGCCGCTGGCAGACGGCCGAGAACGCGAATCACGAGCTGCTGTCGAGCCACCGCAGCGAGCGCTTTGGGCAGGATTACGGGGTGCTGCTGGAGGAGTGGCGGCTGCTGCAGCGCGCCGTGTTCGTGATCGGCCCCGACGGCCGCATCGCCCACGCCGAGTACGTGGCCGACCAGATGCGCGAGCCGGACTACGACGCCGCGCTCGACACGGCCCAGCGTCTCGCCACCACCGCCGCGGCCGCGCGCACCGCCTGACGAGCTGTCGACGCTGGTCAGCCGCGCGCCAGCGTGAAATCGATCATCCACACTCACGGAGCATGATGGGCACACGCGTGGTGGTACCGTTCGACATCACCGGCTGGGAACCGTCGGAGATCCCGTCGGCCGAGGGCGGGCCGAAGCTGGGGCGGGCGATGATCCGGAAGGCGTTCCGCGGCGATCTGGAGGGGACGAGCGAGACGGAGATGCTGTCGTGCCAGGGCGAGAACGGCGGCGCGGGCTACCTGGCGCAGGAGGTGGTGACGGGGACGCTGGCCGGGCGCGGCGGCACCTTCGTGATGCAGCACGGCGGCATCGCCTCGGCGGGCGGGCAGCGCGCGTTCGGCAGCATCGTCCCCGGCTCGGGCACCGGCGAGCTCCGCGGCCTGACCGGCAGCGTCGAATACCGCCACGACGAGTCCGGCGCCACCGTCACGATCGATTACGATTTCGACGCGGTGTAGCTCTCGTTTCCACCGTGTTGCCCGTCGATTGTCATCCTGAGCGCGACCACGCATCGCCGCGTCCGCGCCGATGGCCGCAGCGCGAAGGATCTATAACCGAGAAGCGCTATCGCGTGTTTGATGCGTCGGCGACGACGACGCCGGCCTGCATCGTGGCGCGATTGTGTCGCGAAGCCAATCCGGCCGGCGTTTCGAAGGGCGGAGTCCGAGCGCCGGCGATAGATCCTTCGGCCTGCAAGTCGTTGTGTTGACGCGGGTTGAGCGTGGCCGGCCTCAGGATGACATTCCTCTCCGCTGTCGCGATGAGATGAACCTCATCCATGAAAACGGACCCCGAGCGCTTGCTCAGGGTCCGTTCGGGTGGGGGCTGATGATGGGAGGCGGGGTCTCGGTCTCCGGCGCTCGCCGCGCCAGGGCGCGGCCGAAGCGCAAGTACAGGCGCGCACCGTCTTCCTGGACGCCGTAGCGCTTCTCCACCACCGCCTCGAAGGTGGCCAGGTCCACCTTCCACGCATCTCCGAACACGCGCAGGCCGATGCCGGCGGACAGCGTGGGTGCGCCGCCCCAGCGGCTGTCGTCGGCGCGGAAATCTCCGGCGGCGAAGAGGCCGGCGCTGGCCAGCAGGTACGGCTCGCCGCGCGAGCGCTTGCCCAGCCCCATGAACTGCGAGGGGAACGCACGCGCCAGCGTGACCCGCGGCCCCGCCGCCACGCCTTCCACCGCCTTCTGGCTCCCAGGGCTGATCCCGGCGCCGATCTCCAGCGACGGCATCCAGGCGCCGCGCGGGCCGGCGGTGCCCATCCGCCCCCACGACAGCATCACCTCGCGCCCGCGGTCCGCATCGCCGGTGAGCTGAACGCCCAGGTTGAAGGTGTTGTAGCGGCGGGCGGGGTCGTACTCCTGCACAGGCTGCTGGGCGTGCGCGGGCGCCGCCAGGGCGAGCGTCAGCAGCGGGATGACGGCACGTCTCGGCAACATCGAACGCTTACGGCATCTGCGGGATGATGATGGGGATCGGCCGCGGCCGGGTCACTCTTCAACGTCCCAGAACTGGTGCAACTGACACGGCGCCTCGCCGCCCATCTCATCGTCCGTCACCCGCGGCGGTTCGGGGCGCACGGGCGGCTGCGCGGGGACGTCTCCGCGCGGCGCATCGGCGGACGCGGGCTCCGTGCGGTCGGGCTCGCCCGGCGAATCACTCTCGCGTGGTTCCATCCTCCATCTCCCCCAGCAGCCAGCGGCGCACGCGGTCCAGCGCGCTCATGGCGGTCACGCCCTTGATGAAGTCGCGGCCGCGGTCGCCCAGGTCGTAGCGGCGCGACCAGGTGCCGCCCTCCCACGCCAAGCCGATGCACACGGTGCCCACCGGCTTGTCGGGCGTGCCGCCGCCCGGCCCCGCGATCCCCGTGGTGGACAGGCCGAGGTCGGCGCCGGCGCGCTGGCGGACGCCCTCGGCCATCTCCTCGGCCGTTTGCGTGCTCACGGCGCCGTGGGCGGCCAGCGTCTCGGCGCGCACGCCCAGCATCCGCTCCTTGGCGGCGTTGGAGTACGTGGCCACGCCCAGCAGGAAGTACTCCGAGCTGCCGGGGACGTTGGTGATCCAGTCGCCGATGCGGCCGCCGGTGCAGCTCTCGGCCACGGCCAGCGTCAGCTTCCGCTCGCGGAGAAGCGCGCCGACCACCTGCTCCATCCCCTGGTCGCCCGTGGCGTAGAGATGATGGCCCAGCCGCTCGCGCACGCGGCGCTCCAGCTCATCGAGCCGCGTGTCGAGATCATCCCCGGGACCGCCGCTCACGGTCAGGCGCGCCTGGATGCGCGGGAACGCCGCCCGGAAGGCGAGCCGCGCCTCGTCCGCGGTGACCACGCCGGCCAGCATCTCGTCCAGCCGGCTCTCGGTGAGGCCGAAGGTGCTGAAGGTGCGGGTGGCGAAGCGCGTGCCCGGCTGCCGCGCGGCCACCCACGGCACCAGCCAGTCGCGCACCATCGCCCGCGTTTCGCGAGGCACGCCCGGGAAGCACGCCACCCATCGCTCGCCCCCGCCGCGCCGGATGGCGACGACGAATCCCGGCGCGGTGCCGTTGGGGTTGGGGATCACGGTCGCTTCGGAGGGGAATAGCGCCTGCTTGGCGTTGTTCTCCGTCATCTCCATCCCGCGGCTGCGGAAGCGGTCGCGGATCGCCTCGAGCGACGCATCGTCTCGCCGCAGCTCCTGCCCCGCGACACGAGCCACGACGGCGGTCGTCAGGTCGTCCGCCGTGGGCCCCAGGCCGCCAGTGCAGACGATGAGATCCGCTTCCTCCATCGCCCGCTCCAGCGTGCGGGCGATGCCCTCCTCGTCATCGGGCACCGAGAAGCCGGCGACGGGCTCCACCCCCACGTCGCGCAGCAACCCGGCGATGAACCCCGAGTTGGTATCCGTCGTCAGCCCCCCGACGATCTCGTCGCCGATGGCCAGGAATGCGGCTTTCATCCGGTCAGGTCACAGAGTTCGATTGTCGACGCGCTGAAAGCGGCGGGTTGAAACCCGCCGCTGAACCATCGGGAAGTCCGCCTTCGCGGACTGCACGAGGCAGGTATCGGCGATGATGCCGAGGCCGCAGCCTCGCGCGGTTTGCGAGGCTTCCCGTAGTTGTTGCTGCGGCTTCAGCCGCCGGTGCGGGGTAGAGGCCGCGTTCGATGCGTCTACTTCCCCCGCATCGCCTTCAGCGCGCCCTTCACCGCCTCGCGCGGCAACCGCGTCAGCCCGTTGAACTCGCCGCCGCTGCCGATCCACTCGCCGCCGTCGATGGTGACCACCTCGCCGTTGATGAAGGCGCTGCCGTCGCTCACCAGGAAGGCGGCCAGGTTCGCCAGCTCCTCGTGCTCGCCGAAGCGGCCCATGGGAATGCGCGCCCTGGCCTCGGCCTCGAGCTCGGGGGTGGGCATCAGCGCGTTCCAGGCGCCCTCGGTGGGGAAGGGGCCGGGAGCGATGGCGTTGCTGCGGATGCCGTACGTGGCCCACTCCACGCCCAGCGAGCGCGTCATGGCCAGCACGCCGGCCTTGGCCGCGGCGCTGGGGAGCACGAACGCCGACCCCGTCCACGCGTAGGTGGTGACGATGTTCAGGATCGAGCCTTTTCGCTTCTGCTCGATCATCAGGCGGCCCACGGCCAGCGTGGCGTGGAAGGTCCCGTAGAGCACCGTCTGCACCACGGCGTTGAAGCCGTTGGGCGACAGGTCTTCCGAAGTCGCCAGGAAGTTGCCGGCGGCGTTGTTCACCAGCACGTCGATGCCGCCGAAGCGCTCGGCCACGGCGGCCACCATCGCCTCCACGTGGGCGAAGTCGCGCACGTCGCAGGGGTGCGTGCTCACGCGCTCGCCGCCCGCGT
Organism: Longimicrobium sp.; assembly: GCA_035691085.1. Classification (GTDB taxonomy): domain Bacteria; phylum Gemmatimonadota; class Gemmatimonadetes; order Longimicrobiales; family Longimicrobiaceae; genus Longimicrobium. The sequence goes on from DASSJS010000186.1 coordinate 27,473, forward strand.
CGATCTCCCTCGCCGCCGTCTCCAGCCGCTCGGCGTTGCGGCCGGTGATGGCCACGTTGGCGCCCAGCTGGGCGAACTTCTTAGCCATCGACAGGCCCAGCCCCGAGCCGCCCCCGGTCACCAGAACCGTCTTTCCCGCCAGCAGGTCATCCCGGAACAAGGGCCGCTCCCGCGTGTCATTGGATCGATGAACAGTGAACCTCACCCGGCGGATGAGACTACGCCGCGGGGGATGCGCGCGAAAGCCCGCCGGTGGCGCCCGCCGCACCGGCGCGGTTAGCTTTGGCGCCCTGGCACACATCCAAAGCGCTGATCTCCATCCTCCCCGACGCATGATGCAGTGGAGCACCCTGGCCCGCCGCGCCGCCGTGGCGCTTTCCGGCGCCGCCGCCCTTGCCGCGGCGCCGCTGGCCGCCCAGCCCTTCGCGCCGCCCGCCGCCGGTGACACCACGCTGCGCATCGTGCTGCTCACCATGGGCCCGGGCGACGAGGTGTGGGAGAAGTTCGGCCACAACGCCATCTGGGTGCACGACCCCGCCAACGGCACCGAGAAGGCGTACAACTACGGGATGTTCGACTTCCGGCAGGAGAACTTCATCCTCAACTTCGCCCGCGGGCGGATGAACTACTGGATGGAGGGGTTCGACGCGTACCTCACGCTCGACCACTACCGGATGCTGAACCGCAGCGTGTGGGCGCAGGAGCTGAACCTCACGCCCAACCAGGCGCGGCAGGTGAAGGCGCTGCTGGAGCAGAACGAGAGGCCCGAGTATCGTTTCTACCGGTACGACTACTATCGCGACAACTGCTCCACCCGTGTGCGCGACATCCTGAACCTGGTGCTGCACGACGCGCTCAAGCAGGCGACCGCCACGAAGCCCTCGGGCACCACCTACCGCTGGCACACGCGCCGGCTGGTGGGGCAGGGCGCCGGCAACGTGCCCATCTACACCGCCATCGACTTTGGCCTGGGCCCCGCGGCCGACCGCCCGATCAGCAGGTGGGACGAGATGTTCCTCCCGATGAAGCTGCGCGACGAGATGGCCGCCCTCCGCGTGCCCGACGCGAGCGGCAGGCTGGTTCCGCTCGTCGCGCGCCAGCAGACGATCTTCACCGCCACCCGCCCGCCGGAGCCCAGCGGCCCGCCGGGGTGGCTGATCGGCTACCTGGTGGCCGGCCTGATCGGCGCGGCGGCGATCGTGGGGCTCACGCTGGCGGCGCGGCGAAGCGCGGCGGGGCGCTTCGGGTTCGCGCTGGTCACGTCGCTGTGGCTGCTGTTCGCGGGGACGGGCGGGGTGATCCTGCTGGGGCTGTGGACGGTGACGGACCACGCCATCGCCTACCGCAACGAGAACCTGTTGCAGCTTTCGCCGCTGGCGCTGCCGCTGGTGATTTTGCTCCCCGCGCTGGGCTATGGCGCGCGCTGGGCGGGGAAGTGGGCGCTGCGGCTGGCGATTGCCGCGGCGGCGCTCTCGCTGCTCGGCTTCGTGCTGCAGATCCTTCCCTGGTTCAACCAGGTGAACGGAGATACCATCGCCCTGGCGCTCCCGATCAACGCCGCCATCGCGTGGGCCGCCTGGTACCTGTCCGGCCTGCCGCCCAGGGTAGTGCCGGCGGCGGCGAGGGAGAAGCCCGCGCGCAAGCGGGTGGCGGCGTAGACATCGAGACGGACGGCAGATGGAATTCCAGGTATTCGGCACCAAGAGCTGCAACGAGACCAAGAAGGCGCTCCGGTTCTTCAAGGAGCGCCGGATCAGGACGCACTTCGTCGACCTGAAGGAGCGCGCGGCCAGCAAGGGCGAGCTGCAGCGCTTCGCCCAGAAGTTCGGGTGGGACAAGCTTCTGGACCGCGACGGCAAGGCGTTCCGCGAGCGCGGCCTGCACGTGGCGCACGTCTCCGAGGGCCGCATCCCCGCGCTGCTGGAGGACGACCCGATGCTTCTCGTCACGCCGCTGGTGCGGCAGGGGAACGCCCTCGACATCGGGTGGAACGAGGCGAAGTGGAAAGACCACCTCAAGCAGGCCGGGTGACGTGAGGATCGTGAGCGGGAAGTGGGCGGGGCGCCACCTGACCTCGCCGCCCGACCGGCGCGTGCGGCCCACCTCCGAGCACGTGCGCGACGAGTGGCTCAAGCTGCTGGAGCCCGTGCTGGCCGGCGCGCGCGTGGTGGACCTGTTCGCGGGCACCGGCGCGCTGGGGCTGGAGGCGCTCTCGCGCGGGGCGAAGTTCGCCGATTTCGTGGAGACGCGCCCCGCCAGCCTGCACGCGCTGAAGGCGAACGTGGCCGCCCTGCACGTGCGCGAAAAGACGCGCATCTTCAAGAAGGACGCGCTCCCCTTCGCCGCCGCCCTCCCGGCGGGCGCCTACGACCTGGCCTTCGCCGACCCGCCCTACGGCTCGGGAATGCTGGACCGGCTGCTGGAGACCTGGCGCGCCACCCCGTTCGCCACCGTGCTGACCGTGGAGCACGCGGCCGACCACGCGCTCCCCTTCCGCGGCGAGACGTGGGACTTCGACGCGACCACCGCCGTCACCATCTACCGGGCGCCCTGACGGATTCGGCGGCTGGAGCGGCGCGGCTATTTTCAACGCAGAGGGAACGGAGGGAGCAGAGGACTGCTGGAGTGCTGTTTCCTCTGCTCCCTCTGCTCCCTCTGCGTTGAAATGCGGTTCTGTTCTTCGCTTCCGTAGCCCGGAAGCTCCCCGTTCGCGAGATTTGGGTGTATCAAACAGCCGTACTCCGTACCTCGTACTTTCGTACCCACGGCGCCCGTACTTGTCGTATCACACCGGCACCCATCAGCCCGCGATCTCGTCGCTAGACCGCCCCGTCCAGTTTTTGAAGGGGGTGGGGCCGGGCCGCGCGCCGCTGCTGCAGAAGCTGGGGCTGCTCACCGCGCGCGACGTGCTGTACCACGCGCCGCACCGCTACGAAGACGCGTCCACCATCACCCCCATCCGCTCGCTGGCCACGGGAATGGACGCGACCATCGTCGGCCGCGTGATCTCCGCGGGAGTCCTGCCGACGCGGCGGGGGCTGCGCATCTTCCAGGCGGTGATCAAGGACGAGAGCGGGATGGTGGAGTGCGCCTGGCCGGGGCAGCCGTACCTGGAGCGCGTGATCCACAAGGGTGACCTGCTGCTGATCAGCGGGCCGGTCAAGTTCTTCCACGGCCGCCAGATCCAGCCGCGCGAGTTCACCGTGATCGCCACCGAGGGCGAGAAGGCGGTGGAGGAGGGCGGCGCCATCTTCCCCGTCTACCCCGCCACCGAGGGGCTCACCCACCGGCAGGTGCGCAAGCTCGTCCACGACAACCTGGACGACCTCCTCCGCCGCGTGCGCGAGGAAGACGACGCGCTCCCCGCCGACGTGATCAAGCGCGCCGAGGTGGAGCCGCTGTGGAAGGCGCTCGACCACGTGCACCGCCCCAACTCGCTCCAGGAAGCGGAGCACGGGCGGCGGCGGCTGGCGTTCGAGGAGCTGTTCTTCCTGCAGCTGCTGCACGCGCGCGCCCGCCACCGCGCCGTGGCCGAGCGCCCGGGGATCGCCTTCGAGCGCAAGGACTTCCTGGTCAAGCCCTTCCATCGCCAGCTCCCCTTCACCCTCACCGGCGCGCAGAAGCGGGTGCTGAAGGAGATCGGCGACGACATGGCCAGCCCCCGGCGGATGAACCGGCTGCTGCAGGGCGACGTGGGCTCGGGGAAGACCGTCGTCGCGCTCTTCGCCATGCTGCGCGCGGTGGAGAACGGCTACCAGGCCGCGATGATGGCCCCCACCGAGATCCTGGCCGAGCAGCACGCGCGCACGCTCATTAAGATGCTGGACGGATTGCCGGTGGGCGTGACGATGCTGACCGGGCGGATGGGCGCCAAGCAGCGCCGCGAGGCGGGCTTCCGCATCGCCAGCGGCGGCGCGGGGATCGCGGTGGGCACCCACGCGCTGATCCAGGAGAGCGTCGCCTTCGACAAGCTCGGCCTCGTCGTCGTGGACGAGCAGCACCGCTTCGGCGTGAAGCAGCGGCTGGCGCTGGCCGAGATGGGGAACAACGCCGACATGCTGGTGATGAGCGCCACGCCCATCCCCCGCTCGCTGGCGCTCACCCTGTACGGCGACCTGGACGTGAGCGTGCTCGACGAGCGCCCGCCCAATCGCCGCCCGGTGAGGACGGCGGTGCGTTTCGAGTCCGCGCGCGCCAAGGTGCTCCAGTTCGTGCGCGAGGAAGTGGCCAAGGGGCGGCAGGCGTACTTCGTCTATCCGCTGGTGGAGGAAAGCGAGAAGGTGGACCTGAAGAGCGCCACCGAGGAGTACGAGCGGCTGAAGGGCGAAGTGTATCCCGACCTGCGCGTGGCGCTGATCCACGGCCAGATGCACGGCGACGAGAAAGACGAGGTGATGCGCGCCTTCAGCGCCGGCGAGGTGGACGTGCTGGTGTCGACCACGGTGATCGAGGTGGGGATCGACGTCCCCAACGCCACGGTGATGGTGGTGGAGCACGCCGACCGCTTCGGCCTCAGCCAGCTGCACCAGCTCCGCGGGCGGGTCGGACGCGGCGCCGAGGAGAGCTTCTGCATCTTGCTGGCGGGCGGCGGCGAGGCGCGCGAGCGGCTGCAGCTGTTCGCCAGCACCGAGGACGGCTTCCGCATCGCCGAGTACGACATGCGCCAGCGTGGGTACGGAGATCTCTTCGGCGCGCGGCAGACGGGGCTCCCCGCCTTCCGCTTCGCCGACCTGGAGAAGGACTTCAACCTGCTGGGCCGCGCCCGCACCGAGGCCCGCCGCATCGTGGACGCCGACCCGGAGCTGGAGAGCCTCCCCATGCTCCGCCGCGTGCTGGAGGAGCGCTACGGCGAGCGCGCGCGGATGTACCACGTGGGGTGAGGATTCGGGCGGAGGCGGATCGGGGGGGCCGATGAATCCCGTGGGCCGCGGCAACAACGGCTCAACGGCGGTTTGAAACCCGCCGCTGAACCATCGGGAAGTCCGCCTTCGCGGACTGCACGCCGCCATCTACGGTGTGACGCGAATGCCGAAGCCCGCGCCGAGATCTCTCGACGCGGGCTTCTGATTGGGCTAATCACCGCTTCATCCCAGTCCCGCCGTCCGCTGACGTCATGCTTCGGCCGGCTTGCGCATCACGAAGCTGAGGTAGCGCGTTTGGCCGTTGCGGAAGCGTTCGTAGGCGGCGGAGCCCCGCATGGCGGCGAACTCATGGAATGATTTGCGGAACCAGGCGGGTACCTTACGGTCGATCAGTGCCTGTTTCTGCGCGTTGGAGCGGTCCAGCGCCTCCAGCACATGCGCGGTGATCTCGGTCTCGCGCACAAGCTCCAGCCCACAGGCGAGCAGGTCGGCGCGCCAGGCGTCCAGCTGGTGGGGGCCGCGATGGTCGGTGTAGAGGAAGAGCCCGCCCGGCCGCAGCACCCGCTTCACCTCGCCCAGAAAGCGCGGCAGCGAGCCGTAGCCGTGGGATGACTCCACGTTGATCACCGCGTCGAAGCTGCCGTCGGCGAACGGCAGCGCCTCGGCGTCGCCCACGCGGAACGACAGCCCGGGCGCGGCGTGGTGGCCGCTGCAGAAGCCGACCGCGCTCTCGCACCGGTCCAGCCCCACCAGCGTCCGCGGCCCCAGGTACCGCGCCACGTAGCTCGCCCCGCCCCCGCGCCCCGACCCCACCTCCAGCACGTCCTTCCCCCGCAGCCCCGCGTCCCCCGCCAGGTGGTGATAGAGCTGGATGCAGCAGCGGTCGCGCTCGTCCTGCTCGCCGAGCTCGGGCTCGGGGCCGCCGTTGGCGTATCCGTAGTTCATGAACACCATGTCGGCGTCGCGGTCCAGGCGCGTCATGATGCGGTACAGCACGTTGATCAGCGCGCGGCGCGCGGCGGGCGACGCGTTCACCGCGGCATCGAAGGTTTTCTTCAGCATGATGGAATGCGCCCGGGCGGAGAAATCCAGGGATACTCCAGCCCTCCAACTATAGGCCGCGCCGCCTGCCGGAAAAAGCATGGCGTGGGGGCGGGCGCCGAGGGCGCGAAGCGGGGATGCGAAATGCCCGTCCGGCGCGGGGCCAAGCGGGCATCGTGATGATCGGTTCGGGTGGAGCGGGGACGGCTACCCCGCACGGTGGCGGCTACTTGTCCGGCCGTCGCGGCGCGAGCGTGTTGCGGATCCGCTCCAATTCGGCGCGCAGGTCACGGATGGTGTCGCCGCGCTCGCTGTACATGCGGCGCAGGCGGGCCACGTCGGCGGCGGTGGGGCCCGCGGCGGGCTCGCCGGGCACGGTCACCGTGCGCGAGACCACGGTGGTGTCGCATCCCAGCCCCGTGGTGCGGTTCGCGCACGGGTTGCGCAGCTCGCGGGCAAGGCCCAGCAGCGACGTGGCCTCGCGCTTGTAGCCGCCGCGCAGCGACTGCGCCGAATCGTCGGCCAGGTAGATGCGCAGGTTCTCCTCGGCGCCGCGCGGGTCTGCGCCGCCGCGCGGGTCCAGCGTGAGCAGGCCCATGAAGTAGCGCGCCTCGTGCCCCTCGTGGGTGCGCGGGTGCTCGGCGGCCAGCCGCTGGAACAGCGCCTTGGCCACGCGCACCGAGTCGTGCGAATACGCGTCGAATGCCTGCGCCCAGAGCCGCTGGCGCGCGGCCGGGTTGTCGCCTCCACCCCCCTTGCCGCCGATGCCGAGCGTGGCACAGGCGGCGAGCAGCGGCAGGCACAGCAGCAGTCGCAGCGGCTTCATTTGCGTGGGTGAGAGGCGTGCGGCTCGGCGGCGCGGGCAACGGGCGGCCGTTCCGGGAGGAGCACCGTGAACCGGGTCCCTTCCCCCGGCTGGCTGTCTGCACCGATCGTGCCCCCGTGGGCCTCCACGATCTCTCGCGCGATGGCCAGCCCCAGCCCCGAGCCCACGTGCCGCGGCTGCGCCGGGTTCTCCACCTGGTAGAACTTCTCGAAGATGCGCGGGAGCTTGTCGGGCGGGATCCCCACGCCGCTGTCGCTCACCTCCACCCGCATCCCCGCCCCCTCGCGCCGCGCGTCCAGCGCGATGCGCCCCTCCCGCGGGGTGAACTTGAAGGCGTTCGAGAGGATGTTGCCCAGCACCTCGTTCAGCCGGTCGGCGTCGCCCTCGATGTTCACGGGGGTGTCGTCGGCCACGTTCACGGTGAAGTCGATGCCGTTCTGGAAGGCCAGCACCTTGAACCCCTCCGTCAGCTCGGTGAGGAAGTCGCGCACGTTGATGCGGCGCAGCTCCAGCCGCCCGCCGCCGGCCTCGAAGCGCGAGATGTCGAGCAGGCGGTGCACCAGCCGGGTGAGCCGGTCCACTTGGTCGCTCACCGCCTCCAGCGTCTTCTTCTGCGTGTCGCTCACCGCGCCGTAGATCCCGTCGGCCAGCAGCGACACGTAGCCGCGGATCACGCTCAGCGGCGTCTTGATCTCGTGGCTGGCCACCGAAACGAACTCGGCCTTCAGCCGGTCGAGCTCGGCCAGCTGCTCGGTCATGGTGTGGAACGAGCGCGACAGGTCGCCGATCTCGTCGGTGCGATTGGCCGGCACGTGCACGTTGGGGTCGAAGTCGCCCTCGGCCACGTGGCTCATCCCCCGCCGCAGCTCCTCGATCGGCCGCAGCAGCGCCCGCGTCATCAGCGTCCCCACCACGATTGTCAACGCCAGCGCCAGTGCAAGCGCAAGAAGTGTGGTGTTCCGCGCCTGCTCGGCCGTCTGTGTCGCGCTGACTACCTTCTGCCGTGCATCCTCGTCTAGCGCCACCTGCACTCGCCTCACCGCCAGCGTCATGCTGGTGATCGCCGGATTCGTAAAGCGATTCCGGAACGCGTTCTGCGCGTCGGTGTCACGGAAGGGGAGCGACTTCTGCTCCTGGATCAATATTTGTTTAAATCCGCTCCACTCCCGCGAAAGGTCATTTACCGTCGCACTATATCGGGGTGACGGGCGCGAATGTGCCCGTAACTGGCGAACCTCTGTGTCGGTGCGCGCGATCGCGTCTTCGAGCAGGCGTTTCCATTCCTCGGCCGTGGCCGGGGCCGACACGAAGAGTGCGACGTGCTTGTCCTCGGCCGCGACAACCTCCTCGAACGTCGTGCGAAGCCTGCCAACCAATTCCGACGCTGCGGCGTCGCGCATACGCAGGTCGCGCGCGATCGCCGTCACCTTGAAGAGCCGAAGCACAGCGTAGCCAGCAGGGATCCCCATCAGGAGCACGATCCCGGCGAACGTGAGCACGATCCGCTGCCGCAGCCTCATCGCGCCGCTCCCGCGTACGGGCGCGGAAAGGCCGGCGCGAAGGAGATCTCCCCGCGCGTCATCCGTTTCCAGCGTTGTTTACTACCGGCTAGGGCCATCCGTCAGGTCCGGCGCATGTCAGCGAGAATCCACGCATTGGTTCGGGAGCAGGGACGGCACGGGCCACGGCCTCCGTTCACCACGGGGCGACGCAAGAGGCGTGTCACTCCGCGTCCATTCCGCCCGCCCCATCGTGCCCCGCGCGCTCGCGCCGCTTCACTTCGTCCCACAGCACGTCCAGCTCCTCCAGCGTCGCGCTGCCGAACTCGATCCCCCGCTCGGCGGCGAGCGCTTCCACGCCGCCGAAGCGGCGCTCGAACTTGGCGTTCGCGCGGGAGAGCGCGGAGGTGGGGTGCGCGCCGGCCAGGCGGACCAGGTTGACCACGGCGAACAGGAGGTCGCCCAGCTCCTCCTCCAGCTTCTCCGTCTCGCCGGCAAGAAGCTCCACGCCCACCTCGTCCACCTCTTCGCGCACCTTGTCCCACGCGCCGCGCCAGTCGCTCCAGTCGAAGCCGAACTCGGCCACGCGCGCCTGCACCCGGTAGGCACGCTGCAGCGGGTCGAGCCCCTCGGGCACGGCGTCCAGGATCGAGTCCGGAAGCCCGCGCCCGGCGCGCTCGCGGGCCTTGATGGCGGCCCATGGCTCGTGCTGGCCGCCGTACAGGTGCGGGTGCCTCCGGCGCATCTTTTGCTCCGCGGCGCGCACCACGTCGTTGCGGCCGAAGGCGCCCGCCTCCTCCGCCATCACGACCTGGAAGGCCACGTTCAGCAGCAGGTCGCCCAGCTCGTCGCGGATCGCGCCGGTGTCGCCGGCGGCGATGGCCCGGGCGGCCTCGTGCGCTTCCTCGAGCAGATACGGCTGCAGCGACAGCGGCGTTTGCGCCGCGTCCCAGGGGCAGCGGGCGCGCAGGAAGGCGGCCAGCGCCAGGGCGCGGTCCAGCGTGCCGCCGGAGTGCGGCCCGGGAGGCGGGTTTTCAGCTTGCGACGGGTTCACAGGCGGCCTAGAATATCCCTTTCGTGTCCGATCCGTCAACCGCGGTTTCGCGAGCCTGGGTCGAGGTGGACCTGGGCGCCCTCAAGGCCAACCTGCGCCGCGTCCACGATGCCGCGCCGGGCAGCGCCATTGTCCCCATGCTCAAGGCCGATGCCTACGGGCTGGGGGTTCCGCACGTTCTCCGCGCCGTGATCGAGGCGCTGGCCCCCGATGGCCCATGGGCCATCGGCGTGGCCGCCACGAGCGAGGGCGAGGCGCTCCGCGCGCTGGGGTGGGCGGGGCGCATCGTCGTTTTCGCCCCCATGCCGCCGGGCGAGGAGCGCCGCGCCGCGGCCGCGCGGCTCACCCCCGCGCTGTCGGACCTGGAGGCGCTGGAGCGCTGGGCGGCCGCCGCCGCGGGCGCCGGCGGCCCCCTCTCGTTCCACGTGGAGATCGACACCGGGATGGGGCGCGCGGGCTTCCCCGCGGCCCAAGCCGCGCAGTGGGGCCGGGCGGTGCTGGAACGCTCGGGGGATCTTCTGACGTGGGAAGGGTGTTTTACGCACTTCCACTCCGCGGACGAGCCGGAGCTGGCGCCCACCGAGGCCCAGGTGGCGGACTTCCGCCGGGCGCTGGAGGCGCTGCCGCCCGAGCCCGGGGGCGCCCCGCGGCGCGTGGCGCACTGCGCCAACAGCGCCGCCGCCGTGCGCCGCGGCGGGTACGGGATGGACCTGGTTCGCCCGGGGATCTTCCTGTACGGCGGCTCGGCGGGGCCGGGAGTGGTCCCCGAGCCGGTGGCCACGCTCCGTGCCCGCGTGGTGCGGGTGGTGGACGCGGAGCCCGGCGCCACGGTGGGGTACGGCGCCACGCATCGCGCCAGGCGCCGCGAGCGGTGGGCCACGCTCGCCATCGGCTACGGCGACGGGCTGCGGCGCGCGCTGGGGCCGGCCGGCGGCGAGGCGCTGGTGCATGGGCGGCGCGCCCCCATCGTGGGGCGCATCTCCATGGACGTGACCGTGGTGGATGTGACGGAGATCCCCGGAGTGGCCCCCGGCGACGTGGCCACGCTGATCGGCCGCGACGGCGGCGGCGAGATCACGGTGGACGAGGTGGCGGCCCGGGTGGGCACCATCAGCTACGAGATCCTGACCGGGCTGGGCCCGCGCCTGCCGCGCGTGTACCGCTGACGGACCCGGCACCCAACCCTTGAATTCAGCAGCACCGAATGCTTCCTAGCTTTGTTCGCGCGCGGGCCCTGCTCGCGCTGTTGCCCCTGCTGGCGGCCGCCGCCTGTACGGACGACACGCCCACCCTCGCGGGCGACCCGTTCTTTCCCGGCGGTGGGCGGCCGGTGACCCTCGAGGTGATCGTTCCCGCCGCGCAGTTCCTTACGCCGGGGGGAGTGTTCCAGGGGTACGAGACCGGCCGCACCTTCCCCGACGTGGTGGTGGCCAACCAGTACCAGGGCGTGCTGAACGCGCACGCCATCCAGGACTACAACGTTCCCGACTCGCTCACCTACTCGCAGAACGGCGCCACCAAGACCGACACCGCCTACAGCATCCGCTCGGCGCGGCTGGTGGTGGCGGTCGACTCGCTGGGGAGCCTGCAGGGCGCGGCCACCACGCTGCAGGCGTACCGCATCGCGCAGGCGTACGACTCGGTGAGCGCCACCTGGACGCTGGCCGTGGACAGCGGCGCGGTGCACACGCCGTGGGCCCAGCCCGGCGGCACGCGCGGCGCGCTGCTGGGGAGCGGGAGCTACGTGCGCGCCACCAGCGACACCGTGGTGGTGCCCATCGACACGGCGGCGGCGCGCAGGCTGCGCCCCGACAGCGCCAGCGGACTGCTGCTGGCCACCGCGCAGGCGGGGACGCGGCTGCAGCTGGCCAGCACGGTGCTGCGGCTCGACCTGAAGCCCTCCAACGCCGACCGCGACACCACCATCACCATCAACGTGGCGCCCACCGCCAACTTCTTCATCTTCACCCCCGAGCCCGCGCTTCCCGCGGGGAGCTTCTCGGCGGGCGGGGTGCTGGCGGCGCGCACGCTGTTCGGCCTGAACTTCGACCAGCCGCTTCCCGGCTGCGCGGCGCCGGCCACCTGCCCCACGGTGCGGCTGAAGGACGTGGACCTGAACCGGGTGTCGCTGCTGCTGAAGCCGCAGGCCTCGCCCGCCGGGTTCGACCCGCTGCGGCCGGTGGCGCTCACGCTGTGGACGGTGACCGAGCCCGAGCTGGGGCGGCGGGCGCCGCTGGGGCACCTGGCCATCGACCCGCAGGTGGCCGGCAACGCGGGGTCGCAGTTCACCACCTACACCCCCGGCGACACGCTGGTGGAGGTGCCGCTCACGCTGCAGGCGCAGGACGCGGTGAACCGCGACACGCTGCAGCTGAACTTCGCGCTGCTGGGCCAGACGCCGCCGGTGGGCGGCTTCACGGGCCGCACCTTCGGGCTGGCGCGCTTCGACCCGCTGCCGCGCCTCCGTTTCGTGTACACGCTCCAGACCCGGCCGGTGCTTCCATGACCCGTGCAGTCGTTCGCGCGGCCGCCG
>DASSJS010000187.1:0-77443 GCA_035691085.1 Longimicrobium sp.
GCCACGGCCTCGGTGCCCACGCGCATGCGGTAGTCCGCCGGGAGGCCCAGCTTGCGCGCGAGATCGACGTAGTGGCGCAGCGACGCCTCGGTGCGCTCGCGCACGCGGTCCACCTCGTCAACCCCCTTCATCGCCGCCGCGTCGATCACGCCCACCGAGACGAAAACGAAGTTCCTGAAGTGGTTGGGGAAGAGGCGCTGCACCGAGAGCAGCGCGTGGATCCCCAGCCCGCCGTATCCGCCGACCAGCAGGACCGCCGTCGGCGCCCGGGGGTCCAGCGGCTTGACGCTCCCCTCGTACGCCGCCGGAAGGCCGCTCATCACCTGGTCGAGCCGGCGGAACCCCTCGCGCACCCGGTCGTAGTGGCGCCGGACGACCAGGCAGAGCGCGACCACGGCGCCGGTCACCGCCACCGTGACCCATCCCCCGATCTCGAACTTCTCGTACAGCACGCCGGCCAGGATCCCCGCGCACAGCGCCAGCGCCACGCCGTGGATCAGCAGCCCGCGCCCGCGCTTTCCGTCGCGCCGCCTCAGCCAGTAGCGCAGCATCCCCAGCTGGCTGAGCGAGAAGGTGACGAAGACGTTGATGGAGTACATCGTCACCAGCTTCGTGATGTCGCCCCGGGTGTAGATCAGCGTGGCGATGGCGGCGCCGCCCATCAGCAGCACGCCGTCCTGGATGGTGAGCCGGCTGGAGAGCTGGGCGAAGCGGTGCGGGAGCCAGCTGTCGGTGGCCATGTTGCTCATCACCCGCGGCCCGTCGATGAAGCCCGCCTGCGCCGCCACGAACAGCAGCGCCGCCTCCGTCGCCAGGGTGAAGGCGACGAAGCCGTACCCCACGTTCACGCCGCCCACCCGCCACGCCCCCGCGAAGCGCTCCAGCAGCACCGCGTTCAGCGTCTTCCCTTCCGCCGGCGCCACCTGGAAAAGGAGGTAGAGGACCAGGATGCCGCCGGCGGTGAGCGCCAGGGAGATGGCCATGTAGACCATGGTCCGGGTGGCCGTCCGCACCTTGGGCTCGCGCATGATCTGCAGCCCGTTCGACACCGCCTCGATCCCCGTGTAGGTGCCCGCGCCCATCGAGTAGGCGCGCAGGAACACGGCGAACATCCCCACCGCCCCCAGCGTGCCCAGGCCGCTCCGGAACCCGGTGGTCACCTCGTGCGCCACCTGCGGCACCCGCACCGCGTGGCTTGCCAGCCCGCCCACGATCAGTATGGCGTGCATCAGCAGGAAGGCGAGGAAGATGGGCGCCAGGACGGTCACCGATTCCTTCACGCCGCGCAGGTTGAGGATCACCAGCAACAGGATGACGACGGCGGTGACCACCAGCTTGAAGCGGTGCCACCCCGGCGGCATCACGCTGAACACCTGGTCGGCGCCGCTGGCGATGGACACCGAGATGGTGAGGATGTAGTCCACCAGCAGCGCCGCGCCGGAGACGACGCCCCACTTCGGCCCGAGCAGTTCCGTCGCGACCACGTACCCGCCGCCGCCGAACGGGAAGCGGCGGATGATCTGCGAATACGCGATGGAGATGATCAGCACCGTCAGCGCCGTGGCGCCCGCCAGGAACACCGCGAGGTAGGCGTGCGGCCCCAGCGCCCGGAACGCCTCGTCGGGCCCGTAGGCCGAGGACGAGAGCCCGTCGGCGCCCAGGCCGACCCAGGCCAGCAGCGCGATCAGCGAGATGCTGTGGTAGGTGTGCGGGTCGCGCACGTCGCGCGGCGCGCCCAGCACCGCGCGCACGATCCGTTTTCGTCGCCTGGTTTGCATCCCCTTGGTCTCCCGGGTCCCTTCGCCCGGCCGGAACATCCGGCGCGCGGCAAAGTCGCCAAGATCGGGGAGATGGCGTTAAGGACGCACAAAGATCGGGAGAGGGGGCGTCAAGAAGTTGTGAAGACGGGGAGGAATGCGAGGCAGCTTCAGGTCACATCGGGCAGATCGGCCGCGGGGACGGCGAGGATGAAGGTGCTCCCGCCTCCCGGCCGCGGCTCAAGCGAGAGCGAGCCGCCCTGCGCCTCGGCCAGGCGGCGCGAGATGGAGAGGCCGAGCCCCGCGCCGCCCGCGTCCGCCTCCACGTTGGGGCGGCGGTAGAACGGCTCGAAGATCCGCTCGCGCTCATCGTCCGGAACGCCGGGGCCGCGGTCCGCCACGCGGAAGACGAGGCGCTCCCCTTCGCGCGCCGCGGAGAGCTCGACCGGCGTTCCGGCGGGGGCGTACTTGTGCGCGTTCTCCAGCAGGTTCACCAGCACCCGCAGCGACTGCACGAAGTCGAGCCGCCCCAGCAGCAGCGGCTCGCCGGGGTGCAGGCCCACCCGGATCTCGCGATCGCCCACGGAGCCCGACACGCGCTGGAGCGCGGCGCCCACCAGGTCCTCCGCGGCCACGATGGCGGGAGCCACGCGCAGCTCCCCGGCGTTCAGGCGGGAGAGATCGAGCAGGTCGGCCACGAAGCGGTTCAGCCGGTCGGCCTCCTCCTCGATGGTCACCGCGCGCTCGTCGCCGGTTTCGCCCAGGTCGTGCGCCAGCGCCTTGATGGTGGTGAGCGGCGTGCGCAGGTCGTGCGAGACGGACGCGATCAGCGCGTCCTTCAGCCGGTCGGATTCACGGAGGGCGGCGGCGCGCCCGGCCTCCACCGACAGCTGCTCGGCCTTGGCCGCCTCGTGCCGGGCGCGGTGAAGGAGCTGCGTGGCCACGGCCGCCACGGCCAGGAAGGTGAGCAACACGAGCCAGTCGCGCCGGTCGCTCAGCCCCAGCGTCTGGTACGGCGGGAGGAAGAAGAAGTTGAAGCAGAGGAACGCGGCGACGGCCACCGCCAGCCCCAGCGCCCGCGTGCCGCGCGAGCTGGCGGCCAGCACCAGGAGAAGGTAGGCGAGCGCCACGTGCACCTTCTCCAGGTCCACGCGCACCAGCGCCATGGCCCCGGTCAGCGCGGCGGCCGCCCCCAGCCACGCGGCCCATTGCAGCAGGCCCGGCGCGCGGCCGTTCATCAATCCAGCGCGCGGAAGCGGTACCCCACGCCGGGCTCGGTCACGATCAGCGTGGGCCGCACGGCATCGCGCTCGATCTTCCGGCGCAGGTTGGCCACGTGCACGCGCAAGTACGCCTGCGGGTCGCCGCCCGTCGCGCGACCCCACACCGCGCGGAAGATCTGGTCGTGCGTGAGCGTACGGCCGGCGTTCCCCGCGAAGGCGCGGAGGAGGTCCCACTCGGTGGGGGTGAGGTGGATCTCGGCGCCGTCGCGGGAGAGGACCCGGCGGGCCAGGTCGATCCGCAGCCCGTCCAGCTCCACCGGGCCGCCGCCGCCCGCGCGGGGCTCGGCGCGCGAGCGGCGGAGCTGCGCGCGCACGCGGGCCTGCAGCTCGGCGGTGCTGAACGGCTTGGTCACGTAGTCGTCGGCGCCGGCGTCGAGCAGCGCAACCTTCTCGTGCTCGGAGTGCCGCGCGGAAAGCACCACGATCGGCGCCTGCGACCAGCGCCGGACCTCGGCGCACACGCTGGCGCCCGCCACGTCGGGGAGCCCCAGGTCCAGCACGATCAGGTCCGGCCGCTCCGCCGCCGCTCGATCGATCCCCTCGCGCCCCGTGGCCGCCTCCACGATGCGCACCGCGTCGCTCTCCAGCGCGTTGCGCACCACGCGCCGGATCTGCGGCTCATCGTCGATTACCAGGATGGTGGTCTCGGCCATGGACCGGATGTTAGCACCGCCGCAGCCGTTTCGGCCATCCGCCGGGACGAAAGCCGTCCACCGGCGCGAATCGACCGTGGTGTGGCCGGGCGACGGAAAGGTCCGTATCCCACGCACCCGGCCCCGTCCGGCGAGGCGTGGGCATCGCCGGACGGGGCCATTCATCGTCGCGCGACGGGCTTGCCCGCCGCTCCGGCCGGGCTCAGGCCGGCGCGGGGCAGTTGACCTCGGTGCAGCCGCGCTCCGAGACGCACGCGTCCACGGCGGACGGGTCGCAGCGCGGGCCGTGGCTGCACCCGCGCGACGTCTCGCACGCCTGCGCCGCCGAGGGGCAGTTGCTGCCCTGCGTGGGCCGGCACTCGCCCACATCGCTACAGGCGAGCGCCGAGGGACACGCGTCCACCGCCGAGCACTCCGTGTCCTGCGGCCCGGTGTTCCCCTTCTGCCGGGCGTGCACCGTGCCGAACACCGCCCTCGCCTCGTCATCCGTCGCGAACGACTGCACCGCCAGCGCATTCAGGTCCAGCGTGAGCTTGCTCATCGTCTCCTCGCATTCCGGCCGTGAGGAAAAATCGGCGGCCGCCCCCGATACGAGACAGCCGCGCGGTGGGCGGCAACAATATTCGTGGCGTGGAGATCGAGCTGCAAGGAAAAAGGCCGCATCGTTGCGGCGGGCGGAACGCGGGCCGGAAAGCCGCGCCGGCGGCGCGCGCGGAGCCTGGCCGGCACGGGGATGTGGATCAGACCCCCGCGCCGGGCTCCGCTCCCAGCCGGTCGATCGCCACGCGCAACCGCCACTCCGCGAACCCCAGCCCCACCCCCTTCCCCACCACCGTCGCGCCCAACAGCGTCGCCACCACCATCCACCAGGCCGGGCGCCAGCCGCCGGCGAACGCGGCGACAAGGATGGCGGCCGACAGGGAGAGGAAGAGCGCGCCGGCCTCGCACCCGCACGCGCGGAGGCCGCGGTTGATCGCGCGCTCGCCGGCGGCATCGTGGGCAAAGGCGAGCACCACCCGCGAAACGCCACGCCGTGCCCGGCGCGGCCGCAGCGAGCGGAGCTGCGCGGGTGACTCCAGGACCCGTTCCATGGCTCAGGGGAGCAGGATGTCGCGCACCACCGGCCCGGTGATCCAGTCCCACACCGTGCGCGCGTCGTCAAAGGTGAAGCGCGGCTCCCCCTCCAGCAGCAGGTACTCGAAGGGCGTGCTCCAGGCGATTTTGATCCCGTCCTTCGGCGTGTACATGATCTCCTCGAGTGCGCGATCCTCTCCATTCTGGTTTTCGTGATCGAGACCCAGGTAGTGCCCCAGCTCGTGCGGCAGCACGAAGCGCAGCCCCCAGTCGGGGGTGAGGTTGCGATACGTCACGCCGCTGATCTCCATCACCTTGTCGGCGGGGCGGAACTCCGACGTCAGCCCGAACAGCTCCCTCGGCTCGTTCCCCGGCGCGGCCCAGCGGATATAGTGGAAGTGGCTGATCGCCGGGATGGTGCCCAGGTTGGCGCCCGAGGCGTCGCGGCCGCCCATCGACGCGAAGAGCGCCTCCTGCACCGCCTTGTCGGACGGGACCGAGCCGGCGCTGTCGTGCACGTTCAACGGCAGGTGATCGAACGAGGTCGCCTCGATCTCGCCCAGGTCGTACGAGAGGCGGACCCCCAGCGACTGCATCTTGGTCCGCGCCACCTCCAGGTGCGTGCGGAATTTCGCGCGGGTGATCGCGTAGACGCGGAACGCCGGCACCGAGCCGGGGCCGTCCTCCAGGTACGTGCCGAGGTGGGCGTAGGTGACGTGAAGGTTCGTGCCCGTGTACACCACCTCGGTGTCGGGCTCGTTGTTCAGGTTCCCGCAGTCCGACCAGTACCCCGCCATCCGGTACAGGTCGATCACCCCGCGGTCGTGAAGCGTCTTGGGATTGACCTCCCGGTTCTCCGAGTCCAGGAACATCCGCCGCGCGTCGATCTGGAACGGCACCCCCATCGGGGAAACGCGGAGGGCGACGGTCGCGAGCGAGCGCCGCATGCGGTCGCGGTCGTCGCCGAAGGCGCTCTCGAGCGAGTCGCGGATCAGCGCCTCGAGCCGGTGCTGGTTGACCGAGTCGCGAACCCCGCCGATCGCGGCGCCCCCGGCGCGAACGATCAGCCAGGGCACGAACCCGAACCCCGTATCGGCGCCGATGCGCACCCCGGCGACCACCAGGTCCAGCGCACCGCGAATGACGCGGCAGAGGTTGCCGCTGAGCAGCCCGATCACCAGGTCACCGATCGCGCGGACGGCGTCGCGAATGGCGGAAACGATGTTGCGGACGAGGTGGATGAGGCCCTTGATCACCCCCAGGATCACCCCGAGCCAGCCCAGCTGGCTCGCCAGCGAATCGACCAGGTTCTCCAGGTCGCCCAGGATCCCGTCGACGTCGGCCAGCAGGAGGTCCACGAGCTCGAACACGTGCCCGATGGTGTCGGTGACAATGGTCCACAGGTCTCGGAACGACAGCAGCGCCGCGACCGGGTCGGTGAAGATGCAGACCACGAACGACACCGCCCACGCAACCACCTGGAGAACCAGCGTGACGATGGTTCCCACCACCACCGACACGAGCTGGCACACCACGGTCACGACCCACTTGGCCACCGTCACCACCACCCACTCCACCACCGTCACCACCACCATTACCACGTCGCACACCCAGTCGAGGGGCCACGGCCAGTCGCTGCACTGCTCCTGCGCCTGGGAGATCTGCTTCGTGACCGGCTGCTGCACCTGTTCGTCCACCCACTTCCCGATCTCCTCGCACTTCTCCTGCACTTCGGTGATGAACTCCGTCACCGGGACGAGGACGTTTTCCGTTATCCAGCTGGTCACGGTCTGGCAGGCGGGCATGGTGCGGTCCCTTGCGTGGGGGGAAGCGTTCGAGGGTCAGATGGAGGGGGCTTCGAACGGCGGGGGTCTCAACGCGGTCGCATATACCGGCAGGTACCGTGCATAATAGATTCAGGCCGTGCGCCGTGAAAGGCTGTTGCGCGTAGCCTTGCGGACACTCCTCCCCGCGCCCCGCGCGACGACCCCACTGAATCGCCCAACGCTGAAGCAATGACATCCCGCCGCGACTTCCTCTCCACCCTCGGCCGGACGGCGCCGGCCGCATGGCTCGCCGCGGGCGGGCGCGATCATCTCCGCGAGATCACGGACGAGCTGGCGCGCTTCACCGGCGGGCCGGACGAGATCGCGCGAGACGAGCGGTTCTGGGCGTCGGTGCAGCAGGCGTTCACGGTCGATCGCAGCATCATCAACCTGAACAACGCCGGCGTGAGCCCCTCGCCGCGGCTGGTGCAGGACGCGATGAAGCGGCACCTGGACTACAGCAACGAGGCGCCGGTGCAGACGATGTGGCGCGTGCTGGAGCCGCAGCGCGAGAGCGTGCGCACCGGCCTGGCGCGGATGTTCGGGGCTGACCGCGAGGAGATCGCCATCACCCGCAACGCCACCGAATCGCTGCAGATCCTGCAGATGGGGATCGACCTGCAGCCGGGCGACGAGGTGATCGCCACCACGCACGACTATCCGCACATGATCGAAACGTGGCGCCAGCGCGAGCGCCGCGACGGTATCGTGCTCAAGCTGGTGGACCTCCCCGCCCTCCCGGACGATTCCTCCGAAATCGTACGACTTTACGAGCGCGCCATCACGCCGCGCACGAAGGTGCTGCACGTGAGCCACGTGACCTTCGTCACCGGCCAGGTGCTCCCGGTCCGCGACGTGGTCCGCCTGGGCCGCGCCCGCGGCATCCCGACGATCGTGGACGGCGCCCATGCCTTCGCGCACTTCCCCTTCCGGCGCGACGACCTGGAGTGCGATTTCTACGCGGCCAGCCTGCACAAGTGGCTGTACGCGCCGCATGGAACCGGCCTCCTGTACGTCCGCCGCGAGAAGATCCCGCAGGTCTGGCCGCTGCAGGCCAGCGACGACGCGAAGCGCGCCGACATCCGCAAGTTCGAGGATATCGGCACGCACCCCGCCGCCAACGCGCTCGCCGTGGCCGAGGCCCTCACCTTCACGCAGGCCATCGGCGTGGACAACAAGGCCGCGCGGCTCGTCTACCTCCGCGACCGCTGGGCGAACGCGCTCCGGCAGAACCCCCGCGTGCGCCTGCACACCAGCCTGCGCCCGGGCAGAGCCTACGCCGTCGCGATGGTGGAGGTGGACGGAGTCGAGCCGGGCAAGATCTACGAAGAGCTGTGGGCGAAGCACCGCATCATCACGTCTCCGACGACCTGGGGCGGCGTGAAGGGGATCCGCGTCACTCCCAACGTCTACACCACGCTCGACGAGATCGACCGCTTTGTGGAAGCGATGACGCCCCTGATAGAATAAATCCCTGACTCTCCCACCGTGCTTGGGCCCTGCGGATCAGGCGAACTCGGCGGCTAGTTGCGACGAAGTATCCCAGCGCGTGAGGGTAGCGCACACAGTTGCCGAGACAGCGCCGCCACGGGCTGTATGTTGCGGTCCAATGGCTCGGCGCAGTTGAACACGGTTGTATCGCGTCGTACCAGGGCCCGCGCGGGCTCGGAGCAACAGCAGGTCATCCCGCGCGAGATCCTGCAGGTTCCATCAGCTTGGCCGGGGCGCGGAGGCGCGCTCCGGCGCAACTTCACTGCGAACCGGAGAGGGTCATGGCAAAGCTGAAGCTGGAGATCGATGCGCTGCGGGTGGAGAGCTTCGTCTCCGTGGCGGAGGATGGCCGCGGGGGCGGGACGGTGTACGGCCGGTACCTCGACCCCTCCTACCCGGCCGCCTGCGTCGCGCCGCCGGACAGCGAGCCATACCTGAACACCTGCGGCTACGCTACCTGTGCGGGTGACACCTGCTGGCAGAGTTGCAATGGCTACACCTGCGGCTGCGACGCCGGCAGCGGCAACGCGTCCTACGACCCTACTTGCGCGGGTGATTCATGCATTAACAAGTGCTCCGGGTAGCAACTTGCCCCGGGCCTGCCCTGCGCGGGCGCGTGTACCCCCGCGACCGCTGGGCGAACGCGCTGCGGCAGACCCCCCGCGTGCGCCTGCACACCAGCCTGCGCCCGGGCAGGGCCTACGCGGTCGCCATGGTGCAGGTGGACGGCGTCGAGCCGGGAAAGATCTACGAAGAGCTGTGGACCAGGCACCGCATCATCACCTCACCCACGAACTGGGGCGGCGTGAAGGGCATCCGCGTCACCCCCAACGTCTACACCACGCTCGACGAGATCGACCGGTTCGTGGAAGCGATGACGCCCCTGCTCGGGCGTTGACGGGGCCGCAAGCCATCCTGAGTCTCCCACCACGCGCGATCACGGAGGATGAAAGTGTTCGCGCGAGGCCCTGGCTGTTGGAGCCTCGCGCAGTTTGCGAGGCTTCTCGTAGTTGTTGCTGCGGCTTCAGCCGCCGGTGCGGGGCCGGCCCGGAACGTTCCATTCAGGATTCAGCGCGTGGCCCCGGTCACGCGGCCCTTTGACATCCCCGCCCCACGGGTGGAGATTTCGGGATCGCCTCCCACCTCCGGGGTTCTGCCATGCTTGACTCGCTTTCGCCCGTAGCGCCCGCACCCGCCGCGGGAGCCCGCTTCATCCGCGTGCTGGTGGCCGACGACCATCCGGTGGTGCGGCAGGGGCTCGCGGCCATCATCGACAGCCAGCCCGACATGACCGTGGTGGCCGCGGCGGCCGACGGCGCGGCGGCGGTGGACGCGTACCGCCAGCACCGGCCCGACGTGGTGCTGATCGACCTGATCATGCCCGGCGTGGACGGCCCCGAGGCCACCGCCGCCATCCGCCGCGAGTTCGCGGACGCCAACGTGATCGTGCTCACCACCTACACGGGCGACGAGGACATCTACCGCAGCCTGCAGGCGGGCGCCCGCGCCTACGTGCTGAAGGACGCGCCGCCCGACGAGCTGCTCGACGTGATCCGCAACGTGAGCCAGGGGCGCCGCTACATCGCCCCCGAGGTGGCCGCCAAGCTCGCCGAGCGCGTGACCGGCCCCGACCTGACCGACCGCGAGCGCGACGTGCTGCGCCTGATGGCCGGCGGGTCGAGCAACGACGAGATCGCCCGCGCGCTGTTCATCAGCGTGGGCACGGTCAAGTACCACGTGAACCACATCCTGGGGAAGCTGGGCGTGGAAGACCGCACGCAGGCCGTGATCGTGGCCGTCCGCCGCGGGCTGGTGCGGCTGTAGGGCGATCGAGCCGTTTCGCGAGTGCTGAGTGCTGAGTGCTGAGTGCTGAGTGCTGAGTGCTGACATCGAATCCAGGTGTTCCGTTAGTTCGGGCAGAACTCTACGATGTCATCCTGAAGGAGCCTAAGCGACTGAAGGATCTATACTTGACTCACGCTCCGGCTCGGATGACGATCGATTCTTCCATCAACGGATCAAGCGAATCTTGTTAGGGTCCTGAGTCCTGAACTGCAAAGAAATATCAACCTGCACCATGCCTTAGGACTCAGAACTCAGGACTTCCTGCTTGGCATCGCCGCTGGAAGTCGTTGGGAGCGAAGGCGAAGGCGCGGGGTGGCGGGAACGGGCCCTATCGCAGGTTAGGGCTCCGCATCCTCCGGACGGATGGAAGTACGCATGTCGCGGGGCCGGTGAAAGTCGCGACTTGCGGCAGACGCGGCGTGTGGGGAAAAACCCGATCATTCATCTCGAAGAATCCAGTGTTCACGCTGATCCTTTCGAGGTGGAGAAATGCCGAATCCTCCCGCGGCCATCCTGCGGTCGCCCCGCGCCCCCGCCGTGCACGGCTCCGTCCGCCGCGCGGCGGAGTTCATGGACGCGCACTGGGCGCGCCGGGTGACGCTCGACGAGCTCTCGCGCGCCGCGTACATGTCCAAGTTCCACCTGCTGCGCAAGTTCAAGGAAGCGATGGGGGTTACCCCGGGCCAGTACCAGGTGCTGATGCGGCTGGCCCACGCCCGGAGCTACCTGGAAGGCGGCCAGCGGGTGAGCGACGTGGCGTACCGCACCGGCTTTTCGGACCAGGCGCACCTGACGCGCGCCTTCAAGCGCACCTACGGCGTCACCCCCGCCCGCTACGCCGCGATGGCGAACGGCCACGCGCCCGCGGCGGACGCCGCCCCGTGGCCGCTTGCGCTGGCGACGTCGAAGGTCACGGAGGCGGAGGCCCCGATCCTGGCCGCGGCGGCCTGATCGACGGAGACGGGATGGCGCGTCCCCGCGGCCCGCTGTTCCCTGTTCCCTATTCCCTGTTCCCTGGCCTGCAGTGATCTCGCACCCCGAAGTCTTCCGCGCGGCCCCCAAGACGGCGCCGGCCGACCACTCGGCCGCCGCCGCGGCGCTGCAGCGCGTGGTGGACGCGGTGGGGAGCGCGCCCGACCCCGAGGGCTTCGTCCCCGCGGTGCTCGACATCGTGGGCGGCAGCTTCACCGCGCGCAGCTGCGCCTACTTCGACCTGGAGGATGACGGGACCATCCACCTGCGCTACTGGCACATCGACGGCGTCACCCGCACGCCGCGGGAGCTGGTGGACGGGGACGAGGCGCGCTTCGGCGTGATCCGCGAGCTGGCGCGCGGCTTTCGCTCGCCCGACAGCTACCTGGGGCTCCCCACCCTCTCGGCCGAGCGCCGCACCAGCGTGGTCGACCACGCCGCCGGCACCGCGCTCCCCCAGTGGGACGCCTTCATGCGGCGGCAGGGGTGGGAGATGGCGCTGCACGTGCCGCTGTTCGTGGGCGGCGTCCCCGGCGCCGAGCTGGTGATCTACCGCGGCGTGGGCGAGCGCTACTCGCCCGACGAAGTGGCGATGGCCGAGAAGCTGGGGAAGCTGCTGGCGCTGGCGATGACCGCCTCGCGCATGGCCGCCCAGGCGCGCGAGGCCGCCGTGGCGCGCGAGCGCGAGCAGGCCGCCCGCGCGCAGGCCGCCGCGCTGGTGCGCGTGAACGCCGGCCTGGCCCGCCGCGGCCGCCTGCTGGGCGCCGTGGCCGAGGTGTCGCAGCGCCTCCTGGCCGCCGCCGACCCGTACGCGGCCTTCGGCGACGTGGTGGCGGTGCTGGCGCAGGCCGCGGGGGTCGACTGGGCCGGCCTGCGCATCAACACGCCCCCCGATGCCCGCTCGCCCCGCGGCTACGGCCGGCTGCTGGCCGAGTGGACCGCGCCCGGCGCCGCCCGCCCGGCGGGAACCTCGTCCGGCGAGCCGCTGCTGAGCTGGGAAGAGTTCCCCGACGACCGCTTCGAGATCTGGCTGCAGGGCCGCTTCACCTGCATGGGGCCGGGGCCGGATGGGCGGAAGTGCAACCTGACGCTGGGCGGCCTGGTGGCGGAGCTCGCCTTCCCCATCCACGTGGCCGGGCGCTTCTGGGGCTCCATCGGGTTCGACCACTGGGGCGGCCCGCGGCCGTGGGACGAGAGCGAGATCGCCGTCCTGCGCACCGCGGCGACGATGATCGCCGGCGCGCTGGAGCGCTCGCGCGCCGACCAGGCCGTGCGCACCGAGCGCGACCGCGCCGCCGCGCAGCACGCGGCGGAGCTGGCGCGCGCCAACCGCGCGCTGGTGGAGGGGATCGACACGCTGGTGGGTGAGGCCGACCTGGACCACTTCCTGGTGGCCGTCCTCCGCCGCGTGCGCGAGGTGTCGGGCGCGTGGGGCACGCACCTCTTCCGCTACGACCCGGCCAGCCGCGCGCTGGCGCTGCACGTGACCGACCGCGAGGACGGCACCTGGTTCGGCCCCGGGCCGGGTGACCCGCCCATCTTTGGCGAGCCGGTGAACGTGGACCGCTCGGGCGGGTGGGCGTTCATGCTGGAGACGCGCGAGATGATCGTGACCGGCGTGGACGGGCACGAGTCGCTCTTCTGGCCCGAGGTCCCCGAGTGGCACCGGCGCCACGGCTTCACCGCCATCGCCGCCACGGCCCTGGTGGCGGCGGGGACGCCGGTGGGGGTGCTGGGGCTGGCCTTCCGCGGCCCGGCCGGGCTGCAGGCCACGCAGGCCGAGCTGGTGCAGACGCTGCTGGCGCAGCTCACCCTGGCGCTGCGGCTCACTTCGCTGGCCACCGCCGCGCGCGAGGCCGCCGTGGCGGTGGAGCGCGAGCGCGCCGTGCAGGAGCGCGCCGCCGAGCTGGTGCGCGCCAACCAGGTGCTCTCGGGCTCGCTGGCGCGGCTGGGCGAGGGGGTGGACGGCGACGACTTCCTCGCCCGGATCCTCCAGGCCATCACCCGCGAGTTCCAGGCGCCCTCGTCCACCCTCTGGCTGTACGACCTGGAGCGGCTGGAGGCCACGCTGCACCTGGTGTGCGAGGGCGACCGGGTGATCGCCGGCGCCGAATCGGCCCACCCCAACGCGCGCCACCCCGCGCCGGTGGACGTGGAAACGCTGGCGCACCACCACGCGGGCGCCGACCGGCGCGTTCACGTGACCGACCTGGACGACCCCTTCCTCGGCGAGGAGCAGCGCGAGCACCTGCGGGCGTGCGGCGCGCGGATGATCGTGGGCGTGCCGCTGCTGCTGGGCGAGCGGGTGCTGGGGGTGATCACGCTCCGCATCACCGACCGCCGCGAGATCCGCCACGAGCAGCGCGAGGTGGCGCAGGCGCTGGCGCACCAGGCCACGCTGGCGCTGCAGCTCAGCCGCCTGGCGCGCGAGGCCCGCGAGGCCGCCGTGGCGCAGGAGCGCGAGCGCGCCGCGCAGGCCCGCGCCGCCGAGCTGGCCCGCGCCAACGACGCCCTGCGCCGCTCGGCCGACCGGCTGGCCGCGCAGGGCGCCGCCGGCGGGCTGCTGGACGGCGTGCTGCAGGAGATCGCCCGCGCCGTGGGCCCCGCCGACAGCATCGTGTACCTGCGCGACCCGCCGGGCGGCGCGCTGCGGCTGCACTCCTTCGCGGTGGGCCACGGGTGCGTGTGCCCGCACGACGAGGCGCGCGGCTTCTGGCAGCAGTACGAGGGGCTGGCGGGCGATTTCCTGGACCGCCTCCTGGCCCTGGACCCCGAGGTCACCGTCTTCGAGCTGCGCGCGGAGGACCGCGACCCGGCGTGGGAGGCCGAGCGCCGGGCGATGGTGCGGATGGGGTACAGCGGCGCGTTCTCGGTGGTGATGCGCACCGGGGGCGAGGTGCTGGGGCTGCTCACCGTGGGGCTGCGCGGCCGGCCGGTGATGGGGGTGGAAGAGACGGAGCTGGTGCGCTCGCTGGCCAGCCAGGCGGCGCTGGTGGTCCTCCTCACCCGGCTGGGCGAGCGCGCGCGGGAAGAGGCGCGGCAGTCGGCCGTGCTGGAGGAGCGCAACCGCATCGCCCGCGAGATCCACGACACGCTGGCGCAGGGGCTCACCGGGATCATCTACGGCCTGGAGGGGGCGCTGCGGGGGGCGGGCGGCACGGCCGAGCCGGTGCGGCGGCAGGTGGCCGCGGCGCTCGACGTGGCGCGGCAGAGCCTGGCCGAGGCGCGCCGCTCGCTGTGGGCGCTGCGCCCGGTGCCGCTGAACGCCGAGGGGCTGGAGGGCGCGCTGCGGCGGCTGGTGGAGCAGCACCGCGACGGCGCGGTTGAGATCGCGCTGGAGGTGGCGGGCGCCGGCCAGGTGCACCTCCCCGACGCCGAGGCCGAGCTGGGGCTGCTGCGGGTGGCGCAGGAGGCGGTGGGGAACGCCGTGCGCCACGCCGGCGCGCGCCAGGTGACGGTGCGCCTGGAGCACGGCGAGGCGCAGGTGCGGCTCACCGTGGCCGACGACGGCCGCGGCTTCGACCCCGACGCGCTCCCGCCCGGCCAAGCCTTCGGGATCACCGGGATGCGCGAGCGCGCCGCCCGCGCCGGCGGCCGCATCACCATCGACAGCGCCCCCGGCCGCGGGACGGTGGTGACGCTGCGGATCTGACTTGAGATTGGATCTGCATTTCGCACTGGCTCCAAGCCCGTCATCCTGAGGATCCGCCGCGCTCGATCCACGGCATGCGCTGGATTCTGGCGGAGACGAAGGATCTGCCGCCACGTGAACGCGATACTCTGGCGGAACGAGCGATTCCCCGCAGTTGGTCCGATGCATCGCGGCGGAGACTCGTGAACGGCGGCACGGGGTCACAGAAAGGGAGCAGAAATCGACGGCAACCGCCGTCGGTTCCTGCTCCCTCGCGTTGGTCCACACCTCAGGTTGGGGCCGCTGGCCACGCTACTACGGTGCGATCTGCAGGCGGCGCCCCGGCGGAACGAGGCGCGCGTGGAGGAACCCGTACGTCCTCACTTCCTGCACCGTGGCGGACACGCGGTCGCCATACTTCTGCGCGCGCAGCACGTAGGCTTCGCGGTAGCTGTAATCGCCCTTGCGCACGGTCAGAACGGCTCGCCCGGTTGATATCGAATCGACGCGAACGAAGCGCGGCGGCCAGCGGACCGCCACGCGGGTGGAATCCCCGCCCGCACAGGGCTCCACCGTGCGGTCAAGCAGCAGCGTGAGCACCGAGTCCACCCCCGCCGGAAAGGTTGCCGGGCTTCCCAACGCCCTGAAAACGCTACACGCGTCGAACCGCGTCGTGTCACCGATGAGATACGCACGATGGCTCATCACCGCGTTGATCTCCGCCACCTTCAAGGGTTGCTGCGCGCGAAGCGGTGTCGAGCACATCAGCAAGATGCACATCAGTTGAACTAGCTTAGACATACGTTTGGCTGGGTGTGGCGGGTTGAAGGTGAGCCGGGCGTCACGTCACGCAACGTTGCACGGCGCGGTCCGTGGCGCCGGAGCTTCGGGGAGTGGTGTTGCGCCGCCTTCATTCGGCCGCGCTCATCCCCCTGAACCGAAATAGCCATCGGGGAACTGCTCTCTTTGCTGCCGCCACAGCCAGGCGACGAAGTCGGGCACATCATCGAAATCATCGTCACTTCGTCGCGGTTCTCCGGCTCCAGATCTTCTTCTACGTCCCGTGGTGATGATTCGGAGACGCGCCCCCCGTACCCGTCGCGCATCGAGGGACTGCTTGCGTCGCCCTCTCACGTGCTCCCCGTTGCCCAGAGTCAGCCAGCCCGCCCGTAGGGTGTTCCCGCCCGCCGCGTCCCGCGCAGGGTTTGATCAAACGATAGGAGCGGGCGCGGAACGCCACAGCCGCACGCAGTGGCTTTTCGCATCTGCACGCGCTGGGGCGGCAGATGTACCCACGCGCAAGCGGGGATCACGTGAGGTATTACGGAATTTAAAACGCGCTCTGGCGGGAATAGTGCGGGTGGGGGTATCGTTGTGGACGCCCACTTGGCGGGAGCAGGCGGCTCTCTGTCCAGGAGTTTCCCTGATGCTCGGTCAGCGAACGGTTACCCTCTCCAGCATCGTCGTCGTACTGTTTGTCGGCGCGTGCACCACACCCACTGCGTCCGGGTCCCACGAGGGCCGCGCGCGAGCCGGGACGACCACCAACGCGAATTTAGCCGCAGCCTCGAACGTCGAGACTACGGCCGGTGACTCCACGACTACGAGATCGGGGATCGGGTACGGATCGGGGCACTAACTAACCTAAGCCGCCCACTGGTCTCGGCTACCCGTCCGCTTCCGCCCGCGATTGCTGGCCGGTTTCCAGCGAGCCAGTCGAGCAGACAGACGTTTCATGATGGTTTCACGGGTGGCCGCGCGATCGGGATTTGTGCTCGCCGTCAGGAATGTACGTCCATGAATCCCGTTGATTAGTGCCGTCGTCAATGTGCGAAGCTTGTCGTCACCACGGGCTACGGCGATCCGATGTGCCGACTCGGCGAGTTCAGCGGCAGTGCTCCATTCAGCGGCAGCCCTTGCTCCTTCGCCCAGGTGATATAAGGCGACGGCCGCATCCTGCGGGAACTCACGGATCAGCGTCGCAACCCGCTCCTGCACGATCCGAAATTCGTCTCGCCGTCCTAATGCAGCCAGCGCACGGCCGAGCATGCTCAAACCGATTACTTGCCGCGGCGGTTCATCGATCCTATTCAGGAACGCGTTCAAGAGCGGGACTGCGTTCGCGTACAACTGCTGATATATCTGGACCAACGCGAAGTCAGCCGCCAGGAAGGGGAAGCGCTCGTCGTGAAGCGCGTAAAGGTTGACCGCTCTCTCCGCGGCTTCCTCGGCACCTTCGTAATCGCCACGCTCGGTCAGCATCAACATCAAATCGTGCTCCGCGTGACCCGCCAGCCAGAGACGTCCGCTTCGGCGGGCCTTGTTGATGGCTACGAGCAAATGCGAATACGCCCTTCTGTGGGAGCCACGAGTATTCCACAGGGCGGCCATACCCAGATGAGCGCCGATGTATTCGACCGGGTTCCGCTGCTCACGCGCTTGAACAGCCGCGCGGACGTACAAGACTTCGGCATCCTCCCACCTCCCGGCTCGCCGATTACACAGCGCGGCGAGGTTCGCCAGCCCCGGATCGTCGGGCTTCAGGCGGACACAAGCGGCGCTGAACTGAACGCCGGTTTCGGACAGGCCGCGATCCCTCGCCCACTCGGCCACCGTTTCACAGGCCCGGAGAACCGGGTCGATCGCGGTTCCAGGAGTCGACAGAAACCGTGAGAAGCCTTCCAGGGCCGCGTGCAACTCGGGCGCAATGACCTCCGCGTGCGCCTGACGTTCGGCCGCGGAGGCACGAGGGTGGCCTGGAAACAGTCCGGCTTTCTGTTCGGGCGAAGTTTCGAGCCAATCACGTACGTGCCGTAATTGTTGCCAAAGCTCCCACCCGAGGACATTCGTCAATTCTACCAGGATGCGACCCTCCGTCCGCTCCCAGTACGGAGGTGGAGGGACAAGCCGTGGTTTGGGCGGTGGAGCCGGTCGAGTGCTCATCCGTGTGATCCTCGCACGCGCTTTGTTTACGTCATAACAGACGATAGCTGCTACTTGCGGTTTCCGCCACGTTGTTAGGGCCGCCCGGCTGATATGAAACGGTATGATGGCGCTCGTCCGACTAATAGCCGCGCGGAACGACGGAAAACGTATTCACCCATTCGGCACGGAGGGCCTGCTCGGGTGCGTCCGAATGGGGGCTGGCCCGGTGGCCGGAACAACGGCGGTAGCGGATCCCGAAGCAAGCGCACGATCGAGGGAGCGGAGGATGATGGAAAACCATCAATCCTCCGCTCCCTCTCGATTTGCCCGCACGAACGCCCAGGCCGTGTGGGTGCGGATGGCGTCAGCGCCACGGGATTCGTGGCGACGAGGAAAAGGCATCTCCCGCAATCAGCTTCAATCTCCCGAAGAGAGTCCGGCGGTATCGTGATGCGTTCGCAGCGCGGAGCACTTCCCCGTGGCTTCGCCTCCTGCCCACATCGCGAACAATCCGAGGACGCATGCGATCCATAGCTTTCCATTCCGCCGCCGCCCTGGCAGCCGCCGCGCTGGCGGCGTGCGGCAAGCCCGCGCCGCCCCCGCCGCAGGCCCCGCCCGTGACGGTGGCCGCCGCGCTCACCCGCCAGGTCAGCGACTTCGACGAGTTCACCGGCCGCGTGGCCCCCGTCAACCAGGTGGAGGTCCGCCCGCGGGTGAGCGGCTTCGTGCGCCGCGTTGCCTTCCGCGAGGGCGCCGAGGTGCGCCAGGGCGACGTGCTCTTCGAGATCGACCCGCGCCCCTACCAGGACGACGTCGCCCGCGCCGCCGCCGAGCTGCAGCGCGCCCGCACCCGCCTGCAGCTGGCCCGCAGCGAGAGCGAGCGTGCGCAGCGGCTGGTGAGCAGCGAGGCCATCTCGCGCGAAGAGGCCGAGAGCCGCACCAGCTCCAGCGCCGAGGCCGCCGCCGGCGTGCAGGCCGCCGAGGCCGCGCTCCGCAGCGCCCGCCTCAACCTCTCCTGGACCGTGGTCCGCGCGCCCATCTCCGGCCGCGTGAGCCGCGCCGAGGTCACCGAGGGAAACCTGGTCCAGGCCGGCCCGCCCGCGGCGACGCTGCTGACCACCGTCGTCTCGGTGGACCCCGTCTACGTCTACTTCGACGGCGACGAGCAGGCGTACCTGCGCTCCACCGGGCTGGCCGGCGGCGCGCGGCAGGTGCCCGTGTTCATGGGGCTGGCCAACGAGGCCGGCTACCCGCGCCAGGGCGTGATCGACTTCGTGGACAACGCGCTCGACCCGGCCACGGGGACCATCCGCGTCCGCGCGCGCTTCGCCAACCCCGACCGGCGGCTGACGCCCGGGCTGTTCGCGCGGCTGCGGCTGGCGGGGACGCAGGCGTACACCGCCACGCTGGTGCGCGACGAGGCCGTGGGCACCGACCAGGACCGCAAGTTCGTCCTCGTCGTCGGCAAGGACGGCACGGCCAACTACCGCGGCGTCACGCTGGGCCCCGTGGTCGACGGGCTGCGGGTGGTGCGCAGCGGGCTGCAGGGGGGCGAGCAGATCGTGATCAACGGCCTGCAGCGCGTGCGCCCCGGCAGCAAGGTGCAGCCGACGGTGGCGCCGATGGAGCCCGTGGATTCGGCGAAGGTGGCGATGACGGGAGGTGCGCGGTGAAGTCCAGTCTTGTGATGCGAGCGATGATGCGAGAGGAGCGTGCACGATGAGATTCGCGCGCTTCTTCATCGACCGGCCGATCTTCGCGGCCGTGCTTTCCGTGGTGATCCTCTTCGCCGGGGCGATCTCCATCTTCCAGCTCCCGGTGAGCGAGTACCCCGAGGTGGCGCCGCCCTCGATCGTGGTGCGCGCGGCCTACCCCGGCGCCAACCCGTCGGTGATCGCGCAGACGGTGGCCGCGCCGCTGGAGGAGTCGATCAACGGCGTGGAGCACATGCTCTACATGTCGTCGCAGGCCACGGCGGACGGAACGCTGGCGCTCACGGTGACCTTCAGCATCGGCACCGACGTGGACCTGGCCCAGGTGCAGGTGCAGAACCGGGTGAGCCAGGCGCTCCCCCGCCTCCCCGAGGAGGTGCGCCAGCTGGGCGTGACCACGGTCAAGAGCTCGCCGGACCTGACGATGGTGGTGCACATCGTCTCGCCCGACGGGCGCTACGACCCCGTGTACCTGCGCAACTTCGCGCAGCTGCAGGTGAAGGACGTGCTCGCCCGCATCCCCGGGATGGGGCAGGTGCAGGTGTTCGGCGCCGGCGACTACGCCATGCGCGTGTGGCTGGACCCCGAGAAGGTGGCCTCGCGCGGCCTTTCCGCCGGTGACGTGGTGCGGGCGATCCGCGAGCAGAACCTGCAGGTGGCCGCCGGCGTAGTCGGCGCGCAGCCGATGCCCGTGGGCACCGCGTACCAGCTGACGGTGAACGCCCACGGCCGCCTGGCGAGCGAGGAGGAGTTCGGCGGGATCATCGTGCGCACCGGCGCGCAGGGCGAGATCGTGCGCCTGCGTGACGTGGCGCGCATCGAGCTGGGCGCGGGCGACTACGGGCTGCGCTCGCTGCTCAACAACCGGAACGGCGTGGCCATCCCCATCTTCCAGGCCCCCGGGAGCAACGCGCTCGCCCTCTCCACCCACGTCCGCGAGACGATGGCGGAGCTGAAGACGCGCTTCCCGCAGGGAGTGGACTACGACATCGTCTACGACCCCACGGTGTTCGTGCGCGAGTCGATCACCGAGGTGATCAAGACGCTGCTGGAGGCCACCTTGCTGGTGGTGATCGTGGTCGTGCTCTTCCTGCAGACCTGGCGTGCGTCCATCATCCCGCTGGCCGCGGTCCCGGTGTCGATCGTCGGCACCTTCGCGGTGATGCTGGCGGCGGGGTTCTCGGTGAACACGCTCTCGCTCTTCGGCCTGGTCCTCGCCATCGGCATCGTGGTGGACGACGCGATCGTGGTGGTCGAGAACGTGGAGCGAAACATCGCCCTGGGGCTCAGCCCGAAAGAGGCGAGCTACAAGGCGATGGAGGAGGTGAGCGGGCCGATCATCGCCATCGCGCTGGTGCTGTGCGCGGTGTTCGTGCCGATCGCCTTCGTCAGCGGGCTCACGGGGCAGTTCTACCGGCAGTTCGCGCTGACCATCGCGTTCTCCACCGTCATCTCCGCCTTCAACTCGCTGACGCTCTCCCCCGCCCTCTCGGCCATCCTGCTGCGCCCGCACCATGGCCCGCAGGACGCGCCCACGCGGGTGATCAACCGGCTGTTCGGGTGGATCTTCCGCCCCTTCAACCGCGCGTTCGCCGCCGCGTCCACGCGCTACGGCAACGGCGTGGGGCGGCTGATCCGCAAGAGCGCGCTGGCGCTGGGGCTGTACGGCGCCATCCTGGTGCTGGCGGGCGTGGGCTTCCGGATGGTGCCCCAGGGCTTCGTTCCCACGCAGGACAAGCAGTACCTGATCGCCTTCGCCCAGCTCCCCGACGCGTCGTCGCTCGACCGCACCGAGGCGGTGGTGCGGCGGATGGGCGAGATCGCGCTGCGGCACCCCGGCGTGAACGCCACCGTGCAGTTCCCCGGGCTGTCCATCAACGGCTTCGTGAACAAGCCCAACACCGCGGTGATGTTCATCGGCCTCAAGCCCTTCGAGGAGCGCCCGGGGAAGGAGATGGTGGGGACCGCCATCGCGCAGCAGCTGAACCAGCAGTTCGGCGCCATCCAGGATGCGTACGTGGGCGTGTTCCCGCCGCCGCCGGTGGCGGGGCTGGGCTCGCTGGGCGGCTTCAAGATGGAGGTGGAGGACCGCGCGGACCTTGGGCCGGACGCGCTCTACCAGGCCACCCAGGCGCTGATTGGCAAGGCGTACCAGACGCCCGAGCTGGCCGGCGTGTTCAGCGGCTTCCAGGTGAACGTGCCGCAGCTCTTCGCCGACGTGGACCGCGAGAAGGTGAAGCAGCAGGGGATGGAGCTCAGCGACGTCTTCCAGACGCTGCAGGTGTACCTCGGCTCGCTGTACGTGAACGACTTCAACCGCTTCGGCCGCACCTACCGCGTGGTGGCGCAGGCCGACGCCCCCTTCCGCGCCACGGCGGAGGACATCGGCACCCTGAAGGTGCGCAACGCCCGCGGCGAGATGGTGCCGCTGGGGAGCGTGCTGACGGTAAAGCCGTCGTATGGGCCCGACGTGGTGCAGCACTACAACGCCTACCCGGCGGCCGACATCAACGGCGCCGCGGCGCCGGGCTTCAGCTCGGGGCAGGCGGTGGCGGCGATGGAGCGGCTGGCGGCCGAGACGCTGCCCAACGGCGTGGAGTACGAGTGGACCGACCTGACCTTCCAGGAGAAGGCGGCGGGGAGCACCACCCTCTTCGTCTTCCCGCTCTGCGTGCTGCTGGCCTTCCTGGTCCTCGCCGCGCAGTACGAGAGCTGGTCCACGCCGCTCAGCGTGATCATGATCGTCCCCACCTGCCTGTTCTCGGCCATCGCGGGCGTGTGGGTGACGGGGGGTGACAACAACATCTTCACGCAGATCGCGCTGGTCGTCCTCGTCGGATTGGCGTGCAAGAACGCGATCCTGATCGTGGAGTTCGCGCGCGAGCTGCAGTTGCAGGGGCGTGACCGCGTCTCGGCCGCGCTGGAAGCGTGCAAGCTGCGCCTGCGGCCGATTTTGATGACGTCGCTGGCCTTCATCATGGGCGTGGTGCCGCTGGTGTTCGCCAGTGGCGCCGGGTCGGAGATGCGCACCGCGATGGGCGTGGCGGTGTTCGCGGGGATGCTGGGCGTGACGCTGTTCGGACTCTTCCTGACTCCCGTGTTCTACGTGCTGGTGCGGCGGATGGTGGAGGGGCGCGATGGCGTCAGGTCGGCGACGACGATCCCCGTTCCCACCCTGGTCTCCGCGCCGGTGCAGGAGGTGACACATGTATAGCAGGATGATCGCGATCGCCCTCTTCCCCGCCCTGCTGCTTTCGGGGGGGCGGATGATGGCGCAGCAGGCGGGGGCGGACACCGTTCCCGCGCGGTACCGGTCCGCCGCCGGGGCCGAAGGCGTGAGCGCGGATGCGCCCGCGCGCCCGTTCTGGCGCGAGCTGGATGACGGTGTGCTGGCACGGCTGGTGGAGGAGGCGCTGGAGAGTAGCCCCGGGGTGCACGCCGCGCAGGCGCGCATCCGCGAGGCGCGGGGGTCGCGGAGCCAGGCGGCGTACAACCTGGCGCCGGCCGTCACGTCCACGGCCACCTTCTACACCACCGAGCTCTCGGCCGCGCAGCTCCCGGGCGCCACCACCTCCGCGCGGCGGCAGGAGAGCTGGGACGGCGGGGTGCAGGCCACGTACGAGCTGGACGTGTTCGGCCGCAATCGCAACGTGCTGAAGGCGCAGACCTCGTTCGTGGACGCCGCGGGGGAGGACCTGCGCGGCGTGCAGCTGGCGCTGGCCGCCGAGGTCGCGCGCGCCTACTACGACGTGCTGGCCGCGCGCGAGCGGCTCGACGTGGCCGCCCGCAACGCCGAGAACCAGCGCCGCACGCTGGCGCTGGTGGAAACGCGGCTGCGCGAGGGCCGCGGCAGCGCCTTCGACACCGAGCGCGCGCGGGCGCAGCTGAACGTGACGCTCGCCTCGGTGCCGCTCTTCCAGTCCACCGCCGCCGCGGCCGAGAACCGGTTGTCGACGCTGCTGGGACGCTCCGCCGCGGGCGCGTTGCCCGACCTGGGCACCGCCCGCGCGCTTCCGCCGCTCCCCGCGGTGGTGCGCGTCGGCTCGCCCGGGCGGCTGCCGAGCGCGCGGCCGGACCTGGCGGGCGCCGAGCGGCAGGTGCGCGCGCGCACGCAGCTGCTGGCCGCCTCGCGGGCCGACTACCTGCCGCGGCTGAACCTGGTGGGCGCCGCCGGGCTGAACGCGGGGTCGGCGGATTACCTCACGCGTGACGGGTCGCGGCGATACCAGGCCGGCGTGGTGGTGAGCTGGCCCTTCCTGGACATCGGCCGCGTGGGCGCCCGCGTGAGCGCCGACCGCGCGCGGGCGGACGAGGCGCGGGCGAGCTACGACGCGCAGCTCCTCCGCGCCGTGGAAGAGGCGGAGACCTCCATCGCCGTCTACACGCAGTCCCGTGCACGGGTGGGCTACCTGGTGGAGGCGGCGCGGGCGAGCGAGCGGGCGGCGGAGCTGGCGCGCATCCGCTTCCGCGAGGGGATGGCCGACTTCCTCTCGGTGCTCGAGGCGGAGCGCGCGCTGCTGGACGCACAGAACCAGCTCACCGCGGCGCGGGTGGACGCGGCGCAGGCGCTGGTGAACCTCTACCAGGCCACGGGCCAGGGCTTGGAGGGCGAAGGCACGGCGCCGGCGGCGCTGGCGAACGGACGGTGAGCGAGATGACCGCCGCCACCCATCGCTCGCCCGACTGCCCCGGCGAGTGGAGCATGGTCGCCAACCGGCACCCCGCGTTGTGGGAGTGCGACGCGTGCGGCGCCCGCCTGCTGGACGAGCCCGAGGTCCGCCAGGCGCTGCGGGTGGAGACGCAGCTCGGCGCCTGGCTGGTGCGCCTCACCGCCGAGGGCGCGGCGATGGTGGCGCGCGGCCGCGAGGGTTGATCGCGATCGCTTTTCTTTGACTGTCCGGATGACGAAAGGGAGGAACGAAGCCACGCCGCTTCGTTCCTCCCTCTTCGTTCGGACGGCGACGTGTCACGCGGAAGGATGGAGGAGAAACGCGGATGCGGCCGCGGTTTCGGCGGGGAATCACGAGCGCGCGTTGATGGGACCCAGAGCACCAGAGGACCAGAGAACCAGAGGACTGCAGGCAGCGCTTCGCAGGATGCTGCGTGTGACCACGGAGGATGAACGTGGCCGCGCGAGGCCCCGGCAGGTGGAGCCTCGCGCAGTTTGCGAGGCTTCTCGTGGTTGTTGCTGCGGCTTCAGCCGCCGGTGAGCGAGGCTGGCGGACGGCTTGCCATTCAGGTCGGCCACGGCATGATGGGCGCCATCGTATCAGCTTGCGAGCCGGGGGATCAGAACGCAATCAAGTCCTAGCATCGGCGGCCGGTCTGGGCCGATTGTTCGGAAGTCGATCGAGTCCCGTTCACCCGGCACCCCGCATCGTGCAGACCCTGCTCCCGGACCTGCTGCTCCTTCGTTCGGACGAGCCTTCGGGGCTTCCCGCCGCAAACGCTTACGCCATCGTCGCGGGCGAGCGGGTGCTGCTGGTCGACGCCGTCCATCGCTCGCAGCTGGAGCAGGTGCGCGAGATCATCGCCAGCGGACGTCGGGTGGCGGGGATGCTGATCACCCACCGGCACGTGGTGGCTCAGGCCAACGGGTTGCGCGCGCTGCACGCCGAGCTGCGCATCCCCATCTACCTGCACCCGCTGGACGCCGCCCACCGCCAGGCCCGCGCCGTGGACATCCCCTTCCACGACCCCTGCGCGCCCGATGGCCTGCCGCATGGCTTCGGAGTGGAGCCACTCCTCTTTCCCGGCCACACCGCGGGACACGTGATGCTGTACTGGGCCGCCCACGGCGGCGTGCTCTTGTGCGGCGACTGCGCGCGCGGGGGCGAGGGCGAAGCGGGCGCCGCCCTGGCGATGCGCACCCCGCCGCTGTTCAGCGAGGACGACGCACGGCTCTCACGCAGCTGGGCCGCGTTCCACCGTCCCGTCGCCGCGCTGTGCCCCCTCTCCGGGCGCCCCGTGATGGGCCGCGCCGACGCACTCGCTCTGGCGCTCCAGACGCTCCACGCGCCCGTGCCGGTCTGATCCGATCACGCCCCGAAGCTGCCACCGAGCCGGTGAAGCCTCGCGCGGTTTGCGAGGCTTTTCGTGGTTGTTGCTGCGGCTTCAGCCGCCGGTGCGGAGCCGGCCGCTGGCGCCGCGGCGTGAAACGCGCCAGCATACCCTCCGCCGCGAACGGCGGAGGCCGCGCGCGTTGCCCTGGAACGGACCCGGACGGCGGATGACGAAGTGAAACTGTGGATTGATGCGGACGCGGCGCCGCGCGACGTGAAGGAGATCGTCTTCCGCGCGGCGAAGAGGCTGGAGATGGAGACGGTGCTGGTGGCCAACCAGCGGCTCACCCCGCCGCCGGGGAACCCATTCGTCACCGCCGTGCGCGTGGAGGGCGGCCCCGACGTGGCCGACCGCTACATCGCCGACCACGCCGCGCCCGGCGACGTGGCGGTCACGGCCGACATCCCGCTGGCCGCCGCGCTGGTGGAAAAGCGCGTGGCCGTGATCGACCCGCGCGGCGACGAGTACTCGGCCGAGAACGTGGGCGAGCGGCTGGCAGTGCGCGACTTCATGGACGGCCTGCGCGGCTCCGGCGTGGAAACCGGCGGCGCGCGCCCGTACGGCCCGCGTGAGAAGCAGGCCTTCGCGGGCGCGCTCGACCGCGTGCTCACCCGCGCTCGCCGCGCCCGCTGAGGCACTGGGCGCCTGGAGGATGCGCCAAAGCCGGCCCGCGTTCGCGCGAGCCGGCGTGGACAGCGGAGAAGCAGACGAGCCCCGGCTGGTTGAAGGCCGGGGCTCGCTTGGTTCTATGCTTCCGTTACGGGCGTTCCGGCCGCCTCCTGCGCCTCGAGCGCAGCCTTGCCGTCGCGCCAGCCGCGCTCGCGTGAATCGCGCGTGTAGGTGTCTTCGAGCGGCGACAGGATCGTTTCCCACAGGTTGCGCGCCGCCTTGCCCTGGCGCGCGCGCTCGAACGCCGCTTCATAAGCCTGTTTGTTGCCGTGCATTCACGCACCTCCGGGCTGTGGGATCCCCAGGAAACCGGCTCTGTATACAATCTAACACGTTTACCGCCGCAACGCACATGCCGGGGAGCCCGGCACCGGCGCCTCATTCGTTCAGCACCACCACGCTCTCCACGATCTCTCCCTCACGGATGATGGCGTAGCCGGTCTGCTTCCCCATACGCTTCCAGGTGTTCGACGGGTTCTCGAAGGCCCACACCTCGTCGCCCTCCTCGGCCTTGCGCTTCAGCTTCTGCCATGCCATGCGGATGCGAAGCGCGGCCATGTCGGGAAGGTTGCGGTGGTACGAGGTGGGTGCGTTCTCCACGCGCTGGGTCAGCCATTCCATCGAAACCTTGCTCGCCATGTGCACCCGCCAGGGAAAGGAGAGCCACCGGCGCCGGGTGGCCTTTGAAGAGATCGGCCCGGTTCAAGGCCGGGCAGCGCAAGTGTAGGAGTGAAAGATACCCGCCCCGCCCCCGGAAAGCGACATTCGTGTTTCCACTCTCCCCCCGGCCGCATGGGAGCCCTGCCACCGCGGCGCGTGGCCCGATTCAGGGCGCCGCCGCCTCGCGGGGAGGCACCACTGGGCATCGCACCCGCGGCACTGCACGGAAGTCAGTGCGTGCACACGCGGCAGCCGCACCGCTACCCGTCTCCGGCGACCACGGCCTCGATCCGCTCGCCCTCGCGCACCCTGGCGCGGCCGCTGTTCATCGACCGCCGCTCCTCCACCCCGCCATCGTCGCGGCGGACGCGGAGGATCACGTGCGCGGCGCGCGTCATCGCCGGGTTCCACGTGGCCGTGCGCCCGTCGCCGCTCAGCCGCGCGGGAATCGGTTCAGCCATCCAGCTCTCTTCGGTAGACGCGGTGCAGCGGACGCGGCGCCGACCGCCCGCGCTGTCCCCTGCTCCCTCTGCTGTTGGACGCTTCTTGCGTCCCGGGGTATATTCCGCGGGTGCGCCGGGTGCGCGCAACCGTCAATCGAATGCGAGAGATAGAAGACATGGCCGACGTCACGTGCGTGCGCTGTGGAGAGACCCGGGCCGGGCTCGCCTTCGCGCCGTTCAACAACGAGCTGGGCAAGAAGCTGCACGCGCAGGTGTGCCAGGTGTGCTGGGCCACGTGGCTGCAGCGGCAGACCGCGCTGATCAACCACTACGGCCTGAACGTGCGCGATCCCGAGGCCAAGAAGTTCCTCTCCGACCAGACCGAGGAGTACTTCTTCGGCACCGGCGAGACCGAGAACGTGGATACGTCCAAGCAGGGGTCGGTTCAGTGGTAGAACCTGCAGGGAACCGGGAATAGGAACAGGGAACAGCCTGAAAAACGGCGACCGCCGCCTTCCGGATCTCGGAGGGCGGCGGGTTTCGTTGGGTCGATCCTGCCACTCTCGAGCGAGGTGCTTGACAGATGTGAATGGTCGTTCACATTATAGATGCGAACTCGCGTTCACATTTCCTCCTCCGAGGCTACCATGGATCTCCCCCTGAAGGTTCTGCCCCTGCTCTCCCTTTCCCTTCTGATGCCGGCGGCGGCGATTCGGATGCACGCACAGGCGCCGGTGCAGGCGAGCACCGCCCGCGCGGGCGCGCTCGTGGCCGAGATCCCGTTCGTGCTGCGCGGCGACCACGTGATGCTGCGCGCCGGCGTGAACGGGCACGAAGGCTGGCTTGCCCTGGACACCGGCTCCAGCATGTCGTCGCTCGACGCCGATTGGGCCGACACCGCGGCGCACGTGCGCGTGGTGTCCACCGGCGCGCAGGTGCAGGGTTCGCAAAGCGTGCGCTCCAGCATCGGCCAGGCCGACTCCGTGCGCGTCGGCAACGTGGAACTGGGAGCCACCAACATGGTGCTGATCCCGCTGGGCGCCGTGCACCGCGCCCGCGGAGCCTACATGCACGGCACCATCGGCTACGACTTCCTGGCGCGCTACGTGGTGGAGATCGACTACGCCGCCCAGCGCCTGCGCCTGTACGATCCGGCCCGCTGGAGCTACAGCGGTCGAGGCGTGGAGGTGCCGGTGAACACGCAGTACCGCATCCCCGTGGTGCAGGCCACCCTCACCCCCGCCGGCGGCCCGCCGGTCACCGCGCGGATGGTGCTGGACCTGGGCTCGGCCAACTTCGCGGTGCGGCTGGTGGCGCCCTTCGCGGCCGCGCACAACCTGGCTGCCCTCCCCGGCATCGACGCGCCGATCGGCACGGGCGTGGGCGGCACCATGGTGGGGCGGGTGGCGAGGCTCGAGTCCGCCTCGCTCGGCGCGCTGCGGGTGAACGCGCCTACCGCGGGGATCGCGCTGCGGCCCGAGGGCTTCTTCGGCAGCACGATGGTGGACGGCACCATCGGCGCCCCCGTCTTCCGCCGCACCCGGATGTTCATCGACTACCCGCATTCGCGGGTGATCTTCGAGACCGGCCCGGGGTTCGACGCGCCGTTCGAGAACGACATGAGCGGGATGTCGGTGATGGGCGCGCCCGGCGAGCCTGTCACCGTCACCTACGTGGTGGCGGGGAGCCCGGCGGCTCAAGCCGGCATCGAGACCGGTGACGTGCTGGTGGCGGTGGACGGCGCCCCCGCGCGCCCCGAGGAGTTCGACGCCCTGCGCGCCACCTTCCGCTCCGCCCCCGGCGCCACCCGCCGCCTCACCCTCCGCCGCGGCGCGGAGACGCGCGAGGTGACGATCACGCTGCGGCGGCTGGTCTGATCCTCTTGGAATGCGGCGGTCGGCAAATTGGGTCACGGCCGAGGTGATCCTGGTTCAAAAAGCGGAGCCCTTCCCGCCACGATCCCACATTCACGGCGCGAGTCCGGCCGTGCCGGAGACGCTAGGACACGGCGGTGGCGCGCGAGGCCTGCTTCCGCTCCGCGGCGGCGAGGATGGCGTCGGTGAGCGGCGCGGGGTCGTGGCGCACGGGGTCCACGGCGGGAAGGCCGGTGAGATCCTGAAGCCGGGCGGCCTCGTCGCGAGCCTGCTCGTCCGTCAGGTCCCACGTGTTCAGCGCGATCCCGATCACCGGCGCGGGGCGCAGCGGGGCGATGGCGTCCTGGCAGATGCGGATCATCTCCGGCACGCTGGGCAGGCGCATCCAGTCGTAGTGCCGGCCGTAGCTCCACGGGCAGGCGCGCGACGGCTGGTGGCACAGGATCATCGCGTCGGGCATGGAGCCGTGCAGCAGGCCGAGCGTGACGGCCGAGTAGCCGGGGTGCACCAGCGAGCCCTGCCCCTCCACCAGCACCACGTCGTTCCCCTGGGCCGCGCGCAGCACCAGCTGCTCGGCCGCGCCGCCCACGAAGTCGGCCACCACCGCGTCCACCGCGATCCCCCACCCCTCGATCAGGATCCCCGTCTGCCCCGTGGCCGCGAACCCCACGCGCTGCCCGCGCCCCGCCAGCGAATCACGGATCTGCAGCGCCGCCGTCATCTTCCCGATGTTGCAGTCGGTCCCCACCGTGTGCACCACCAGCGAATCGACCAGCCGCGCCT
Source organism: Longimicrobium sp. (assembly GCA_035691085.1). Taxonomy (GTDB): domain Bacteria; phylum Gemmatimonadota; class Gemmatimonadetes; order Longimicrobiales; family Longimicrobiaceae; genus Longimicrobium. The sequence goes on from DASSJS010000187.1 coordinate 29,662, forward strand.
TTCCCGTGGAGACGGGGAGCTCCTCCGGCGGCTTGCGCAGGTCGTGGATCTCCACGCCCCGCCCGGCCGCCCGCTCGCGCAGCTCCGCGTCGTCGGACAGGTGGAAGTGCAGGCCGCTGACCAGGTGCAGCCCGGCGTCGATCGCCGCGTTCAGCATCGGGCGCCAGCTCGCGGGGAGCTGCCCGCCCTGCGGCGCGATCCCCACCAGCAACGCGGTGGCGCCGCGGCCCAGCCCCTCCTCCACCGTCCCCAGCACCGGGATCGCGCCGCCAAAGCCCAGCACGTCGCCCGCCGTGCGCCCGGCCTGGCGCGAGTCCACCACGGCCACCACCCGCTCGGGGAGGTAGCGGACGGCGCTGTTGGCCGTCTTGCTCGTCTGCGGGCCGAACATCCCCTCGGCCAGCACCAAGTAGCGATAGCTGGAAAGCGCGTCCTTCGCGTCGAGCATGCGATCGATGTCGTTGTGGAGTCGGCGGTTACGCGCGGCGCGGGATCGTCTCTCCGGCCGGCGCCGCGAACAGGTGCGCAAGTGCGTGAGTGCGTGAGTGCGTGAGTGCGCGAGTGCGTCAACGGCACCCGCGCACCCAGGCCGTCATTCATCCGGTGATGATCATCGTGGGGCGGCGCCGGCTTCTTCCAGGATGCCGGGGATGCTCACGACCGCCGGGTCCATGCGCAGCACGCCCTCGGGGAGGCGGATCTCGGTGGGCGCGTCGCGCACGAAGCGGCGGAAGCCCTTCCCCTCCAGCAGGCGGTGCACGTAGATGCGGCGCACGATCACGATCGTGGTCGCCAGCACGGGAACGGCGACCAGGAGGCCGATCAGCCCCAGCAGCTCGCCCATCACCAGCACGCTGGTGATGGAGAGCACCGGCGGCAGGTGCACCCGCCGCTCCATCACGATCGGGTGGATGATGTTCCCCTCGATCACGTGGATCACCACGCCCAGCAGCACCACCAGCAGCGCCTGCCCCAGCCCGCCCGAGCCGATCACCATCAGCGCCGGGAGGAGCGTGGAGAGGAGCGAGCCGAAGAACGGCACCAGCACCGCCGCGCCGGTGAACACGCCGAACGCCAGCGCGAACGGCACCTTCAGCAGCTCCAGCCCGATCCAGGTGAGGATCCCCAGCGTGACCATGGCGATCATCTGGCCGCCGATCCAGGCGCGCAGGCTGCGCTTGAGGTCGGCCAGGATGTCGCGCACCAGCTCGCGGTGCACCGGCGGCGCAAGCGCGATGATCCCCTCGCGGTACAGCTCCGGGCGGCTGGCCAGGTAGATCCCCATCACCAGGATGGCGCTCAGGTCGATGAAGCCGTGCAGGAAGTTGAGCACCGCCGGCACCACGCTCGACACGTGCGTGGCCAGGCCCGCCAGCTGCCGCTGCACCTCGTCGGGGTGGATCAGCTGCTGCAGCACGGGATAGCGCGCCACCAGCTCGCGCAGGCTGGCCGTCCACCCGGTGATCTGGTTGGGAAGGGTGGAGATCAGCTCCTGCGTCTGCTGCAGCACGGGAGGCACCACCAGCCTGACCACCCCGGCGGCCAGCAGGATGGTGATCACCATCGCCACCGCCAGCCCCAGCCCGCGGGGCATGTTGAAGCGCCCCTGCAGGAAGTCGGCGATCCCCCCCAGGTACAGCGAGAAGAGCGCGGCCACGAACACCATCAGCAGCACGTCGGCCACGCTGTACACGAACAGCAGCAGCAGGATCGCGAAGATGGTGGCGATCAGGACGCTGTACGGCGACGGTCGGTCGGACGGATGCGGTGTGGGCATTCACCTTTACGGGGTGCGTGGGAGCCGGGCCGAAGCTTGACCAAACCTATCGCCCGCCCGCCCCCGGCGGAAGCCGCCCCCGGATTGCGCCGCTTCCCTGCCCCGCCATGGTGCGCCCGCCGCGCCACAGTGTGCCGCCGCTGGCGCCGTCGGCGCGGCAGAAGAGCCGATTGCGCCAGCGGGGGGACAGGCGTATCTCTAGTAAATCGAAGCACTTGACGCGCTCCCGCCGGTGCTACTAACGTCCAGATCGCTCGCGAGGTAGTGGACCATGCCCCGGAGAAAACGAATGCGACTGGAGACCAGCCGTACACCCACCTCCCTGCGCCTGAACCTGGGGCTTCGCCGGACGCGGCCCCGCGGCGACACGGAGTACCTGCTGGCAAACCCCGAGATGGCCGCGCGCCTTCGGCAGGCCCGCGAGGACCTGGCCGCCGGCCGCACGCACGAGCTCACGCTCGACGAGTTCTACGGCCGGTACGGACGTGAGTCCGAAGCGTAAGCGGAAGCAGACCCCGCGCGAGCAGCCACCGCGAAAGATCCGCCTGACCGACCACTTCGCCGCCGACGCCGACTATTGGGCCGGGCACGACCCCGCCGTTCACCGCAAGCTACTCCGGATCGTCAGCGCCACAGTGTCCGACCCGTTCCGCGGGATTGGCAAGCCGGAGCCGCTGAAGCACGACCTGCAGGGCCTCTGGTCGCGCCGCCTCACCCGCGCCGACCGCGTGGTGTACGACGTGACAGCGGAGTTCGTCACCTTTCTTTCCGCGCGGCATCACTATCCCCGGCAAGGATAGCGCGTTGTAAGGCTCCGGATTCGAACGCAGTTGCTTCACGTCCGGCACGAGTGAACAGCAACCGTCATCCACCGCCGCAGCTGCCCGTCACCGGCAAAGGTACGCACTCACGCACTTGCGCACCTGTTGGCCAAGCCGGACGAGAGCGACGAACCCGTATCTCCGGCTGGAGGTGCGCCCCCGCCGCCGATCTTGTATAGTACCGTCAAGCATCGCGGTACTGGTACCTGGTCCTCGATGCCGATCGATCTGCGCCCGGCGCGCACCTCACGCGCGCCGGGCGCTCGCGTCCCCACGCCATCAACCGGACCGTTCACCCCAGGGCACGATGCTTCACCCCACCATCAAGGAGCTGCTCTCCGGCGCCGCCGAGCCCGGAAGCACCGTCACCGTGCGCGGCTGGGTGCGCACCCGCCGTGACTCCAAGGCCGGCATCTCGTTCATCAACGTGAACGACGGCTCGGCCTTCGCCTCCATCCAGGTGGTCGCGGGGAAGGAGCTTCCCAATTACGAGGACGAGGTGCTGCGGCTTTCCGCCGGCGCTTCTCTGGTTGTCACCGGCGAGCTGGTGCCCACCCCCGGCCGGCCGCAGCCGGTGGAGGTGAAGGCCACCGGCATCGAGGTGCTGGGCTGGGTGGACGACCCGGAGACCTACCCGATCCAGCCCAAGCAGCACTCCATGGAGTTCCTGCGCACCGTGGCGCACCTGCGGCCGCGCACCAACACCTTCGGCGCGGTGGCGCGGGTGCGGCACAGCATGGCCATGGCCGTCCACCGCTTCTACGACCGCCACGGCTTCTTCTGGGTGCACACGCCCATCATCACCACCAGCGACGCCGAGGGCGCGGGGGAGATGTTCCGCGTGAGCACGCTGGACCTGGCCAACCTCCCGCGCACGCCCGAGGGCGGGGTCGACTTCGCGCAGGACTTCTTCGGGCGCTCGGCGTCGCTCACGGTGAGCGGGCAGCTGAACGTGGAGGCGTACGCCATGGCGCTCAGCCGCGTGTACACCTTCGGCCCCACCTTCCGCGCCGAGAACAGCAACACCAGCCGGCACCTGGCCGAGTTCTGGATGATCGAGCCCGAGCTCGCCTTCGCCGACCTGAACGACGACGCCGACCTCGCGGAAGACTTCCTGAAGTCGATCTTCACCGACCTGCTCAACGAGCGCGCCGACGACATGGCGTTCTTCGCCGAGCGCGTGGACCCCGGGTGCGTGAAGCGGCTCGAGGGCTTCGTCCAGAGCAGCTTCGAGCGGATGGAGTACACCGAGGTCGTGAAGCGGCTGCAGGAGAGCGGGCAGAAGTTCGAGTTCCCCGTGGAGTGGGGGATGGACCTGCAGAGCGAGCACGAGCGCTTCCTGACCGAGAAGCTGGTGGGCCGCCCGGTGGTGGTGCTGAACTATCCGCGCGAGATCAAGTCGTTCTACATGCGCCTGAACGACGACGGGAAGACCGTGGCCGCCATGGACGTGCTGGCCCCCGGGATCGGCGAGATCATCGGCGGCTCGCAGCGCGAGGACCGGCTCGACGTGCTGGACCGGCGCATGGCCGAGATGGGGCTGGAGGCCGAGGGCTACTGGTGGTACCGCGACCTGCGCCGGTACGGGACGGTGCCGCACGCCGGATTCGGCCTGGGCTTCGAGCGCGCCATCCAGTACGCCACCGGCATCGCCAACATCCGCGACGCGATCCCGTACCCGCGCACGCCGGGGAACGCCGACTTCTGACCGCGGTACGGGGGTACGGAGGTGCGGAGGTGCGGAGGTGCGGAGGTGCGGAGGTGCGGAGGTGCGGAGGTGCGGGGGTACGGGGGTACGGGGGTACGGGGGTACGGAAGTAGTGAGTGCCGGAAACGGGCGCCGCGTGGAAATGCGGCGCCCGCTTCGCATTCAGGCCGTCCGCGGGTCAGCAGCCGAATTCGATGGTGATCATGCAGTCGCAGGGGCCGGTGGCGCACTGGGTGACGCAGGTCTCGCCCCAGGTGCCCTCGTGCGCCCGCACCGTCCCCGCCACCGCCTTCGCCTCGCCCGCATCGAACGATTCCACGCGCAGGGCCGCGGGGTTGAGCATGAGCTTCTTCACGGTCGTGTCTCCGGCACTGAAATATTTCCGGAAAGGATGGAGGCGATGGCGATACGCCGCCGCGCTCCGGGGTTCCTGAATCGTGCGGCGGAGATGCGCCGTTGTCAAAAGGTCGCGAAGCAGGCGAAGGGGCAGGGCCGGCCCGGATCGCGAGCCGCACTTCCCAGGAGGGCCGCCCGTCGTGCTCCATGAGGACGGCTGGGACGTTCGATCACCGGCCTGTGTTTGCGGACGATTTACGGTTAGCTTCGAGCGAAGGACAACGTCCGTTCCCTCCACGATTATCGCGAACGGGCACCTCGCCCCGCACCCGCCGATCCTCTTCCACTCCGATCGCGGGCGAGAAGGCCGACCGGCCTCGCGGGCTTTGCATCGTCCCCCCATTCCCACTCCGGCAGGGCATCATGGCATGGAAGAACAAGAGCTATCACGGCCCGGACATCATGATCAAGCTGATGCGCGCGACCAACGTCCCATGGCAGTGCAGGTCCATGCGCAACGGCTGGCTGGTGAGCAACGGACAGTACCGCGAGCAGTACCAGCCCTCCACGAACCGGCAGCAGTGGCTGCTTCTCCATCAGCCGCTGAAGGCCGACACGCGCGCGTTCATCACCCAGCCCCGCGACATCGGCGACTATGAACGGGAGCTCCGGAACCTGCACAGCCAGAGCTCTTCGGCCATCACGAATCCCGTGGAAGCTCCCCACAGCAAGTATGTGTCGATGACGAGCTCGGCAGCGGACGCCAACTGGGGGATGGGGATGAATCCCACGGTCGTATTCCGGTTCGACATCTGGCGAAGCGACGTCTGGAAGGGACAGCACGACCTGTCCCGAGACCCGCTGCTCGGGGCGTGGCTCACGGCCACACTGCTCCAGATGCCGGAGCAGGCCCGGAACGAGGTGCTCGCGACCATCATCCCTCCCGACTGGGACCGGGGTGCCGAGTTCGAATGGCTGGCGCTGGGCGGAACGCGGATCTACAACGTGGAAGAATCGAACGACGGGGTACACTGGGTGCCCAGCGTGGCAGGGACACCGGACACCGACGTGTGGTACGAGGCGATCGCGGTGTAGGACGCGCGCGACCGCGCCGGGAGGGCGTCGCGAGAGGCGGCCGATGAAGAAGACCCCCGTCCCGGCCGGAGACGAGGGTCTTCGTGCTGTCGCGCCCAGGGCCGGCCGGCCGCCGGTACACCGCGCATGCCGCTGGCGCGGGGCATCCGTCATCCTCTACCTTTGCCGCACATCCTCCCCACCATCCAGGATTTCCGTCCAGGGGGAGACCCACCGTTTTCTCCTCGCTCGGAAAGGCGGGCTCATGCGCTCACGAACCACCCGGCTCGCGCTCCTCGCGGCCGTCATCCTTGCAGGGGCGGCATGCTCCGGAGAGCCGACTACGCCGTCCGCCGCGCTCTCCCCGCGCGGGCCGCGCGCAAACACCCTGGAGCCGTACACCGGGAAGGTCCGCGTGGGCATCGTCCCCGCCGCCTCGTCGGTGAAGATCGGCGCCACGGTGGGGTACGACGTGCGCGAGAAGGGCACCAGCGCGTACCTGGTCTCCGGGCTGGCCAACGAGCAGGTGACCGTCACCTGGAACTCGGGGTACCCCGTGGCCACCAACAACCGCCGGCTGCAGGTGGTGTGCACCACCAGCGCCGCCGACCGCGACCAGCGCGTGGCGGCGGGGACGGCGGCGGGCTTCCCCTCGGCCTGGGAATACGTGAGCACGGCGGGCTGCTGGCGCGTGTACATCGGCGAGCGGCCGCTGCCCATCGACGCCACCGCCGAGGCCACCTACAAGCAGAACGTGATCAACGCCGGCCTGGCGACCACCGACGCGCTGTGGAAGACGGTGAACGCCACCATCAACGAGCCGCGCTACGTGACCACCAAGACCACGGGGACGGCCGCCAGCTCGCGCAACCCGCCGCGCATCACCGTGGCGTCCACCGCGCGGGTGCTGATCGGCGGCACCACGCAGTACCGCGGCGTGGCCGAGGTGATGCAGAACGCGGCGGGGACGCTGGCCGGCATCGACGAGGTGGGAATGGAGGAGTACCTCTACGGCGTGGTGCCGCGCGAGCTGGGCCCCTCGCAGTACCCCGAGGCCGAGGCGCAGAAGGCGCAGGCCATCGCCGCGCGCACCTACGCGATGGCGAACCTGGGCAAGCACTGGAACAACGGGTACGACCTGCTGGCCACCGTTCAGGACCAGGTGTACGGCGGCGCCGCGGCCGAGCAGTCCATCAGCACCAGCGCCGTCAACGCCACCGCCGGGCTGGTGATGACCTACGGTGGCGCCCTGATCAACGCGCTCTTCTACGCCACCAGCGGAGGCAAGACCAGCAACAGCGAAGACGTGTTCAGCGTGACCGAGCCGTACCTGCGCAGCGTGTGGGACGCGCCCGCGGGGCAGGAGCTCCCCTCCACCACCGCGCTGCTGAACGACCTGCGCACCCCCGCCTGGACGGGCGCGTACGCCAGCTGGCACACCTACCATCGCTGGAGCTACACCTGGACGATGGCGCAGATGAGCTGCGTGATCGGCGACTTCGCCAACAAGCCCGTGGGGAACGTGACGGCCATCAACGTCGTCACGCGCAACGCCACCAGCGGCCGGGTCACGCAGATCCAGTTCGTGACCGACGCGGGCACCTTCACCGAGACGGGGACGGCGATCCGCTCGGCGATGCAGTACATCAATGCCGGGGTGCCCACGATGCTCCCCAGCACCCTCTTCGTGATCGACCGGGTGACCGACGCGTCGGGGAACCTGACCGGCTACAAGGCCTACGGCGGCGGCAACGGCCACGGCGCGGGGATGGCCCAGACGGGCGCGGTGGGGATGGCGCGCGCCGGCCTCACCTATGACCAGATCCTCAAGAAGTACTACACGGGGATCGTGATCGAGACCAAGGCCGGAAACCGCGCCAACGGCACGTCGCCCGTCCCGCCGGTTACGACGGACCCGTACGACTGCACGTCGGCGTGAACTGCAGGGAACAGGGAACAGGGAACAGGGAACAGGGAACAGGGAACAGGGAACAGCCTGCAACCGCCCCGGGGGAAGAACGACGCGGCGGGCCGGTGCACTCGGCCCGCCGCTGTTTTTCGCCGCACCCTGGCGGCGGTACCGGCCACGGCGGCACGTCCGGCGGCCTCCCTCGCAGATCCGGCGATCGACCACGGCCAAGACCTTGTTGTGGATGCGCCACGCCGCCTTCACCACGGCCCCGCTGGCCGCCAGCAGCCGCTTCCGCTCCACCAATGTGGGCGTTCCCGGATTTCCTCCCGGTTCAGCTCCGCGTCCGGCTCTGCCGCCGAGCGGGTGAAGCCTCGCGCGGTTTGCGAGGCTTGTCGTGGTTGTTGCTGCGGCTTCAGCCGCCGGTCAGCGGGCCCGGCCACCAGACCAGAGGACGTGCCCCGGCCACCAGACTTGCTGTCGGGCCAAGCCACCCGACTTGCGGACGCGGACGCGCCCGTCAGGCGACCCCGCCCACGGCCTCGTCGCGCGCGGCGGCCACCTGGGCGGGCGGCGGGCCGGCGCCGCGCTCGCGCGCCAACCGGTTGCGTGTTTTCTCCTCGTACATCGCGCGGTCGGCGCGCTCGATGGCGGCGGGAAGGTCGTCCGCGCCACTGAACGCCGCGGCGCCCAGGCTCACCTCCAGCTCCGCCCGCGCGCGGATCGCGTCGCGCACCCGCGGGACCACCTCTTCGGGGAGCGCGGCGGGGAAAAGGAGGAGGAACTCGTCGCCGCCCCAGCGATAAACGCGGTCCAGCGGCCGGACGCAGCGGCGCACCGTCTCCACCAGCGAGCGGAGCAGCTCGTCGCCGGCGGCGTGGCCGCGCGTGTCGTTCACCACCTTCAGGTTGTCCATGTCCAGCATCAGCGCCGTGCCGTAGCGCGCGCCGATCGCCTCCAGCGCCGCGCCCTCCTCGTAGGCACGGCGGTTCATCGCCCCGGTCACCGGGTCGTACAGGGAGAGCTGCCTCAGGCGGTCGTGTGCCATGGCCAGCTGGCTCCGCGCGTCGGCGTTCTCGCGCCCCACGTCTTCCATCAGCAGCACCACCATCCCGTACCCCAGCAGCACCTGCAGGATGAGGTCGAAGAAGCTGTTGTAGCGGAGGAGGAAGAAGAGGCGGCCGTCCGGTGGCCTCCACGCCGGAACTCCCTCGAAGGCGAAGGCGACGCCGTACAGCACCCAGAGCGCCGCGATGGCCACGAACACCACCCCCGTCGTGCGGCTCCCCAGCGTCCCCCTCGAGCCGGGCGAGCGCAGCAGGAGCCATCCGCACACCAGGAACGGCCCCACCACCAGCGGCGTCTGGAACACCATCACCGCGTTCAGGAACGGCCCCGAGAGGATGGCGCTGACCAGCGCGTAAGCCAGCGCGGCGGGGATCGCCCAGCGGAGGAAGGCGCGCGGCCGCCACCCGCGCGCGTAGTTCAGGGTACCGGCCAGGAGGCAGGAGACGAAGACGAGCTTCCCCGCCTGGTACACCAGGTTCGCCGCGCGCGGGGCCAGCGGCTCGGTCGCCATCACGCGCGGGAAGGCATACTGCGCCCCCACCGCCGCCAGGGCGATGACGAGCGCGAACCACCCCCGCGTCCACTGGCGGAAGTAGGATTGCGGCCGTGGATGGCTGCGCAGGAGCGCCGCGAAGAGGAATGCCAGGAGAACCGCGGTGCCGGTCTGGCTCAGCAGGCCGATCACGGCAACGAGTGAACCGACCTCGTTGGAATTCATGGGATGAAACGGGGATGAGCGGTACGGCGGCGGGAGGTACAGCCTCCGGAGATTAGCGTCCCGGCCTCGCTCCGACAAGGCGCCCCAGGCCCGGCTCGCATCGGGGGATGAAGCCACTTCCGCTACAAAATACCGGAGGCCACGCGGATTGCGTACGCGGATCCGCCCGTCTGAATCGGGCTCGCCAGAAGAACGAGCGGAGGAGAGGCGATGTGCGCGTCACCGGAGCGGATAAGCCGCCGGTGCGGTGCGCGGCGCGTTCCGCGTACGCCGCAAGCCTTCGTGTTCGCTGCCGTCAGCGCCGATTATCCCCAGCAGTCCGAGGCTCCCCGGGGGAGCCCGTTTTCCGCTGCTGGGAGGAGCGACCCGCCCGCCCCGTCCGTCATTTCGGCATGGAGCCGGCGAATGTCTTCCATGATGGCGCTGGCATGGAGCGCGTCACGCCGGACTGCCTCCGCACTCCGCCGGGCATCCTCCACGAGCAGGCGCATCGCTTCCGCCGTGGTTCTTTCTCCTCCCGACGCGGCTGTGCGGACGCGTTCCGCCACCTCTCGGGATTCCTCGGCCAAGTCGCGCTGGGACTCGGCCACTTCGCGATCCGCCTCCATGCGCCAACGCTCCGTTTCGCTGGCGCGGCGCTCGTCTTCGAAATCCTGCCGCCGCGCTTCGTTGAGCTGGCGTTCCCGTTCCGCCGTTCGGCGCACATCGGCGTCGATCTCCTCTTGTTCCTGCTTGGCTGTGCGCGAGTACGGCTCCGGTTTGTCCATGAGCATCTGCCGGTGTGCGGGAACGCCCGACGGCCCAGGATGAGCCGACACGCAAGTTGCGGGCATCTCCCCGCGCCGCGCGGGAGCCGGCTTCGCGCCACGGACGAGCGGATGGCCCGGGAGAAGGCAGACGGGTGGGGATCGAGGAGATTGCGGGGGCGGGTGGCGCGGCTCGGCGGCGGGTTGGAGATTGGGAGCGCGCGGGGAGCGGCGCCACCCTTGGTCAGTGCGGCCCCCCGGAGACCATCGGACCGATGATTCAGGACGGAGGAGACCGGTCGTGAACCCACCGCTCACGGATGTCGAAGTGCGTATCCTCGGCGCTCTCCTGGAGAAGGAGGTGACGACGCCGGAGTACTATCCGCTCTCGCTGAACGCGCTCCTGTCGGCGTGCAACCAGAGCACCAACCGCGACCCGGTGATGCGGCTCGACGAGGACACGGCCACGCACCACATCATCGTGCTGCGCCGCGCCGGCCTGCTGCACCAGATCCAGCCGGTGGGCTCGCGCGTGACCAAGTTCCAGCACCTGCTGGCCGAGGAGTGGAAGCTCGACCCCCGCCAGCTCGCCGTCCTGGGCGTGCTGATGCTGCGCGGCCCGCAGACGCCGGGCGAGCTGCACGCGCGCACCGCCCGCCTCGCCTCGTTCGCCGACATCCCCGAGCTGGAAGAGGTGCTGCGGTCGCTGATCGCGCGGGAGCCGGAGCCGCTCGTCACCCGCCTCCCCCGCCGCCCCGGCCAGAAGGAGGTCCGCTACACCCACCTCCTCAGCGGCGAGCCCCCGCACTCCGACGCGTCCGAAACGCCGGACGAGCCCGCCATCCGCCCTCGCCCTCCCCGCGCCGACGTGGACGACGACCGGATCGCCGCGCTGGAGCGGACGGTCGAAACGCTGCGGGCGGAGGTCGCGGCGGTGCGCGCAGAGTTCGACGCGTTCCGGGCGCAGTTTGGATAGCGGAAGGGTCATAGCGGTCCGCTTCGGGAGGAACCGGGCCGGCGCACGTCCATCGCGCGGTAACACCGGAGCGCGGCGCTCGGCCCGCTGCGGCGGTGGCTGGGCGTCTTTGTAAGGTAGCCGGGCAGGTTGCGCAAACGCTGGTGCTCCGTCGTTTTCACCGATCCTGGAGGCGTCAATGAAGAAGGTGCGTCACATCGTGATCTTCAAGTACTCGGCGGCGGCGACTGCGGGCCAGATTCAGCAGGTGACGGATGCGCTCACAGCGCTGGCAAGGAAAATCCCCGGCATCCGATCGTTTGAGCACGGCGTAAACAACAGCCCGGAAGGAAAGAACCTGGGCTTCACGCACGTCTACCAGTTCACCTTCGACAACGTAGCCGCGCGCGATAACTACCTTGTGCATCCCGACCACAAGCAGTTCCAGGTCTTCCTCGACGATTTGCACATCCTCGACAATGCTTTTGTCGCGGACTACAAGGTCGCTCTCGTGGTGGACACGCGTTTGGATGGCTAAAGGCGCGCCGCATCGCCACCCACCGCGGTCCCCACCACCACGGGACCGCGACCGTCCGCTTTTCAGGCCGCGGAATCGGCCACCGCGCCGGTCCGCGGCACGGGCGCGCGCCACGGGTCTCCCGGCGCGGCGATGTAGTGCCGCCACACGTAGCCCCACGGGATCGCCAGCGGGAAGATGACGACACCCATGAGACAGGCCTTCATGGTCTCGGCCGTATCCGCATCCAGCCTGCCCGCCGACCAGAGCGGGAGCCCGAACGAGAGCACCCAGATCGTCTTCCACGCCAGCTCGATGAACAGCAGCGGCAGCATCTTGAGCGGATAGCGGACGCCGAGCAGCGACAGGAGCGTGATGGCGCCGAGCATCGCCCGCACCACCCCCTTCATGTGCTCCACGTCGGTGGGATGGCGGAGGATCAGCGGCCAGATCTGCAGCCCCATCAACAGCGCGATCAGCAGGTAGGTGCCGCGAAGAACGTAGAGGCGAAGCGTCGAGACTTCCGGCATGGTACACCTTCCTTCGGGTTGGTGATGGGGGGTCAGTCGTCGTCGATGGTGGGAGGGCCCGGGACATACTCCAGCAGGTCACCCGGCTGGCACAGCAGCGCGGCGCAGATGGCGTCGAGCGTGGAGAAGCGGATCGCGCGGGCCTTGCCGGTCTTGAGGATCGAGAGGTTGGCCAGCGTGATGCCGACGCGTTCGGAGAGCTCCGTCAGCGTCATCCGCCGCGCGTAGAGAATGTCGTCCAGCTTCACGATGATCGGCATCGGTCACACCGTCCCCGCGAGATCCTCACGCATGCGCGAGCCCTGCTCGAACACGCGGGCGAGGACGAACAGCAGCAGCACCGCCAGCCACCGCGTGAGCGAGAAGTTCCAGTCCAGGTCGAGCGATGCCTCGGCCGTCGACACGCTGGCGGCCACCGCGCCCACCCCCAGGTGCAGCAGCTCCAGCCCCAGCACCGCCCAGGCGATCGCCTTCAGGCGCGCGGCGTTCTCGATGACGAACGGATCGCCGCTGGCAACGGTCTCAACGATCACCAGCAGCCGCGCGAGAACCACGTGCGTCACCGGCACCGCGGCCAGGCCGAGCACCATGATCAGCCGCATCCCCATGACAAGCCTGGGGTTTCGGCCGGTCAGCCCCCCGCTGAGCGCCGACAGCACCATGCCGTCGGCGGCCAGGGAGGCGGCCAGCACTGCCAGGATGAAGACTCCCATCAGCTGGTTTAGCCTGATCAGGATCTTCAGCACTCTCCGGGTCACCGGGAGGGCATCGGGGTACGGGTTGCGCATCGTTTTCCGTTCGGTCAGGGACTCATGCTGCTTACTGATTATCGATAACATGATTATCGATATTCGTCAACTGTTTTGATGAGCATCGATATCCATAGGGGTCCGCTGGACGTCCGCGGAGAATGGATGAAGGGTGTGACGAAGAACCGCGGCAGCCATCGTGGACTGCCCCGGTTCTTCGTTCAAGAAGCTGGTGCCCCTCATCCTCCTGCCGGCGGTTGCGTCCCCCTCGCCAAGCAGCCGTGGCGGACTGCGCCGCGGCTGCCACAGATTGTGCAATCCGTGCGAGCCACGCTCGCGAGCGAGCTCCAATCATCTCCGCCGGGAACCATGGCACGTGGTGCGCGAAAGGACCCGCTGTACCGGAAGGTGAATACCCAGACGCATCACGTCCATCACGCAACGGGTGGCGACCATCGAGCGCGGCGGGCAGAGCTGGCGCGCTCCGATGCCGAGCGCGGCGCCATGCACGGCAAGCACCGGCGCGGGCTCGACTACACGCCCCTGTTCAGGTTCCTGCTCTCAAGGGTGGGCGCGGAGTGGGACGGCGTCTATCGTGAGGCGGCCGCTCGCCTCGACCGCCCCGATCCCATCTTCTGGCTCGTCGCGCGGAATGAGCACGAGCGGCGTGAGATGGTGCGGGTGGGAGAGTCGAGCTATTTCAGCGGCCTGTACGTCGACGACGATGGCATCCCTGCGGATCGTCCAGCCGGATCTCCGGGCCGAGGATCTGTCACCGTCCTGCAGCTGCTGTACGCACACCTTCAACGGCGTACGTTTCGGCTCTCGTGAGTAGCCGTGCTCCGGGAATCACGAGGGTGTCGGGGTCGGGGAAGCCGTCGCTGGCGTTCGGAACGCTGTACGCCACGGCCGGCGGCGGTACCTGGAGCCGCGCGCTGTCCAACGAATGGAGCGAATAACGCAATCAGAACCGCGCGGATGTGCCGCGTGAGGAAAGGAATCGGGAATGGCCAAGCTCGTGTTCGGAATGAACCAGTCCCTGGACGGCTACGTGGACCACATGGCGTTCGGGCCAAGCCCCACGCTCTTCCGCCACTTCATCGAGGAGGCCCGGGGGCAGGCGGGCAGCGTGTACGGTCGCCGGGTGTACGAGCTCATGCGGTACTGGGACGACGATCATCCTGAATGGGATGCAGACAAACACGCCTTCGCCGCGGCGTGGCGGAACCAGCAGAAATGGGTCGTCTCGCGCTCGTTGAAATCGGTCGGTCCCAACGCCACGCTGGTCGGCGACGATCTGGAGGCCGCGATCCGCGCGATCAAGGCCGAGGTCGATGGGGAGATCGAAGTTGCTGGCCCGGACCTGGCGCACAGCCTCACCGAGCTTGGCCTGATCGATGAGTATCGCATCTACCTGCACCCCGTGGTGCTTGGTCGCGGCACGCCCTATTTCGCCGGTCCCCGGCCGCCGCTGCGGCTCGTGAGCCATGATCGGATCGACGAGGATGTGATCAGGCTGACCTACGTTCCGGCGTGATCTCGCCGACTGGCCGGATGAGAATCGAGGACAGCAGGACGCCGGACGCGGCGGATCAGGCGCGCTCGGCGGCGTTGGTACGGGTGCGGGGGGCGCGGGAGCACAACCTCAAGAACGTGGACGTCGACATCCCCCGCGACGCGCTGGTGGTGTTCACGGGGGTGTCGGGGTCGGGATAGTCGTCGCTGGCGTTCGGGACGCTGCACGCCGAGGCGCAGCGGCGGTACCTGAGAGTCGGTGGCGCCGTACGCGCGGCGGCTGTTCCACCAGTTCCCTCCAACCGGGAGACCAGAGCCGCGAGGCTGCCACGGTAGCCCTACGGAAGGTCGCGCCGCCGAACGTTGCTGCGGGCGATTCTCGGGGTTGGTGGACGCGCATTCGACAAGGTGCGGCCGGCCATCATCGCACTGCAGCGGCGCGGCACGCCCATGTCGAAGGACCTCGCCCACAAAATGGTTGGGCATGGGCGGGGATGAAATTAGATTCCACACGTCGGCCAGTGTTGCGGCGTTGCGGCGGGACGAGCCAAAGATTCGCGCAGGTCTTTCATTCCCTCGGGAAAGGAGGGGCCAGATGAGCTCGACAACCCGCAGATACAGCGATCCCGCACCGTTTCGCCCCGGCGTGATCAGCGCAGGCGCGGCGGTCCTGAAGCGGCCCGGCGCCGCCGAGGTGATCGTCGACGAGGAGACGCCGATCCGGCTGGGATATGGTGCGTGCTCCAAGTGCAACTGCAAGCAGTACGAAGGCAACGCGGGCACCTGCGGCAACCGCGGGTGCGGGCACGCGTACGAAGACCACTGGTAGACGCAGATCCGCACGTCCGCCCGATCGCACGCCGCAACGCACAGGCCGGTGTGGCCGGACCCAACGGTCCGGCGCACCGGCCCTTCGTTTTGCCCATGGTGGCACCGTGGTCGCACCGGAAGGGCCCGTCAGCGCACCCATCTCGCGTAGCGACTGGGAATCAGCATGACTGGCCACCACCTCCGGGCCGTCCGCGGCGCCCAGCGCGGCCCCGGTGCGGAGCCGTCCGCGGACCGCGTTCGAAGCTTCCGCCGATGCACTCCTTTCCGCACGGATCTTGCGACGTCCGGGCGCGCCAGCGGAACGCGCGGGCGCATCGACCTCGCCGCGGCGTCTGCCACGGCGATGTGCACCTGCTCGCCGTTCCGCGGGGGCGTTCTTTCGCTTCCATCACGAGGTAGATCACGGAATGACACACCGCAATCAGGCCGCAACATTCGATCGACCGATCACCGCGTCGTTGGCCCGGGTGCTGGCGGAGGCAGCCAACGGCGCGTTCACGCCTGGAGAGTTCTACGTGGTGTGCCGGTACGAGGCGGATCCGGATCCCACCGACCTCAGCCCCTTCGACGTCCAGGCTCCTTGCGCGACCCACCCGGAAGCGGTGGATCTGGTGGAGCAGCTTTCGAAGCAGTTTCCAGGAGTCGCATACGGAATCTTCGGCCCGTTCGTCTCGGAACTCGCGCCGGTGAGGGTGGCGGAGGTGGCGCATATCTCGGTGACTCCGCGCATCGGCGGTGAGCTGCGGCCGCCGATCGAGATCGACGGGCACACCTACGATGCCCTTTTCTACAGCCCGGAGGCGGTCAGGAAGTTCGTGATTCCCTATTACTCTCACGTGGTGGGGCCCGAGTACGCGGCCGAGATGCTGAAGACGTACATGTCTTCCGAACTGGGGTTGATGGGGCATCTCCCGTGGTCGGAGGAGGTCGAGCTGGTTCCGAATCGGCAGGGCCCGCCGCCCCCTGGCCCGAAGTAACCCGGTCAACGCGCCGGCCACACCCCGTGGAAGGCCGGCTCGCGGAGCACGTACTCGCGAAAGGCGGGGCGGGCCGCCACGAAGCGGTCCAGCAGGGTGGCGGCGCGGGCACGGTCGCCCAGGAGAAGGGAAAGGTAGGCGTCGTCCCACAGGAAGTTCACCCGCAGCTCGGCGTCTCCTTCCACCCCGGCGCGCGCCCGGGCCGACACGGCCCGGGCGCTGTCGCCCATTCCCGCGCGGGCCAGCACCGCCGCCGCCATCATCTGCCGGAACACCGCCGGATACGGGCGCCCGGCGGCGGCCGCGGCGGCGGGCGGGTCCAGCCTGTTCGCCTGCGTCACCAGGCGCCACGCCGAATCGGGTGAAGGCGGAGCGGACGCATCGCGGGCCAGGAGCACCAGCGCGCAGTCGCGGAAGCGGAAGTCGTCGGGGAACCGCCGGCGCCCCTCGTCGCACCAGTGACGGGCACGCGGATAGTCGCCGAGGGCCAGGGCGACGCGGTACAGCCGCTCGGGGCCGATCTCGGGCACGTCCAGGTACGCGTCTTCCTCCACGGCGCGGTGCGCGGCCAGCTCGGCCTCGGCCAGGTCGCCTCCCAGGCGAAGGAGCTGGCTCAGCGTGGCCCACGCCGAGGCGCGGCCGGGGTCGGCCGCCACGGCGGCGCGCAGGTCGCGCTCGGCCTGGGCGAGCCACGGCTGGCCGCGCGCCGCGTCGGGCGCCGCCACCACCATCCGCCAGAGCACGCTCCCGCGCAGCTCGTGCGCGGCCGCGCCGCCGGGCTCGCGCCGGAGCGCGGCTTCGGCCCAACGGCGGGCGTCGTCGAGCGCCGCCATCTGCAACGGGCCACGCATCCGCCTGCTTCCCTCCACCGCCACCCACCCCCGCAGCACCGCGGGCTCGGGCCAGCCCGGGTCTTCCCGCCCCGCCTCCGCCAGCAGCGAGTCCGCCGCTCCCAGCATCCGCAAGGCCGCGCGCCCGTCGCGCTCGCCGGTGCCGTGGGCGATGCGGGCCGCATCGTCGCGCGCTCGCTCCGCCCGGAGCACCAGGTCCAGCGCACGCGGGGTGCGCGCCCGGCGGCTCAGGTTCGAAAGGTGGATCTCTCGCCCCACGCGGCGGCGCAGCAGTCGCGCGACTTCGTCCGTCACGCCGTCTTCCAGCGCGAACAGGCTCCCGGGGCCCAGGGGAAAGGTGAGCGAGCGGCTTTCCGCCGGCAGCCGGGCGTTGGCGTCGATAAGCCGCACCGTCACGCGGACGCTGTCGCCGGAACGCTGCACGCTCCCCTCCACGATGGTACCGGCGCGCAGGCCCGCCGCGAGCGAATCGAGCGGAACGGCTCGCTCGCGGTAGGGCTTCACGCCGTTGCGCGACACCACGTCGAGCGCCTGTACCTGGCTGAGCTGGTCGACAAGCATCTCGGTGAGGCCGTTGGCGAGGTAGGCCAGCTCCCCGCCCGCGGAGTAGTCGTCCAGGTACAGCACGGCGACGCGCCGCGGATCGTAGCGCGGCGCCGCCCGGCCGGGCGCGCCGTCCAGCGGCAGCAGCGCCGCCATCAGGCACGCCGCCAGCCCCGCCGTCACCAGCGCCACCCGCACCGCCCCCCACCGGCGGGCACTCCGCCACATCCGCCGTGGGCTCCGTCCCCGTCCCGCGGTCACGGCGTCCCCACGGGCGGCGGCGCGGACGGTTCCGTCACCGCCCGCCGCCGCCTCCACGAGCGGCCAGGGTCCGCTCTCCATCTCGCCCCCCTCCCCTGCCCCGGCGGGAGCGCCCGGCCGCGCTTCCTCCACCCCTCCAGCCTGCGCCCGATCCAGGCTCGCGGCCGCCACTTCCGGCGGCTGGGCGAGCTCCTCCGCGGCCGTCGATTTCGTGGCCTGAGACTGGGTGGGCGCGGAGGGCGGGATCCGCGGCTCATGCGTGACCACCTCCGCCCGCGCGCCGGCGGATGCCCGAACCGGCACGGCCGCGGACGGTGAGCCGGGCGCCGGCGTGGATGGCTGTGCACCGGGGCCGGGTGGCGTGGCCGCGCCCATCTCCGGCACGGGCGGGAAGCCGGCGCGCGGTGGATCGGCGCGAAGCTGCGCGACGAACCCGGTCAGCTCCACGTCGGGCTCGCTCCCCAGCTCCTCGCGCAGGAGCACGGCGTGTGTGCCGGCGAAACGGAGGGCGGCCATGCGGTCGCCCGAAGTGTCGAGCGCGCGCACCAGCCGCAACGCCACGCGCGAGCTGTAGCGGTCGTGCGTGGCCAGCCGGCGCCACCACGACACCGCCTCGGGCCAGCAGCCCCCGGCTTCCGCCGCCAGAGCCAGCGATTCCAGCATCTGAGCGTAGCGGTGGGCCAGGCGCTCGCGTTCTCCCTCCACCCAGCGCTCGTACTCGGGCGCATCCGCCACATAGAAGCCGTCCAGCAGCGCTCCCCCGTACGCGCCGGCGGCCTCTTCCGCGCGGGCCCCCCCGGCGGCGTCCTCGAAGGCGGCCACGTCGCTCCCCATCACCGCCGGGTTCAGCGCCACCTCGTCGCCCACCAGCACGAACAGCTCGTCGGAAAGGTCCTTCCGCAGCACGTACAACGCCTCGGACAGGGCGTGGCGCGCGCCGTCGGAGGGATGCTCGGGCCAGAGGAGGCCGATGATGCGCTCGCGCCCCACCGGACGGCCGCGGGCCAGCGCCAGGATCGACAGCAGCGCCACCCGCCGCCGGTACGACGCCCGCCCGGTGACGGGGCCATCCGGCCCCTGGATCACGGGGCTGCCCAGAAGGTGAAGGAGATAGACTGCCATCGACGGCGGGAAGAGCGAGAGGTGATCGCTATGGATTCAGGCGCAAAAGGAAGCCCGATAGATAAACGGATGTAGGGAGCGGAGGCAAGGGCCGGGCGTTCGGACGCGCGGATGGGTCCCCTCCCCACGGCGCGAAATCCCCGCCGGTGCGCAGGCATTGAGACCCGGCGGTACGGGGACATTGAAACGCCACGAGAGGAGTGGGAGACCGCCGCGCTAGCGTTGCCACCGACCGCCGCCCGCAACGGGCGGATCCACGCCCCCGACACCAGGACGGCCCATGGCGACGCAACGCACGGCGACGGTGAACATCTCGAACGAGAGCGGGGGGAACGCGCGGATCGTTCTCTTCCACAGCAACTCCAGCAACGGGTCGCAACGGGGAGCCTGGAACGCCGCGCCCGGCGAGACGGTGGGCCCGCTCACCGTCCACTTCGAAACGGATCAGGACTCGGCGACGATTCTCGACCACTGGTCGGTGCTGCTCTGCGTGCGGGACGGGATGTCGGCCGGAATCTACGTCAGCACCGGCACCACTAACGACCCGTTCTGGACGGAGTGCCCGCTGCAGCACGCCGATGCCGGCCAGGTGCTCACGCTGTCGGTGAGCTCCACCTCCTTCCACGTGTCGCTGGCCTCCGGCGGATGCGAGGGGGGGATGACCCGGCTCGCCCGCTACTCGCCGGTCACGCACGTGTTCGTGGTGATGCTCGAGAACCATTCGTTCGACAACATGCTGGCCATGTCGGGGATCCCGGGGATCCGGGCAGCCACCCCCGCGAACTCGAACACGTACCAGGGCCACACCTACGCGGTGCAGACCAGCGCGCCCCTGGCCATGCCCACCGATCCCGGGCACGAGTTCCCCGACGTGCTGGAGCAGCTGGCCGGGCACCGGGCGACGTACCCCCCCGGCGGTCCCTACCCCCCCATCGACAACTCCGGCTTCGCCTCCAGCTACGCGACCTCGAAAACGGAGGGGCCCGGGGTGCCGGCTCAGCAGGAGATCGTGGACGTGATGGCGTGCTTCGCCACGCCCACGCAGCTCCCCGTGCTGCACCAGCTCGCCACCGAGTTCGCGGTGTGCGACCAGTGGTTCTCGTCGCTTCCCGGCCCCACGTGGCCCAACCGCTTCTTCCTGCACGGCGCCTCGTCGTCGGGGCTCGACGCCAGCCCCACGACGAAACGCATCATCGGGTGGGAGCTCCCGCTGGAGGGCTTCCGGTACCCCAACGGCTCGATCTACGACGCGCTGAAGCGGGCCGGGATCCCGTACCGCTTCTACAACGACAGCACCGGCTTCCCCTGCGAGCAGAGCCTGTTCAGCGACGATCCGCAGTGCGGCTCGCCGGTCGGCGCCGTCCCGCAGGTGTCGTCGCTGAGCGGCGTCACGCTCGCCGAGATCGAGTCGGTCCGGCGGCTCGGGCCCGATCTCCAGGGGCCGTATCCCTACCTGTACACCTTCATCGAGCCCCACTACGGCAACCTGGCCGCGGGGACGTACGCGGGCGGGTCGTCGCAGCACCCCATGGACGACGTGTACGGGGGCGAGCACCTGCTGGCCAGCGTGTACTCGGCGATCCGCAACTCGCCCTACTGGGAGACCAGCCTGCTGGTGGTCACCTACGACGAGCACGGCGGGCTGTACGACTCCGTTGCGCCGCCGCCCGCGCCGGCGCCCGGCGACGATGCCGAGTACGGCTACAACCTCTTCGGCTTCGATTTCAAGCAGTACGGCGTGCGGGTTCCCGCGGTGGTCGTGTCGCCCCTGGTCGCGCGGGGAACGGTCGACCACACGCTCTATGACCACGCGTCGGTTCCGCGAACGCTGGAGGATCTGTTCGGGCTGGAGCCGCTCACCCGCCGCGATGCGTCGGCGAACAGCCTGCGCCACCTGGCCTCGCTCCCGGCCGCGCGCACGGACTGCCCCACCTCGCTTCTTCCACCCGCGCCGCCGCTCAAGGCCGCGAAGCCGCCGGCCACGCCCGAAACGCTCGCCGCGCGCGACGCGGAGCCGGTCCCGCAGGAGGGGAACCTGGTGGGCGCGCTGCAGGCGCTGCGCAAGGCCGACCACGAGGTCTCGGGGGGAACGCCGCTGACCGCCGCCGCCGCCCAGGCGCGTCACGCGGCGGTGCAGACGCGCGGCGACGCCCGCGCCTACGCCGCCGAGGTGATGGCAAAGGTCGGGGTGGCTCGCCAGCAGGCGAAGGCCGCGGCGGCGCGTACGAGCTGACGGATCGTCGCAGGACGTGGCCCGGTGCACACCGAGGCCATCCCGGCGGCCTTCCTCGCCGCCGGGCGGGAGCTTCTCCCACATCACCACACTGCAGGCATGCAGAAAGGGAAACACCCATGAGCACACCGGCACCCAGCGGTTACCCCACCGTCGACTTCAGCGGCGACTGCGGCGAGGCGTCGGGCAGCACCCCGCACAGCGCGCAGTCGTCCGGGATGCAGCCGTTCCAGGAGGCCACCATCAACGGGGGCCCTCCGAGCAACTGCATCGTCGGCAACGACGCGGCGACCGTCTACGGGATCACGCTGACGAAAACGGCGGGGATCTACACCTACCGCATCACGGTCGACGGCCAGGGACCGAGCGGCCTGTTCGGCGGGTTCTTCCACCTGGCCTTCACGGACCAGTCGGGTGACACCTACTACCTGAGCCTGTACTCCAGCACCCGGGAGCAGCACACCGTCGACTACAACAGCGACCAGCCGAACATCGTGAAGATCTGGTGGAGCGACAACTCGTTCAACGTTCCCGGGGCAAACGCCGCCAAGGCGAAGTTCCGGGTGACGAGCCCCGCGGCGGAGTAGTACCCGTCGCGATCCGCGGGCCTCGCGCATCGCCGCGGTGGTCCTGGCAGCAGAACGACCGCATCCCGGCTCCGGGGTGCGGTCGTTCGATTTACACCGGCGCGTATCGTTCGCGCGGGGTTCGGCACCGGCCGCGTCTCCGATGGCGCGGCGCTCGCCCCCGGACACGCGCTCCAGCGCGACCTGCTGCGGGTGGGGCAGGCACGGCGAGCCTCGCCGCGGCTGCCGCAGATTGAGGATCCGTGCGAGCCCCCGCACGTCGCGCTCGCGAACGCGGTCGTCTCAACTCCGCCGGGGAACCATGGCCGTGGTGCGCACAAGGATCCACTCTACCGGAAGGTGAACACGCAGACGCACCACGTCCATCACGGAACCGGGGGCGACCATCGCGTGAAGCGAGCAGCGCTGGCGCGCTCCGATGCGCCCCCGTTGACGCGATGCACGCCAAACGCCGGCGAGGGCTCGACTACACGCCGCTGTTCAGGTTCCTACTCTCCCGCGTGGGCTCCAAGTGGGACGACGTCCACCGCGAGGCGGCAGCCCGTCTCGATCGCCCCGACCCGATCTTCTGGCTCGTCGCACGGAACGAGCACGCGCGGCGTGAGATGGTGCGAGTGGGAGAGTCGAGCTATTTCAGCGGCCTGTACGTCGACGACGACGGCATCCTGCGGATCGTCCAGCCGGATCTCCGGGCGGAGAATCTGACCCCGTCCTGCACCTGCTGCACCCACACCTTCAACGGCGTGCGTTTCGGCTCTCGTGAGTAGCCTGGTTCCGGAACCCCGATCCGCGTCACGCGATGCAGGCTCGCCCCATCCTTGAGTTCGTCGCATTCATCCCCACGCCTGCTTGCCCCTGATCACCCGCATGATGAAAAAAGCTCTCGGCACGGCGCTGATCGCAGGGTTGTGCGGCGGTGTCAGCACCGGATGGGCGCAGCGATCCGGCGGCGGGCAGGCGGGCCTGAGGGCCAAGATGGCCGAGTTCGTCCGCTCGCTCCCAGAGCGCAGGCGAATGCCCAGGCGCAGAGGGATTCTTTGCGTCCGCGCCTTCGTTTTACGGCGGACGATGAGGTGTCGGGTCACTCTTTTTGAGCCGCTTGCGAATTTTGCGACTAACCGCGAGGTTTTCTGTGCTTCCTGAAATCTGGTATCCTGTTGGTCAGTGTTGCTTTTCGCCCTTCCACGTCGCTACTCTCCCAATGGCAAAAACTGTCGTTGCCGCAATCGATCAACTCTTGCGAGACTCCATCAATCTGGACAAAGACGTTGTGAAGACGGCCAGGGCCAGTCGGGATTGGCTCCTCGGGCAGATAACGGCCTTGCCCGTAAAGGATGAGGCATTTCCGCGTTTGTATCTAGACAAGAACCTTCATTATGGATCCTTTGCCCGCGGAACTAAGATCCGGGCACTCGATGACATCGACTTGATTGTCGGCGTGAGCGCCCTCGGCACAACCTACTCGGAGACTGGACACACTGTTACCCTGCGCGTGCCAGACGGAATCGCTCTGCGGAATCTGTGTTATGACGGGACGAACCATCTCAATTCACGAAAGGTGATCAATGCGTTCGTGGGCCGACTCACGGAGATTCCGCAATACAAGACCGCTGAAATTAAGCGGAATGGCTCGGCCGCTGTTCTCAACCTGACATCCTATCCGTGGAATTTTGATATTGTACCTGGCTTTTTCACCACGCCCGAATGGGATGGTCGGACTTACTACCTAATCCCGGATGGAAACGGTCAGTGGATGAAAACAGATCCTCGGATCGATGAGCAACGAACTTACTCGATTAACAAGCGTCATGGCGGATACCTGTGGAACGTAATGCGACTGACGAAATTCTGGAACAAGCGTCGGAGTGTCAGGACGATGCCTTCGTACCTGCTGGAGTGCATGGTTCTAAACCTCTACGAATCCCGGCTGAATCAAGCCTCGGCGCGGCCTGAGGCGGAGATCCCGCGTGTCCTCAGACACATCTCGCATACCGTTCTGACTGACATCAACGATCCCAAAGGCATTCAGGGGAACATCAACACACTTACTCGGGATGATCGCATCCAGATTTCCACGAAAGCGTCAACCCACGCACAAGATGCGGAGACTGCACTGAACGACCAGGCGAGAGGTGATGAACGTGCAGCAATCATTAGATGGGCAGAGGTTTTCGGTACCGATCTCCCTGCATACGGATGAGAGGGTGCTTATGCTCGATCTACGGGCCGCAAATCAGAATCGCTTTGCACGTGCAAAGCGCCTATGGACTATCGCTAATCTGTTAAGAGTTGTGGCGTTCGTCGTAGGTGCTTGGGCGGTTTTCCTTGCCAGGCCCCCTCTTTATCTGCCGCAGATCCTTTTCATTATGATAGTCGCGGCAGAGTTATTCCAGTGGCGTTCGGATGTGATCAAGGGCCGCAGCGAATCATTGCTGCGGAAGTTAGATCTATGCAGATCATTTGATCTGGTGATCTCCCCCGCAGACAAGCGGGATATTGCCTCGTACCTACCCAAGCCGCTTCGTAAACAGTTCAGCGATTCTGAGTTGCCGGATACTTACTTCACCAGTTCGGGGCCACCCGGCCCCCGCAAGGCCATCGAAAACCTGATAGAATCAGCTTGGTATACTAGGCAGCAAGCCAACAGGATGGTCGGAGTGTGTGTTATTCTAGCCGTGGTCGCGGTTGGGGTCGCACTTGCAGCTTTGATCTTTGCATCAAATGGTGTTCAGAGCGTCGCGACCCGGACTATGATCAGCAAAGTAGTCACATCATGGCTACTGTTGATCTTCTCACTAGGTATGTTCAAGCACGGGTGGGCATACTACAAACTCTCTGAACGAAGTGATCGGACGTATCACGCAGGAGAACATCTTCTGCGAGGGGAGGTCACCGAGGCTGATGCAGTCAAGCAGTGGTACGAATATCAGATCGGTCGTGCTTCATCTCCGTTGCTGCCAGACTGGCTCTGGAAACTGAAGCAGGACGATCTGAACGACTCCTGGCGGCGCGCATCTGCCACCTAAACACCCTACGCGGCGAACCGCGATGTATCTTCGTGAGCTTTGCCGCAAGTTCCCGCTGTTCGTAGCGGAATCAGAACATGTAAGCTAGTGTAGTGCCTCTCGAGTGCCGAGCTGTTTCAGGCCAACGATTGGACGAGCCTGCTTGCGAATCTCACTCGGGCGAACCGACACGAGAGATCTGCGTCACTGCACTAGAGGCAGCGCTACTTGGGTAATCCCCTTTCGTCGCAACCTTCACACCTGCGAAATTGCTGGTGATTGCGGAGCGTGGATACGGCTCAATCGTTACGAGTAAGTTGCTATTGCTTGGTTAGATCCGATAGCATGGTCTTGCACCCTCGGCTTCTCATCAATTGGAGCCACTCCATTCTGCTGCGGCCACGCGTGCGGCGCGGAGATCGTCTGCAAACTCCAGCACAGCATCGGCGACCAGCAGGTCCATCGAGAGCTCGTCCTGGGGCACGTGGCGGGCGAGCTTGATAGTGGCATAGGCGATCGCCTCGAACGCTTTGAAGCGATCCGACAGCATCTCCAGCATGCGTGCGGGGGAGGCTTTCGTGTCCATGGCATCGCTCCTGGTTGCTTGCGCCTCCGGCGGAGGATGCCTATCGTGTAGACATCCCATTTGCCTCGCGGCGAGTGGATTCTGAGGGCAGTCGCGAACTCTTGGCGGGGTGAGCGGCTGCCCTTCGTTGTTGTCCGTATATCTAATATGTATACGGTTTTGTGTCAACGACTCTGCTCTACGCCTTGAAGGGGAGCCGCATGGTTAATCCGGACCGGGTTCAGAAGATCGTGCGAGACGTGATTCAGGAGAGTGAGCTTCCGCGCACTCTCCTTGCACGTGATGCAGAACTGAGCCGCGCCGCGCTCGAAGCTTGGGTCGTCGGCGCGCGCACGCCGCAGTCCGAGAGCTTGGAGCAGCTTGCGAATGGACTGATGCGCCGCGCGAACCAACTGCAGCACCTCGCCGTTCGCCTGCTCGCGCTTCGGGAGCAGATGAACGAACCTGGCGAACAGTCGTAGAGACGGTTTGTATACGGCACCATCGCCATCTCCAGAAACACCACAGGCGGGCTGGACGCATGAACGCAGGGCAGCGCGGCAGGGCCGCAGACGCGGCGGGTCATCCGCGGCAGCATGAGTTCGTGCGCGTCCGCGGCGCGCGGGAGCACAACCTCAAGAACGTGGATGTCGACATCCCCCGCGACGCGCTGGTGGTGTTCACCGGGGTGTCGGGGTCTGGGAAGTCGTCGCTCGCGTTCGGGACGCTCTACGCCGAGGCGCAGCGGCGGTACCTGGAGTCGGTGGCGCCTTACGCGCGGCGGCTGTTCCACCAGATGGGGATCCCCGACGTAGACGAGATCGACGGGATTCCGCCCGCCGTGGCCCTGCAACAGCAGCGGGGCACGCCCACCACGCGCTCGTCGGTGGGGAGCGTGACCACGCTCAGCAACCTGCTGCGGATGCTGTACTCGCGCGCGGGCGACTATCCGCCGGGCCAGGGGATCATCTACGCCGAGGGGTTCTCCCCCAACACCCCCGAGGGCGCCTGCCCGCGCTGCCACGGGCACGGCCGCATCTACACGGTCACCGAGCAGTCGATGGTGCCCGACCCGTCGCTCACCATCCGCGAGCGCGCCATCGCCGCGTGGCCGCAGGCGTGGGGCGGGCAGAACCAGCGCGACATCCTGGTCACGCTCGGCTACGACGTCGATCACCCCTGGCGCGAGCTGCCGCAGAAGGACCGCGACTGGATCCTCTTCACCGACGAGCAGCCCGTCGTCCCCGTCTACCCCGGCCGGACGCCCGAGGAGACGCGGCGCGCGCTGAAGCGGAAGGACCCGCCCGACTACATGGGCACCTTCAGCAGCGCGCGGCGGCACGTCCTCCACACCTTCGCCAACACGCAGAGCGCGTCGATGCGGCGGCGCGCGCAGCAGTACATGCTCAGCACCGAGTGCCCGGTGTGCCACGGCAAGCGGCTGCGCCCCGAATCGCTGTCGGTGAAGTTCGCGGGGATGGACATCACCGAGCTTTCGCGCCTGCCGCTGGCGCGCGTGTTCTCGCTCGTCCGCCCGTACGCCGAGGGAACGCAGACGGGGCGCAAGCGGCGCGACGCGGAGCACCCGGAGAAGGCGCTGGTGGCGCACCGCATCTCGCAGGACCTGTGCGCGCGGCTGGAGGTGCTACTGGACATGGGGCTGGGCTACCTCTCCATCGAGCGCAGCACACCCACGCTCAGTCCCGGCGAGCTGCAGCGGCTGCGGCTGGCCACGCAGGTGCGCTCCAACCTGTTCGGCGTGGTCTACGTGCTCGACGAGCCCTCCGCCGGCCTGCACCCGGCCGACACCGAGGCGCTGCTGCGCGCGCTGGACGGGCTGCTGGCCGCGGGGAACTCGCTCTTCGTGGTGGAGCACGAGATGGACGTGGTCCGCCACGCCGACTGGATCGTGGACGTCGGCCCCGCGGCCGGCGAGCAGGGCGGCCGCATCCTCTACAGCGGCCCGCCCGCGGGATTGGCGGATGTAGAGGAGTCGCAGACGCGCCGCCACCTCTTCGGCGAGCAGAAGCCACCGCCGCGCACGCCGCGCGCGCCGAAGGGATGGCTGGCGCTGGAGTGCGTCACCCGCAACAACCTCCACGAGCTGGACGTGAAGTTTCCGCTGGGGGTGTTCACCACCGTCAGCGGCGTCAGCGGCTCGGGAAAGAGCAGCCTGGTGAGCCAGGTGCTGGTGGAGCTGGTGGCCGATCACCTGGGCCACGAAATCCCGACGGCATCGGAGGATGAGGCCGATGTCGATCCGTCGTCATCCCCCGCGACCCTCGGCGGGCGGATCGCGAGCGGAATGGAGGGAATCCGCCGGCTGGTGCAGGTGGATCAGAAGGCGATCGGCCGCACGCCGCGGTCCAACCTCGCGACGTACACGGGGCTGTTCGATTACGTCCGCCGCCTCTTCGCCGCCACGCCCGATGCGAAGAAGCGGCGCTACGATGCGGGGCGGTTCTCGTTCAACGTGGCCAAGGGGCGCTGCGAAACGTGCGAGGGTGAGGGGTTCGTGATGGTGGAGCTGCTCTTCCTTCCCAGCGTCTACGCCCCCTGCCCCACCTGCCACGGCGCGCGCTACAACGCCAAGACGCTGGAGATCCGCTACGACGGCCGCAACATCGCCGAAGTGCTGGGGATGACGGTGGATGCGGCGTACGAGTTCTTCGGCAGCGAGGACGCCGTGTGTCGCTCGCTGCACGTGCTGCGTGAGGTGGGGCTCGGCTACCTGCGCCTGGGCCAGCCCGCCACCGAGCTCTCCGGCGGCGAGGCGCAGCGGATCAAGCTCGCCACCGAGCTGCAGCGCACGCAGCGCGGCCACAGCCTGTACGTGCTCGACGAGCCAACGACGGGCCTGCATCCGTCGGACGTGGAGAAGCTGGTGGCGCAGCTGCACGGGCTGGTGGACGCGGGCAACACCGTCGTGGTGGTCGAGCATGACATGCACGTGATCGCCGACAGCGACTGGGTGATCGACATCGGCCCCGGCGCCGGTGAGGAAGGTGGCCGCGTGGTCTGCGCCGGCCCGCCGTCGCAGGTCGCAGCGTCGTCGAAGAGCCGCACCGCGCCCTACCTGGCGCGGGCGCTGGGGTGATGAGTGGAGTGGAAGGAGACCGGGAGATTCGAGCGGGTCACGCGCCCGCTCCCTCGGTCCACGTCCCCGCATCCACCGCGCCCCTGCGAGCGCGGCGCGGCGCGAGGAATCATCGAAAGCGAGCGACAGAACCGCGGCCCGATGGGTTCCCGGCAAGCGGGGGTGGGAATCCGCTGGATGGACATTGTGAGCGGGCCTGACGGGGCTTTGTCCAAGCCTTGTGGAACGTTTGTACGGCGTTAGCTTCGTACTGAGCCACCGAGCGCCGTCCGGATCGCACGCCCTGCCGGGCCCGGCGCTTGCTCCCGCCGAGAAGGACGCAGCGCGTCCATTCTCCCCTCGTCGGATCGGCCGCCGTACATCCCCAAGGAGCCATGACAACCCGTCAAACCGCGCGCGCCAAGCACCTCGAAGACGCGCTTGCCGTGGCGGAGGAACGCTTCTTCGCCACCTTCGAGCTGGCCCCGGCGGGGATCGCGCACGTGGCGCCGGACGGGCGCTGGCTGCGCGTGAACCGGCGGCTGTGCAACATCCTGGGCTTCGAGCCCGGCGAGCTGCTGCGGCTGCGCGTGCAGGACCTCACGCACCCCGAAGACCTGGCCGCCGACCTGGACCAGGCGCTGCGCACGGTGGCGGGCGAGCAGTCCAGCTACACCATCGAAAAGCGCTACATCCGCAAGGACGGCACGAGCATCTGGGCCGAGGTGCGCGTGGCGCTGGTGCGCGAGCTCCCCTCCGAGAAGCCGCTGTACTTCGTGGCCGTGGTCGATGACATCACGGCGCAGCGGCAGGCCGAGGAGGCGTCCGAGCGCTCGGCCCGCGAGCTCGCCACCCTCCTGGCCGGGCTCCCCGACATCATCGCCCGCTTCGACACCGAGGGGCGGCACCTTTACGTGAACCCCACCGTGGAACGCGCCACCGGCCTGGCGGCCAGCGAGTTCATCGGCCGCACCAACCGCGAGCTGGGGATGCCGCTGGAGCTGGTGGAGCAGTGGGAGGCCGCGCTGGCCGAGGTGGTCGCCACGGGCACGCCGCGCGAGGAGAGCTTCACCTTCCCTACCCCGGAGGGCGGCCGGCGCTACTGGAGCCTGATGGTTCCCGAGCACGACACGCGGGGCGCCGTCACCGGAGTGCTGAGCGTGTGCCGCGACGTGAGCGGCGTGGCCCTGGACCTGCCCGCCGACTGTGTGCGCCGGCTGCAGCAGGCCACCGCCGACGATTTCCGCGACATCTTCGAGCGCGCCGGCGTGGGGCTGGCCGAGGTGGGGCTCGACGGGCGGCTGCTGCGCGTGAACCACCGCCTGTGCGAGATCCTGCACCGCACCCGCGACGAGCTGATGGGCCTCCGCTTCCAGGACATCACCGACCCGGCCGACCTGGACGAAGACCTGGCGCGGCTGGAGCGGCTGGTGAGGGGCGAGACCACGGGCTACTCGATGGAGAAGCGCTACCTGCGCCCCGGCGGGGAGCCGGTGTGGGCCGAGCTCACCGTGGCGCTGCTGCGCGGCCCCGAGGGCGAGATCCGGCACTTCGTCTCCGTCGTGCAGGGCATCCAGGCCCGCAAGGACGCCGAGGCGCGGCTGGCGGAGAGCGAGGCGCGCCTGCGCTTCCTGGCCGAGCTGATCCCCCAGCTGGTGTGGAGCACGCGCCCGGACGGCTACCACGACTACTACAACGCCCGCTGGTTCGAGTACACCGGCCTGACCTACGAGGACACCCAGGGCCCCGGCTGGAACGCGGTGCTGCACCCCGACGACCGCGAGCGCGCGTGGAACCGCTGGGAGCACTCGCTGCGCACGGGCGAGCCGTACGCCATCGAATACCGCTTCCGCCGCCACGACGGCGCCTACCGCTGGTTCCTGGGGCTGGCCATGCCGCTGCGGGGGCCCGCCGGGCAGATCGAGCGGTGGTTCGGCACCTGCACCGACATCCAGGAGCAGAAGGACGCCGAGCGCACCCTGCACGAGATGCAGGAGCGGATGCAGGCCGCGCTCGACGCCTCGGCCACGGGCACCTTCCGCTGGAACATCCGCACCGGGAGGCTGGACTGGGACGCGGCGCTCGACCGCCTGTTCGGGCTGCCGCCCCAGGCGTCGCCGCGCTCGCTGGAGGGCTTCCTGGTCTGCGTGCACCCCGACGACCGGGCGCGCGTGGCCGCGGCCGCGGAGCGCTGCGCCCGGGTGGGCGGCGGGTTCACGGAGGAGTTCCGCGTGGTGTGGCCCGACAGCACGGTGCGCTGGCTGCTGGACAAGGGCGACACCACCCCGGGCCCCGACGGGCGGCCGCTGTACATGACCGGCGCCTGCGTGGACATCACCGAGCGCAAGGACGCCGAGCTGGAGCGCGAGGCGCTGCTGGCCGCCGCCCAGTCCGCGCGCGGCGACGCCGAAACGGCCAGCCACCTGAAGAGCCAGTTCGTGGCCACGATGAGCCACGAGGTCCGCACCCCCATCAACGCCGTGCTGGGCTACGCCGACCTGCTGGACCTGGGGGTGCACGGCCCGCTGAACGACGCCCAGCGCGAGCAGGTGCGCCGCATCCTGCGCAGCGCCCGCCACCTGCTGTCGCTGGTGAACGACTCGCTCGACATGGCCAAGATCGAGGCGGGCGAGATGCAGGTGCTGCGTGAGGCCGTGGACGTGCGCGAGCTGTGCCGGTCGTCGCTGGAGATGGCGGAGGCGCTGGCCGCGGCCCGGAACGTTGCCCTGCGCGACGAGACCGGCTCCCTGGCCGGCGCATGGGCGTGGGGTGACGAGGACCGCGTCCGCCAGGTGCTGGTGAACCTGCTCACCAACGCCTGCAAGTTCACGCCGCCGGGCGGCACCGTCCGCATCTGCCGGGCGCGGGGCGCGGGGCCGCCGGATGCCGCGGACGGGCGGTGGGTGGGCGTGGAGGTGGCCGACACGGGGCCGGGGATTGCCCTGGAGATGCAGGAGCGCGTCTTCCTCCCCTTCGTCCAGGGCCATGCGCCGGCGCCGGGCGGCGCGCGCGGCACGGGCCTGGGCCTGCCCATCAGCCGCACCCTGGCCCGGCTCATGGGCGGCGACGTGGTCCTGCGCACCGCGCCCGGCGCGGGATCGTCATTCACGCTCTGGCTCCCCGGGGCGCCCGCGAACGCGGCCGGCGGATAGCCGTTTTGCCCGGCGCGGGCGCTGAACGCCGCCGCGGGACACTCGCCACCCGCGCGGTGGATGCACGTGATCGCCGGCAGCGACCGGGTGATCGACATCGGCCCCGGCGCGGGCGAGGAAGGCGGCCGCGTGGTCCCCGCCGGCCCGCCCGCCGTCGTCGCGCGGGCGGCGAAGAGCGCACCGCGCCGTACCTGGCGCGGGTGCTGGGGTGAACGCGATGCGCCTCCGTCAATTCATCTTGCGGGCCGATCTCTCCGGTCAGTACCTGGGACTTTCCTCTGCTTCGACGCAAATCGCGACCGCAGCATCTGGCTCGGCCGGATGGGGCGGCAACACCCTGAGCACCTCCCAGATGAATGGGCGTGGATCATGATCTGGCCCAGCCATCGGAATTCGATGGCCGACAGGTGGGAGGTGTTCGACTTCCACGACGTGGCGGACTGGCTGGCCGTGCCGATTGTACAGGCGAAGTTGCATTGGGACCTCGATTCGTAGAATGGGAGATTGCACGGTGCACGGGACAGGGCTCAAGTACCCCGCATCGTCGCGCGCGTCGTTCCAGCCATGTCGCGTGAGGTGCTGGGTGGCGGTATGATGCGTGACGGGCGCCCACGCTTTCGAGAACCGATAGGATCAGGTTGCATTGATGGAAGCTCTTTCCGCCGCCGCGTTCGGCGTGGTGCTGGCGGCCACGGCCGGGCTGCGCGCCTTTCTCCCGGTGTTCAGCGCCAGCGTGATGGCGTGGCTGACGGACCTGCCGCTCCCCGGCAACCTGGCGTGGCTCGAGAAGCCGCAGACGGTGCTGATCTTTGGCGTGGCGACGCTGCTGGAGATCCTGGGCGACAAGATCCCCGTGGTGGACCACCTGCTGGACAGCATCCAGGTGCTCACCAAGCCCGTGCTGGCGGTGCTGGCGGCGACCCCGTTCCTGTACCAGCTCTCGCCCGAATACTCGGTGGGCATCGGCATCCTGCTGGGTGCGCCGCTGGCGCTGGGGGTGCACTCCGCTAAGGCCACCGCGCGCCTGGGGAGCACGGCCACCACGGCCGGCATGGGCAACCCTCTCCTGAGCGTGGCCGAAGACGTGGCGGCGATCACGTCGATCATCCTTGGCTTCCTGGCCCCATTGCTGGCGCTGGTGCTGATGGCGGTGACGGTCTTCTTCATCGCGCGGCTGGCGCTGCGGGTGCGCCGCCGGCGGCGGGCGGCCGTGCGGGCAGGGGGCTGAGCGAGGCTCTCACCCTGTTGCACTTCCCGCCACCTCGCTCACCGGCGGCTGAAGCCGCAGCAACGACTACGAGAAGCCTCGCAAACCGCGCGAGGCTCCAACAGCCGGGGCCTCGTGCGGCCCACGTTCATCCGGTACGCCAGCCGTCCACCTTGTCGTGCCGGGTAGGCACGCCTCGTCTTTCCGGGAATACCCGGCGCCGCTAGAATGCGCGCCATGGCCAGAACGAACTTTCGCGTGCGCGAGCGCCTGGCGCTGCGCCGGTCCGGCATTCACGGGAAGGGGGTGTTCGCGCGGGAGCACATCCCGGCGGACACCCGGCTGATCGAGTACACGGGCGAGCGGATCACGCAGGAGGAGGGTGACCGGCGCTATCCGTGGGACGACTCCGTTCCCTATCACACCATGCTGTTCACCATCGAGGACGA
The DNA here is from genome assembly GCA_035691085.1 of Longimicrobium sp. GTDB lineage: Bacteria > Gemmatimonadota > Gemmatimonadetes > Longimicrobiales > Longimicrobiaceae > Longimicrobium. The sequence continues at coordinate 62,944 of DASSJS010000187.1, forward strand.
CCTGGTGGTGGACGGAGGCGTGAGGGGCAACGTGTCGCGCTTCATCAACCACTCCTGCGACCCCAACTGCACGTCGGTGATCGAGGACCGCCGCATCTACATCGAAAGCATCCGCCCCATCGCGCCCGGCGAGGAGCTCACCTTCGACTACCAGCTCATAACCGAGGGCCGCCACACGGCGGCCGCCAAGCGGCGCTTCCCCTGCCACTGCGGCGCCACGAGCTGCCGTGGTACGCTCCTCAAGAAGAAGCGCTGATCCGCAGGCGTAACGACCGAGCCTGTAGCGAGCCCCGGCCCCGGCGAGAAATCTCGCCGGGGCCGCTGTGTATCCACCGGCGAGCGCAACACCAGCCGGCGCCTCGATCCGGCGAAGCGCCCGATTCGTAGCCGCGAGCCGGTGAAGCCTCGCGCGGTTTGCGAGGCTTTTCGTAGTTGTTGCTGCGGCTTCAGCCGCCGGTGAGCGAGCCAGGCCCACAAGACTTCCATTCGGCGCGCTTCGGCTGGTTGCTGGTTCCGAGCGCAGCCGATGTTGCAGCAGCGGTTTGAGGCGCGGATATTCGGACTACAGAGGTTTCGCGGAGAACCCGTCGCGGGAGCAGCTGCATGTACAAGTGGTACCGCCCAGTCCTGTTCATCGGCTTCATCGCCTCGTGCTCCACGCCGCAAGCGCCCGCACCGGCACCCACGCCCGCGCCGGCATCCGCCGCCGTGATGACGAACGAATCCGCGGGCGCGAACCAGCGGCTGGACTCGATCGCGGAAGCGTACTTCGACGCGGTGCTGGCGCTGACCCCGGTGTATGCCACCTCCGTCGGCGAAAACCGCTACAACCACCTGTACACGGCCTCGTTCAGCCCCGACAGCCGCAGGCGGCAGAGCGAGCTCACGCGTACGTACCAGGCGCGCCTGCGCTCCATCGACCGCAACGCGCTGGACGCGCAGCACCAGCTCACGTACGACGTGTTCGGGCGTACGCTGGAGACCTCGCGGCTGGGCGAACGGTTTCCCTCGCACCTGCTCCCCCTCAACCAGTTCTTCAACTTCACCGCGTCGTTCGCGCAGATGGGCGCGGGGACGGGAATCCACCCGTTCCGCACGGTGAAGGACTACGAAGACTTCCTGGGGCGGATCGGCGGGTTCGAGCAGGCGGTGGACGTCGCCATCGCCAACATGCGCGAGGGGATGGCGCGGGGGGTGGTGCAGCCGCGCGTGCTGATGGAGCGCGTGCTCCCCCAGCTCGAGGCGCACGTGGTGAGCGATCCCACGGCCAGCGTGTTCTACGGGCCCGTCACCCGGATGCCAGAGAGCTTCAGCGCGGCCGACCGCGCGCGGCTGACGGCGGCGTACACGGCCGCGATCCGCGATCGCCTGGTGCCGGCATTCCGCAGGCTGCACGGCTTCGTTCGTGACGAGTACCTGCCCCGCGCGCGCACCACCGTGGGCCTCTCCGCCCTGCCCGACGGGCGGGCGTGGTACGAGTACCAGGTGCGCTCCGTCACCACCACCGACCTCACGCCCGAGCAGATCCACGCCATCGGCCTGGCCGAGGTGGCGCGCATCCACCGCGAGATGGAGGGCGTGATGCGGCAGGTGGGGTGGCAGGGCGACCTCCCCTCGTTCATGCGCCACGTGCAGACCGACCCGCGCTACCGCTACGCCACGCGCGAGCAGATGCTGGCGGACTTCCGCGCGGCGCAGGCGCGCATCGACTCCACCACCGATCGCCTGTTCGACCTGAAGCCCAGGGCCAACTACGAGATCCGCCCGGTGGAGGCGTTCCGCGAGCGCAGCGCCAGCAGCGGGTCGTACACGGCGGCGAGCGTGGACGGCTCGCGGCCGGGGATCTTCTACCTCAACACCTACGATCCGCCCAGCCGCGCGCGCATCGAGATGGAGTCGCTCCTGATCCACGAGGGCTCCCCCGGCCACCACTTCCAGATCTCCATCGCCCGCGAGCTGGAGAACCTTCCTCGCCTGCGGCGGTTCGGCGGGTACACGGCGTACGCGGAGGGGTGGGGGCTGTACGCGGAGACGCTGGGGAGGGAGCTGGGGCTGTATTCCGACCCGTACCAGTACTTCGGCTACCTGTCGTCGGAGCTGTGGCGCGCCATCCGCCTGGTGCTGGACACCGGCATCCACGCGCAGGGGTGGACGCTGGAGCAGGCCATGGAATACGCCCGGCAAAACTCCGCGCACAGCGAGACGGGGATCCGCTCCGAGGTGGAGCGCTTCGCCGCCGTCCCCGGCCAGGGGCTCGCCTACAAGGTGGGTGAGATGAAGATCACCGAGTTGCGCCGCCGCGCCGAAACGCGGTTGGGCCCGGCATTCAGCATCAAGGCGTTCCACCGCGCCATCCTGGAAGACGGGGCTCTCCCGCTCGACGTGCTCGACGCCAAGATCAACCGCTGGATCGAGGCCCGGTAGCCGGCCGGGATGAATGCCGTGTGGCCGCTCCGCGCGCCGCGGCTTCGTCCCTGTACTACATCCAGGTGTCCCGTTGCTTCGAGGAGAACTCTACGATGGTCATCCTGAAGGAGCATAAGCGACTGAAGGATCTATACTTGGATCCACGCTCCGGCCAGGATCACGATCGATTCTTCCATCAGCGGACCCAGCGGATTTGACGTGAGCCACGAACTCACGTTCAGTCGCGGCTATAGATTCTTCGGCCTGCAAGATGTTGCGTGGCAACCAGTTACAGCGTGTTCGGCCTCAGGATGACGGTAACTGGGCGAGGTGAGAAAAGGTGAGGGTCCCCGGACCCGGATCAGGAGACACCCTCCGGCTGCGGGAGGGTGGAAAACTCCCAGCTCTCGTGCAGGCCCAGCCGGCCCAGCCCCTCCCGCGCGCGTTCGATGCGGCCGGCCGCGCCCGCCCCGGGCGCAAAGAGGAACCCCGCCACGGTGCCGCTGTGCGCGATCTGCACGCCCAGCGCGCCCACCTCCGCCGCGAGGCCGAGGAGCTGCGGCATGGCTCGCCTGGGGCGGTGCCGCTGGGTGATCACGGTGCTCGCGGTGGCCACGCGGCCCAGCAGTGCGGGGTCCTGCCGCTCCACCGCCCGGCGGAGCAGCCCCAGCATGGGCCGGAACGCCTCGATCTCCCACGCCGAGTACGCCATGGGCGGAAGCGTCAGCGTCTCCACGCCGTGCCCCGCCTCGGTGTTGAAGCCGAGCACGCGCACCGGGGGGAGCGGCCCGCCCAGGTCCAGCAGGAGGCTGCCGCGGCGCTGCGCGAAGAGCACCGCCCGGCCGGGGGGAAACATCAGCGAGTCGGACGCCGTCTCCGCGGCCACGCACAGGCGGGCGATCCACTCCGGCGCCACCACCGCGCCAAAGGCGTCGGCGACCGCGCGGACGGTGGCCAGCACGTCGGTGGTGGACGAGCCGCACCCCCACTGGACGGGGACGTTGCTCTCGATCCGGATCGACCCGCCCCACCCGGTGCGCCCCAGCGCGTCCAGCGTGAGCCGCGCGGCCGTGCGCGCCCGCGTCCGGTCGCCGGGCTCCACGGTGAGCGGCCCCGAGCGGAGCGGGCGGAAGCGGGCGCGGGCCTCGAACAGGGGGCACGGGAGCGTCACCAGGCCGTGCTCCAGCTGGCCGTCGCTGGAGTAAAAGAGCCCCTGCACGATCTCGCCGTGGTGCGCGCGCACCTGGCCGTGGCCAACCCGGCACCACGCCGCCGCGGGCGGGAAGAGCGCCGTGGCCGGCGCGGTGCGCTGCGCCGAGCCGGCGCCGGAAGCCGGAAACAACGTGGATGCTTGCATGGGATCGTGGCGAACTGGGATTTCCGCCGGCTGCGTGACAGGAAGGAGCCGTCGTTCGCACACACGATAACCGACTATGTTTGCGGAAACAAGTTTGTACCGGAAGCCTCCTGGCCGTGGGAAGGAGATTGGCAATCCTGAGTCGTCCCCCGGCGTTGCCCGCGACTGCGGGGGATGAATGTGACGGCCGGGCTAAGCGATCCGTTCAGGACTTCGTCGACAGTTCGGCCACGTAGATCGCGTGCCAGCTTCCCACCGTCGGATGCGCCCGCGCCCGGACCACTTCCACGGCCATTCCCGCGCGGCGCAACGCGGCTTCGAACGCGGGCTCCGACCCCGCGGACCAGTACGCCACCCGCCCGCCCGGGCGCAGGGCCGCCACCGCGCGCCGGATGCCCTCGGCCCGGTAGAGGAGGGCGTTTCCCCGCGTGGTCAGCGGAGCCGCGCCGTTGTCCACGTCCAGCATGATCGCGTCGAACCCGCCGGGGTTTGACTGGAGCACGTTCGCCACGTCGTCGTGATGCAGTTCCACGCGCGGGTCGAGGAGCGCGTCGGCGGCCAGCGCGTAGCCGGGGTCCTGGTTCCAGCGGATGATCTCGCCCACGATCTCGGCGACCACGATCCGGGCATCGGGGCCCAGCGAGCGCAGCGCCGCCCGCAGCGTGAACCCCAGCCCCAGGCCGCCGATCAGCACGCGCGCGCCCTCACGCTCACGCAGGGGCGCGCACACCAGCTCCGCCAGCACCTCCTCGGAGTGGTGGCGACGGGTGGACATCAGCTCCTGGCCATTCGCCTGGATCACATAGTGGCGGTCATGGCGGAAAAGCGTCAGCACGGTGCCATCCGGCGCCACCGCTTCGCCCAGGCGTTCGATTCGTTTCACAAGGCTCCCGTACGGGCGTCAGAACCGGGAGGGGCGAATGCGTGATCTCGTCCCCCACCCACGCATCGTCCCCCATCTCTCCCCTCCCCCCGCGGCACCTGCATCGCCGCCTCCGTGCCAGCGCGTTCGACACCCGCAGCATGCCCGCACCAGCGGCGCCTCGTCGTTGAGCGCCTCCTGGTGTCTTGCTCATGTCCAGGCACGTGCATCGCCGGAACGTGTCCGTGACAGAGATGGTGACAGCCGGCACGAACGGATCCGGCAGGGGTTGTCGTACCCCGTCCGCCCGCTGGTTGTGCACCTCGCGGGATCACAAGAGTGCGTTGATGGACATGGAGGACCAGAAAACCAGAGAACCAGAGGCCCAGAGGACCTGCTCCGTCCTCTGGGCCTCCGGTCCTTCGTCAACCTCACCTCCGGCTCCGTCCCGTCATCCACACGTCATGATCGTCGGGTTCCTCATCGAAGCGCGGAGCCTCCAGCCGGATCTGGTCTCACAGTTCCGCCAACACCTGGGCCAGGAGCTCGTCGTCCACCGACTCGGCCTGCTGCTGCACGATGGCAAGCGCCAGGCGCGCCGGGGTGGTGGCCCCGAACAGCACGCGCAGGGGCAGGGTGGCGCCCCGGCGCGTGAACGTGGGCATCACGGCCAGCGGCCCCCTCGGCGTGCGCGACGCCGGCGCCCCGGGCGCCGCGCCCGAGGGCCTGAACGTGCTCGCCACCTTCACCCTCGCCTTCTGACCGCGGATCCGCGCGTCGTGTGCTTCCGGCTCGCCCGCCGGGTCACGAAGCGCGGCGCCGGGGCGCGGAGACGTGTGTACACCTGCCGCGGCGGCGCCCTCGCCTTTTCGTAAAACCGGCGCGGCGCAACGACGGCAAAGATGAAAGGGCCGCGGCAGAGTGGCTGCACGTGGCCCTGCCGTGGAGCGGCCCCGGATCACGCCGGCGCCGGCTGCCGTCGCGCGGTGAGACCGCCGCTCGCCCGCCGCGCCCAGAACGCCCCTTCGGGCCAGCGCCGCTCCTGCAGGTAGATGCCGTGGTGTCGCGAGCGGTAATCCTGGTAGATGCGAGTGACCGATTCGGCGTACGCCGCGGCGGGCTCGTCATCACCCTCGGCGGCCGCCGCGGCAACCCGCGCGGCCTCCATTCCGGAGCGCAGCGAAAAGCCGATGCCGAGCGCCGAGATCGGGTCGAACGCCGCCGCCGCGTCTCCGGCGGCCACCCAGCCGCCCCCGGCCACCACGGGGGAGAGTTGCGAATTCGCCGCGCGCACCGCCGTCTCGCCCGTCGGGCGCCAGCGCTCCACCCGGCGAGCCGTAGCCGGGGCACCCTCCAGGCGGGCCTCCGACGCCGACTCCCTGAGGAGGTCGGAGTCGGTCATGAACATGGAGACCGCTCTGCCGCCGGGGAGTGACGCCGTGTACCACCATCCATCCGGCACGGTCTCCACCAGCGCCCCCCTCGCGGCCCGCTGGGGCTGATCGTCCACGTACCAGCGGATCTCCGCCACCAGCGCGTCATCGCGCCGGGGGCGCACGCCCTCCCGCCGGGCGAACTGGGCCGACCGCCCGGTGGCGTCGACCACCGCGTGGGCGGCCACGCTCCCGCCACCCTCCATCTCCAGCACCCAGCCGGACGGTGACCGGCTGGCCCCCTGCACCAGCGCGCGCCCGTGCACGACCTTCGCTCCGGCCGCCTCCGCCCGCTCCAGCATCCACGAATCGAACCGGGCCCGGTCCAGGTGCCACCCCGTGCCGCGGCCCGTGAACAGGTAGCTGCGCTCGGCCACCTGCGGCGAGCCCCAGACGGACGCGGTCCCGCCCGCGGGGAGGTGGCCGGCGGCCAGGAACTCCGCCCGCAGCCCCAGGTAGTCCAGCAGCGGCAGAACGCCGGGCGACAGCGTCTCCCCCGCCGCCGGCCCCCCGCCGGCGAGGGCGGAGACCAGCACCACCGGCATCTCGGGAAGGTAGCGCCGCAGCGTGAGCGCGGCGGCGCACCCGGCCGGCCCCGCGCCCACGACGGCGAGTGTCGTCTCCATCCCGCTCAGTTCCCGATCAGCCACTGCAGGGGGGAGACGTTCTGGCTGTAGTTGTTGACCTCGAGCGCGGAGGTGACGGTCGTTTGCTGGGTGGTGTACAGCAGACCGTCTGGCGTGAGCCCCTGGTACCCGGAGGCGAACGCCTCGTAGGAGCGCTCCCGCTCCACGAAGAACGGAAAGGTGTCCCGCAGCGGCCCCGTGGTCGTGTTGAGGATGAAGCCCAGGTACTTCCACCCCACAACCGAGTCGTAGAAGCTGTTCAGGCCGCGGTGATACAGCACGTTCTGGCCGAACACCTGCCCCAGGTTGTTGGTTCCCAGGTACGCGTTCCCGTCCAGCATCTGCTCCACGGCCGTGCTTGCCCCGCTGTAGACGTTGAAGGGGCTCTGCGCGGGCCACCAGTACGAAAGGAACGCCGGCGCCAGCGGAATGCGCGTGACGGCGCTGATGGTCTTGTTGGTGTGCGGCGTGGTGAAGTTCACGTCCTGCTCCGAGCAGTCGAAGAAATCGGCCTGCCACGGGATGGCCATGCGCTTGGTGAGGTCGCCCGGCTGGCAGCCGTCTCCCGCGAGCGTCTCGTCGCGGAACGGGTCCAGCCCCGACCTGGCGTACTCGTCGTGCGCGTCCTGCACCTTGATCCGGAACGGGTCGCCCGGGACCAGCAGGTCCGGGTTGCGCATGGTCCACGTGACCTCGATGCCCGGGGCCATCGGCTCGCCCACCACGTTGCCGGCGGCGGCGATGTCCAGGGGGCTCGCCCACCACCAGTCCTGGCCCGCGCCGGGGTGGTCCCGGCGGGACACGCACTTGCCCTCGGCCCACTGGCGCAGCAGGTGGTACTGGGTGGGGGTGACCGCCATGAACTTCTCGATCAGGGTGTTGGTGATCGAGTTGTCGCCGGAGTTCAGCGGCATCAGCGGAAAGCCGTTGTCGCCGAAGAGCCGCTGGTGCTCGGGGTCCAGCTCGGGCTGCTGCTGCCCCTTCTGGGGCTGCCTGAAGGTCCGGAAGACGTGCCGCCGGTTCTCGCGGTTGGCTTCGCTCAGGTCCGACAGGTCGAACGGCGGCGTGGCCACGCTCACCATCGCGTCGACGTTGGCCACCCACCGGTACTCCTTCATGGCCCGGAAGATGGGCAGGATGTCGCGCTCCAGGCAGGCGACGTAGTCCGGCTGCCAGCCATAGGGCCGCCCGTGCTCGTCGTGGGTGGCGGGCTGGCCGTGGTCCTGGTCGTGGTGCTCGTGGCCGTGCTGGAGGTCGTGGTGCTCCTGGCCCTCGTCCTCGCGGCGGTCCTGCTCCTGGCGTTCGTGCACATGGCCGCGGGGGTGGTCGCGGGCCTCCTCCGGGAGGGTGTGCGGGCGGCGGAGGCGGCCGCCGTGGCCGTACTCGTACCCGTCGTGCGCGTGCTGGCGGTGCCCGGGGCCGCGATGCCGCTTCCGGCGGGGCTCCTGGCCCCGGGGCCAGGGCCGGTAGAGCTCGGGGCACAGGCCCATGTGCCGCACGCCGGCGTCGATGAAGGTGTCGGCGAGCGACGTGATGTTGACGAGCTCCGGCGCGAGCTTGGGGGCCCCGGTCACCACCCAGGCGTGCAGGGTGATGGTCTCGCCGTCCTCCGTCCGGATCTCCGCCTGCACCGGTCCGTCGCTGACGTCGTCGTACCATCCGTCCGCGCCGGCAAAGCTGGAGATGCTGCTTCCCGGGGGGCCGCCGGCGTTCCCGAAGCCGCCCAGCACCAGCAGCTCGCCGCGCTCGGTCATGCGTACCGCGCCCAGCGTGGTCACCGGGTACGGGGTGAGGTCGGCGGGCGGAAAGGACACGTGCCTGTAGTGCCGCGGCGCCGAGGCGTGGTCGAGGTGCACCCAGTCGCACCGGCCGTCGAGCGTACGCGGCCCGGGGTCGATGATCAGCTCCTGCCGCTTCTTGCGGTCGTACTCCCGGGCAACGTCCCCGCCGGGCAGCGGCGGCACCGGCTGGGCCTCGCAGCACGGCCCCCCCGTCTGCGTCGTCTTGCTCCCGTAGGCCGCGTTGCGCAGCGCCACCCCCCGTGCCTGGTACGTGTTGTCGGACCCCAGCATCACGTCGCCCTCGAGCTCCGAGAAGTTGTACCAGGCCGCCTTCTTGTTGGCCACGTGCACCGTCCACCTCAGCGACTCCAGGCCGTTCTGCGCCCAGACCTCCCGCGGGGGCTGCCCCTCCTCGTAGCGGTACACGCGGAACCGCGCGGCCTGCCGCTTCACCTGGCCGTCCTCCTTGAACTCGGTCACCGGCCGTTCCTCGCCGCCCGCGTCGCGCTCGGTCGGCAGCTTCCCGACCCCGGTGGGCTCCAGGTAGTACGCCTCGGGCGCGTTGCCCACCCGGGCAAAGCCGATCGCGGGGTGAATGCGATAGGTGACCCTGGAATCGCTCATCGTGGTGCCCCTCTCATTGTCATGGTGGGTGATCGGGATCAGCGGGGGGAGTTGCGAGCCCTGGATGCCCGGGAATGGCTGGAGCGCCTGGACGGCCTGGCGGGCCTGGACGTCTGCGGCGACCCGGCATTCGCGTGGCAGACCAGCGTGTAGTGCTCGAGATCGGGGTTCAGCGGCGCGAGGCCCAGGAACTCCCGCAGCACCGACTCGGCGACGCAGAGGGCCCCTTCCACCCATCCCTGGTCGAACGAGTAGCACGAGCCGATCACGTACGTCCGCCGGGACGGGTCGTCCAGGATCCGCTGGTACGGCGCGCGGACGCGGTCCATCACGTCGCAGATGTCGTAGTGCGCCGCCCAGCCGTGGTAGCCGGCGCCAAAGGGGTCCTGCCCCCAGTCCTGGAAGTAGACCGCCCGCGGCAGCGGCACGTCCTCCACGCGCGCGCCGTGCGTCTCCGCGAGCTGCTTGACCAGGATGTGGGCGAGCGGCGAGCCGTCGGGCATGCGCGTGGGGCCGTGCAGCGGCTGCCGGATGGAGGAGGGGGTGGCCTCGTAGTCGCCGATCGCCTCCATCACGCGCCAGAAGCTGGAGAAAGTCATGTCGTCGTAGCTCGCCAGCAGCACGTACGGGCCGCCGCTGGCGCCGGGGCCGCCGGGGACGTTGTTGGCGAAGTAGTCCACCATGCGCAGCGGCAGGTCGGTGACCGTGGGCCCGCCCACCCACTGCGCCGGGGGCGGCGTGGGGCTCCCGCTGGGCCACTCCAGCTCCGGCGTGTGCTTGCAGATGCTCCGGTCCGTCCACCAGGCCTCGTCGAACACCATCACGATCTTGATGGCGGGCTGATTGATGGAGGACTCCAGGTAGTACCGGACCCGGTCGTCATTGAGCAGGTAGTCGTCCGGGCACCCCTCCGCCACCAGCTCCAGCGCCCGGCGGGGCATGGCCAGGAAGAGCGGGTCGGCGGTGACGGTGTACGTTCCCCGGGAGCCTAGGTGGTCCACGAAGGTGCAGGTGGTCGCGCCGTCGCTCGCGGACTCGCGCAGCCCGGCCAGCTGCTGGCCGTAGAAGATCCCCGAGCCCGGATACGCCCTCGACAGCTCGCTAACCGCGTCGGCCAGCGCCTCGAACAGGATGCTGTAGCCGCCGTCCAGGCGCATGAAGCTGGTGGTGGAGCCGACGTCATTGTTGTTCTCGAACGCGTCGGCCGCGCTCCAGTCGATCACGTTGGACGAGTATCCGTTGCCGTCGGCGGCGTAGTCGTACCCCTCGTCGCCCAGCTGGTCGTACAGGAGGTTCCAGTAGCCGATGTCGCGCACGGGCGTCCCGGCGGGAAAGCTGGGCGTGGCGCCGTCGACAGGCACCGTGCCGTTCGCGAAGTACTCGCACCAGGCGGCCCGGTCCTCGTTGCCGTCACCGAGCCCCGCGGCGAAGACGCCGGCGATGGCACCGATGATGGTGTCGGCCGTGAACGGCGCGGCCACCTTGTTCTTCTTGAGGAACTTCAGGAATTCGGCGTTGAAGCGGTATGGGAGCTTCTTGAGCTCCCGGAGGGTCAGGTCGTTCTCGAAGACGTTCAGCCCGCGCAGGTAGTAGAGGCGGTTGTCGGACTTGCCGAACGGCACCACCAGCCGGGCGAGACCCAGATCGATGATCAGGCTCTGGACGAGGCGGTGGCCCTCGGCGGTCGACTGCGGAAAGTGGGGATCGGTCTCGAAGCGCATCCCGCCGAACTCGCAGTACAGCCCGTCGCCGCCTACGTCATTCGGGAAGGTGTAGGTGTAGATGCGTCCGCCCGGGCGCTGGCTCCACTCGTACACCTGCACCGTGTCGCCGGGAGGGAGGGCGCCGTCCTTGAGCAGGCGATACGCGGTATAGAGCCCGGACGCTCCCGCGCCTACGATGACGTGGTCTGCCATGATGTGATTGCCTCATGAATTGTGAAGGATAAACTGAAGTAGCAGTATGTAGCAGGGCTTCCGTGTTTGTCAATGGCGGCGTAAAACGATTGTTTGCTGCCCTCGGCTCGGGCCGGGTGTGGTTTGTTGGCCAGGGAATCTGGCCGGTCTGCGTGCGCGGCTTCGTCTCTACTGGCAGATTGGCGTTGATTTGACCCAAAGCACCTGAGCACCAGAGGACCAGAGGACTGCTCAGTCCCCTGGTCCTCCGATTCTTCGTCAACGTCACCTCAGGAGGGCTCCTCTCCCAGGCTACGTGATCGGCCGCATCACAGCTCCGCCAGCACCTGGGCCAGAAGCTCGTCGTCCACCGACTCGGCCTGCTGCTGCACGATGGCCAGGGCCAGGCGCGCCGGGGTGGTGGCCCCGAACAGCACGCGCAGGGGCAGCTCTACGTGGAACTGCTCGTTGAGCGCGGAGAGCAGCTGCGTGGCGAGCAGCGAATCGCCCCCCATGTCGAAGAAGTCGTCGTCCGCGCTGATGCGGTCGATGCCCAGCACGCGGCCGTAGAGGTCGGCCAGCGTCTGCTCCAGCTCGCTGCGCGGCTCCACGTACGGGGCCGCGTCGGCCGGCCGGGGGTGCACCGGGCGCACGCCATCGGGGCGCCGGAGCGCCGCCTCCACCTCGCCGCGGGTAAGGCGCCGCGCGTGCTCCACCACGGCGGGCAGGTCGCGCGTGCTCACGGCCACCCGCGGCCCGAACCCGTGCTGGAGGATGCGGGTGAAGACCTCGGCCCCCTCCTCGGCCGAAATGCCGATGTCCCCGCCGCCGTCCGCGCGGGCGCCCATCCCCGTCCCATCCCAGCCGACGGAGACGACGTACCGGTCGTCGCGCCCGCTCCACGCGGCGAACGCGTCGAGGAACGCCCCGGCCGCGGCCTGCTCCGCCGCGCCCAGCCCGCCGTACAGCGCGTTCAGCGACGAGCAGAGGAGGATGAAGTCGAGGGGGAGCCCCTCCGTCACCTCGTGCAGCACGAGCGCGCCCGCCACCCGCGGCGCCAGCGCATCCGCCAGCCGCTCCGGCGTCTTGAGCTGGATCAGCCCGCCGGCCGCGGCGGCGCCGGCGGCGTGCACCACGCCGTCGATCCCGCCCCACTCCGCGCGTACGTCGTCCACCAGCGCCTGCATGGCGGCGGCGTCGGTCACGTCGGCCACGGCGATGCGCACCGTGGCGCCCAGCGCCTCCAGCGCCTGCACGGCGCGGATGCGGCGGCTGGCGCCATCGGCCTCGCCGTGCTCGGCCACCCACGCGTCCCACGCCGGGCGCGGGGGAAGCCCGCGGCGGCTGGTGAGCACCAGCCGCGCCTTCGCCTGCTCCGCGAGGGGCCGCGCCAGCCCCAGCCCCAGCGGTCCCAGCCCGCCGGTCACCAGGTACACGCCGCCCTGGCGCAGCGGCACGCGCCCGCCGTCTGGCCGCGGGTCCGCCGGGGTGGGCGCATGGAACGGGATCCAGCGGGCCCGGCCGCGGTACGCCACCTCGGGCTCCGCGCCGTCCGTGGACCCGCCGCCATCCGCCAGGAGCGCGCCGGCCTCGGCCAGCACGGCGGCCTCCCAGCCGTGCGCTTCCACGTCCACGGCGCGGCCGCGCACGCCGGTGTACTCCTGCGCCACCACCTTCAGCAGCGCGGCCAGGGGCGCCTGCCCGGGGCTCAACTCCTCGCTCCCCAGCACGGGCTGGGCGCCGCGCGTGGCGCTCAGCAGGGTGCTTCCCTCCCCCAGCAGCCCGGCCTCATCCTGCGCCTGCACCCAGACAAGGAGCGCGTGGAGCCCGAGGTCCAGCGACCGCGCGACGGAATCGCGGTCCACCGCGTCCGCGGCATCGTCCAGGCTCCACAGGTGCAGGGTGTGGGTCGCGCCCGCCCATCCCCGGCCGGCCAGCGAGCGGGCCAGCGAGTGGTAATCCTCGGGGGATGAGGGATCGACGGTGACGAACGCCTCCGCGTCGCGGAAGCCGCCGCCGGCCTCAACCCGCACCACCTCGGCCCCCGCGGCGCGCAGCCGATCAGCCAGCGGCGCCGCGTCCCTCCCGCCGAAGACGACCACGCGGCGGCCCCGGAATGCGTCCGCCGGCGCGTCCACCGCGGGCGTCTGCCGCCAGAGCGGGGCGTAGAACCAGTCGCGCAACGGCCGGCGCTCGTCCCCGGCGGGGCGCGCCGGCGCCGCGGGGGCGGGGGCGGCCCCGTCGTTGGAGAGCCAGAAGCGGCGGGGCTCCATGGGGTGCCCCGGGAGAACGACGCGCTGGCGGCCCTCCGCATCGCCCTGCCGCGTCCAGTCCACCGCCACGCCGTGGCTCCACAGCTGCCCCAGCGCGCGCAGGAGCACGGCGCGGTCGCTGGCGGGCTGCTCGGCGTGGCGCAGCGAGGCGGCCACGCGCGCGGCGCCCTGCTGGCGCGCCCACGACCCAAGGACGGCGCCGGGGCCGACCTCGAGCAGCACCGGCTCGCCCGCCGCGCCGCCGCCCAGGCCGCGCAGCGTGTCCACGCACTCGGCGAAGCGCACGGGCGCCAGCAGGTGCTGCACCCAGTAGTCCACCGACTGCGCCTGCTCGGGGCGCAGCCACTGCCCCGTGGCGTTGGCGGCCAGGGGGATCTCGGGCGCGCGGCGGCGGATGCCGGTCACCAGCGCGGCGAACGCGTCGCGCGCGGGCTCCAGCAGGCCCGAGTGGAAGGGGTGCCGCACGGCCAGCGGCAGCACCAGCGCGCCCTCCGCCCTCGCGCGCTCACTGAAGCGCGCCACGTCTTCCGGGCTGCCGGAGACCACGCACGAGCGCGGCGCGTTCTCGGCCGCCAGCCAGAGTTGGGCGCCGTCGGCCGTCAGCGCGTCCACCAGCGCGCGCGTCTCCGCCGCGGAGAGCGACACGGCGGCCATGCTCCCGGGGATGGAATCCAGCAGCTCCGCGCGTCGGACGACCAGCGTCAACGCGTCTTCGAGCGTGAACACGCCGGCCACGCACGCCGCCACGTACTCGCCCAGCGAGTGCCCGGCCACGGCGCGTGGCACGATCCCGCGCTCTTTCCACAGCTCGGCCAGGGCGTATCCCACCGAGAACATGGCCGGGTGCCCCCAGCGCGCGCCCTGCAGCGGATCGCTCTCGGAGACGGCGGCGGGGCCGCGGAGAAGGGCGCGCAGGTCCATCCCCTCGCCCCCGCGCGGCGCGGCGGGCGCATCGGCGGGATACAGGACGGCGGCCAGGTCCATCCCCCACCGCTCGCGGAGGATGGCGAAGCAGCGATCCATGGCCTCGCGGAAGGCGGGCTCGGTGTCGTACAGCTCACGCCCCATCCCCGCGTACTGCGTCCCCAGGCCCGAGAAGAGGAAGACCACGCCGGGGTCCGCTTCCGCCGCGAGATGCGACGACACGCGCGAGGCGTCGCCGCCGCGCAGGAGCGACGCGGCCTCGGCGGTGTTGGAGGCGACCAGGGCGCGGCGGTGCGCGAACGCCTTGCGGCCGCGGGTG
>DASSJS010000188.1:0-4149 GCA_035691085.1 Longimicrobium sp.
GGGGGTACGCGCGGATGGAAAATGGGCTGGCCATCACCCATTGCCGCCCCGCTCGTCCCCGCTTTTTCGGTGCATCCACCGCCGTCCATGCCTTCGAGAAGAACAATTTGTGGCCTCGCCCTTGCACGTGAGGCGAGCGCGCACTATTCTTTTAGAATCTAAGTCAGCAGTGCGAACCAGCTTTAGAATCTAAGGTGAGCAACGCGGCGCGGATCGACGAGATCGACATGAGGCTGCTGGAGATGCTGCAGGAGCACGGGCGCACCAGCCAGCACGACCTGGCACAGGCGGTGGGGCTCAGCTCGCCGGCGGTGGGCGAGCGCCTGCGCAAGCTGGAGGAGCGCGGGATCATCCGCGGCTTCGCGGCCGTGCTGGACCCCAAGGTGCTGGGGCGCGACGTGACCGCCATCATCTTCACCGGGATGGCGGGGAGCCAGTATTACCCCGAGTTCCGGCGGCGCGCCACCGAGCACCCCGAGATCCTGGAGTGCCACAGCATCACCGGCCAGGGCTCGCACGTGCTGAAGATCCGCACCGACGACACCGGCACGCTCGAGGAGCTGCTGGCCGAGATCCAGAGCTGGCCCGGGGTCACCTGGACCACCACCAGCATCGTGCTGAGCACCATCAAGGAGACCGCCGTGCTCTCCATGAAGCCGCGCGAACGCAACGGCGTCCTTCCCGACGCACCGGCGCAGTCCTGACCCGCTGACGTTTTACCGCGACCACCCCGAACCTCAACGCACACGGAAGCGAGCAATGCCCAAGACCAGCGCACGATTCGACGCCCTGGCGGCCGCCACGGGGTGGGAGCCCCTGGCCACTGCCAACGGAGAGAAGCCGAAGACCTTCAACGACGTGGAGCAGATCTTCGGCGAGAACACCTTCGGGATGGCCGAGATGCGCGCGCGGCTGCCCAAGCAGGTGTACAAGGCCATCGCCCGCACCATCCGCCACGCCGAGCCGCTGGACCCGTCGGTGGCCGACGCGGTGGCCCTGGCCATGAAGGAGTGGGCGGTGGAGAAGGGCGCCAGCCACTACACGCACTGGTTCCAGCCGCTCACCGGAAGCACCGCCGAGAAGCACGACTCGTTCATCACCCCCAACGCCGGCGGCGGGGCGGTGGCCGAGTTCGCGGGGAAGGAGCTGATCCAGGGCGAGCCCGACGCATCGTCGTTCCCGTCGGGCGGCCTGCGGGCCACCTTCGAGGCGCGCGGCTACACCGCGTGGGACCCCACCAGCCCCGCCTTCATCGTGGAGACGCCGGCGGGGTGCTACCTGTCGATCCCCACCGCGTTCGCCAGCTGGACGGGTGAGGCGCTCGACACCAAGATCCCGCTGCTGCGCTCGATGAACGTGCTCGACCAGCAGGCCCGGCGCGCGCTCAAGCTGTTCAGCGTGGAGACCGAGCGGGTGACCGCCACCTGCGGCCCCGAGCAGGAGTTCTTCCTGGTGGACCAGGAGTTCTTCTACCGCCGCCCCGACCTGGTCACCACGGGACGCACGCTGGTGGGCGCCAAGCCGCCGCGCGGGCAGGAGATGGAGGACCACTACTTCGGCGCCATCCCCGACCGGGTGCTGGCGTTCATGACCGAGGTGGAGCGCGAGCTGTACCGCCTGGGCGTGCCGGTGAAGACGCGGCACAACGAGGTGGCGCCGGGGCAGTTCGAGATGGCGCCGATCTACGAGAACGCCAACCTGGCCGCCGACCACCAGCAGCTGATGATGCTCACGCTGCGGCGCGTGGCGCGGAAGTACGGGATGGCGTGCCTGCTGCACGAAAAGCCGTTCGCGGGGGTCAACGGCAGCGGCAAGCACCTCAACTGGTCGCTCGCCACCGACAACGCCAACCTGCTGGAGCCGGGCGACACGCCGCACGACAACATGCAGTTCCTGTTCTTCTGCACCGCCGTGCTGCGCGCGGTGGAGCGGCACCAGGACCTGATCCGCGCCTCGGTGGCCTACGCGGGGAACGACCACCGCCTGGGCGCCAACGAGGCGCCGCCGGCCATCATCTCGGTGTTCCTGGGCGACCAGCTCACCGACGTGTTCGAGCAGATCGAGCAGCACGGCACCGCGTCGAGCAGCAAGGAGGGCGGGCTGCTGGGGCTGGGCACGCCGGTGCTCCCGCCGCTGCCGCAGCACGCGGGCGACCGCAACCGCACCAGCCCGTTCGCCTTCACCGGGAACAAGTTCGAGTTCCGGGCGCTGGGCTCCAGCCAGTCGGTGTCGTTCCCGGCCACGGTGCTCAACACCATCATGGCCGAGAGCCTGGACGAGCTGTGCACCGCGCTCGACGCCGAGTTGAAGGCCGGCACCTCGTTCGAGGACGCGCTGAGCAAGCTGATCGCCAGCGAGATCCGCCGCGTCAAGCGGATCATCTTCAACGGCGACGGCTACAGCGACGACTGGCACCAGGAGGCCGAGGCCCGCGGGCTGCTGAACCTGCGCACCACGCTCGACGCGCTGGAGACGCTGCACTCCGAGAAGAACGCCGGGATGTTCGAGAAGTACGGCGTGCTCACCCACCGCGAGCTGGAAAGCCGCATCGAGGTGGTGTACGACCAGTACTTCAAGACGGTGAACATCGAGGGCGAGACGATGGCCGACCTGGCGGGGACGATGGTGCTCCCCTCGGCCGTGCGCTACCTGAACGACCTGCTGGCCGCCGCCGAGCGCGCGGCCGACATCAACATGCCCAGCAACGGCGTGCTGGAGACGATCCGCAAGGTGAACGCGCTGGTGGACGAGCTGCGCGGCGGGCTGGACGCGCTGATCGAGCAGAACGAGGAGCTGGGCGGCGACGACGTGGTGAGCAAGAGCTACCACATGCGCGACAACGTGATCCCCGCCATGGCGGCGGTTCGCGGCGCCGTGGACCGCCTGGAGAAGATCATCCCCGACGACTACTGGCCGCTGCCCACGTATCGTGAGATGCTGTTCATCAAGTGACGCGGTAGATCGACGGCAGTTGGATGCAACACGAAGGGCCGCTCCCGGTGACGGGGGCGGCCCTTCGCGCATCCTCGGGACAGGGGCTCGGCGGCGGAACCGGGAGCCCGGTTCCGGAGCGAGCCCGCCGTCACTTAGTAGAGGATGTCGATCGGGACCGGGAAGGTCGGCGTGGGCTCGGGGAAGCACGGCGGGATGCAGCCGCCGTCGATGATGCCGCCCGCGACGTTCTCGAGGTTCTCGTCGGTGAGCTCGGTGGCCTGCGGTTCCTGGTTCTGCTCGGACATTGGAGTCTTCCGTTGGTTGGGTGGGGATGGGCATTCGGCCGAAATGGCCGGCAAGACAACCGCGGTTTGGGGCTTGAGCGGACGCTTCGCTGCGGGGGAGCGTCCGGTCAGGACAGGGGCGCGGCGCGGAACGGGAACACGAGTCCTGGCGCGCGCCCGCCGCCGCTCAGTAGCAGACGGTGCCGTCGTCCGGAATCGTCGGGAGCGTGGGCGTGAAGATCGGGGGAATGCAGCCGCCGCTGATGATGCCGCCCGACACGCTCTCGAGATTCTCTTCGGTCAGCTCGGCAGCCTTCGGATCCTGGTTCTGCTCGGACATGGTGTTCTCCGGGTGGGGATTGGGGGAAGAACCATCGAGGGGCCGGGGAACTCCCGGGGCTGGCATCAGCCGCCGGTCTGGCCCTCGCCCGAGCGGCCTGGGTCGCCTGGGCGGACACATCGGGTAGGGGCAATCCCGATACCAACCCCGGACGTGGTGCCAAGTCGTTGTGGGGAGATGATTTGTGTCTGGGGCGGCACGCGCCTGGGCGCTCTGGATGGAGGCGGGGCTCTATGTTGTAGAATCCCCTCTCATACGATCCAGGCACGGCCACTGTACTTTCGGATCGGGTATCATCCAGCGAGAGATTCCGTGGGTGAAGCAACGTGGCATTCTGGATGAAAAAAGACGACCGCCCCGGCTGGCCGGGGCGGTCGTCGTGTTCGTGCGGGCGACGGCGAGGGTCAGCCGCCGCAGCGGCCGTCCACCACGCGGATGATCACGTTGATCACGGCGCGGATGATCACGCCGGTGATCCCCGAGAACACGTTGTCGCGCAGGTACTCCAGCCCCTGCTTCACGGTGGGCCACAGGTCGCGGCAGAAGTTGATGGCGTCGAGCGCTTCGAGGTTCGCCTCGGCCGCCGCGTC
This sequence comes from Longimicrobium sp., assembly GCA_035691085.1. GTDB lineage: Bacteria > Gemmatimonadota > Gemmatimonadetes > Longimicrobiales > Longimicrobiaceae > Longimicrobium. The sequence goes on from DASSJS010000188.1 coordinate 4,149, forward strand.
C
>DASSJS010000189.1:0-10487 GCA_035691085.1 Longimicrobium sp.
AGGTGGCGCTCGCGCTGAGTATCGAAATTTTTTTGGAGAGCCCCCCTCGCCCCGGCGGCCACTCACGGAAGGCCGGCTGTCTCAACGGATCGATCAGGGGATCACGAGACGAGTCTGTCATCGTGCACGTCCTGCGCATCGATGGCAGGATGGCGAGCATTCGCCGTATCCACGAAGGCTGCGGAGACGCACGGAGGACCGGGAGGGCTCGATTCCCCCTGATGACGCAGTGAACGAAGCCTGCAGGCGCAGATGACGAGGTAAACGACGGAAGCGGTGTTCCTGCAAAAAATTTCGATACTCACCGCATTCCAAGCCTGCAGCCACTCGTCGACGTGCTCCGGTGCGATCAGGCTGCAACTAAATCGACGAAGAACCTATTTCTGATACGATTTGATGGATCAGTTTCTGCTTCAAATCCGCCGCCCTGGCGGAATCACTCCGAAATGCGACCGTCGGACGCTCATCCACCGTCGTCCGTAGCCACCCATCCAGAGGAAAATCCACGATGCGAAACAGGATCATGCGCGCGCGGCCGTTCGCGGCCGGGCTCGTGGCGGCCACCATGGCGACAACCCTGGCCGCCGCGGCCGCGGCGCAGGCGGGGCCGAGCTACGCGGGGTACACCGAGGGGGTGTTCCTTCCCTTCGTGAACGCGCAGCCGGGGAATGTGCCGTTCACCAGCCCCGTGCAGCTTTCCTTCTCGATCGGAGGGCGGCTGCACAAGGTGATCATGGACACCGGGAGCACCGGGGTGATGATCGCGAGCAGCCTGATCCCCGGCTACACGCCGTCGGCCGCCGACTCGGCGGGGTGGGAGTTCCTTTCCAGCAGCAAGCTCCTCTTCAAGGGCCACTGGGTGCCGCAGGACCTGGTGTTTCACGACGCGGCGGGCGCGCCGCTGGCCACCGCGCGCGTGCCGGTGCTGGCGGTGGACAGCGTGATCACCTGCCGGCAGTTCGTGATCGCCACCGGCACCTGCCCCGACCCCACCGATGCGAAGGCCGACAACGCCACCGTGTACATGGGCGTCGGCTTCGGGCGCGAGCACAACGGCCAGACACAGGGAACGCCCGGCAAGAACCCGTTCCTGAACCTCACCCGGATCGGCAGCACGCCCGTGCGGCCCGGCAGCTTCCGCGCGGGATACGTGATCACGAAGACCGGCGTGCACGTGGGGCTCACGCCGGCCAACACCGGGAACTTCGTCTTCGAGAAGCTCCAGCCGGGGAGCTTCGGCCCGCTCGACTGGCAGCAGGCGCCGCTCTGCCTGCAGGTGAACGACTCGCCGTGCGTCACCGGCGCGGCGCTGGTGGATACGGGGATCGACCAGATGTACCTGACCGTGGACAGCCTGATCCCCGTTCGCACCGTGCGGCGGCCCAACCCCAGCATCCGCGGCGACAGCGTGGGCACGCTGGCGGACGGGAGCCGGGTGGTGGTGCGCTTCCCCGGCGAGCCGATGGTGGCGTTCTACACCTTCGTCGTGGGCGACACCGCCAACCCGATGGCGCCGGTGGTGGCCATCCCCTCGATCGTGGACACCGCCAGCGTGACCTTCGTCAACACGGGGCGCCACTTCCTGCGCAACTTCGACGTGCTGTTCGACGCGGTGGAGGGCTGGTTCGGCCTGCGCTGGACGGGCCCCGTCCCCTCGCCCTACGGCGGTGTGACGCAGACGCTTCGCTCACCGGCCGGCGCCGGCCGGCGCTGAGCCTCAATGGGAGATCCGGGCGCTCGCCGGCGGTCGGCGGGGCTCCGCGGTTCCGGTGCATGCCGCAAAGAACTGCTTTTTCAACGCGGAGGGAGCAGAGGGAGCGGAGGAACTGCGGAAAGGTCAGGAATCCACGCACTTCTCTGGTTCCTCTGGTCCTCCGGGATGAAGAATAATCCCGCTCTCCTTTCGCATCGGGGTGTTTGGGTGCGCCGAAGCCCCTGCGGGGGCGATGGTTATGCGGGAATGAGGGCGGCGGACACGGACTGTCCATTCTGGAGGCCCGATGGGGACAGCGGGAGCACACCGCGGGGATGACCCCGCCCGGCGGCCAGCGTGGGCGGTGGGGCTATCCAGTTTGGGGAAGAAGGGTTAGATTGTTCGCCAGGACGCCACCTCTGGAGCCACGGACGGACGCCCGGGAGGTGATCCAAACCGCGTCTACGCTGAATGTTGCGGGCCTGCATGGGTTGACTTTCCCGGCAGGTTTGGCGATATTCAGCGTCTTGTTTGTTTTTCGGGCAAGTTCCGTCCGCGACACCGGAGTTCCACACGCATGTACGCCATCATCCGCATCGGCGGCCACCAGTACCGCGCCGAGCCGGGGAAGACCCTGCGCATCCAGTCCATCGAGACGGAGCCCGGGGAGACGGTGCAGTTCAGCGACGTCCTTCTCGGCGCCGACGGTGACACCATCAAGGTCGGCACGCCGGTTCTGGGTGGCGCTTCGGTTTCGGCCGAGGTGGTCCGCCACGGCCGCGGCGAGAAGATCATCATCTTCAAGCACAAGCGCCGGAAGAACTACCGCCGGAAGCAGGGCCACCGGCAGGGGTTCACCGAGGTGCGCGTGAACGAGATCAGCCTCGGCTGAGGGAGACAGAGCAATGGCACATAAGAAAGGCGGCGGGTCTACCCGCAACGGCCGCGATTCGAACGCGCAGCGCCTGGGCGTGAAGAAGTTCGGCGGCGAGCGCGTGCTGGCCGGGAACATCCTGGTCCGCCAGCGCGGCACCAAGTTCCACGCCGGCGAGAACGTCCAGCGCGCCAACGACGACACCCTGTTCGCCCTGGTGGACGGCGTGGTGCAGTTCGGCCGCAAGGACAAGAAGCGCAAGAAGATCTCCGTGGTCCCGTTCGAGGCGCTCGCCGTCGAGAGCCAGGGCTCCGAGAACGAGCTCGCCGCGGACTGAATCCGGTCCCAGCCCCAACGCTGAACGAACGCCGCCCCGGCATCTGCCGGGGCGGCGTTCGTGCGTCTGGCCGCCATCCAGATTCCGGCCCGGTTCCGAGGGCACCGCACCCGCCTTGGCCGCGAAGGGCTTCGGCCTGACGCGTCGAGCCCAATCCTCGCATGCGGCTCGTCACGCGAGGGGAACGCCTCGTCACGCCGGCCGCGCGAACGGCCACGCCGGGGCCGGTTTTTGCGTATTCGCGGGCGGTTCATGCGGGTCCCACATGACAACCTCCCGCGGAGATCACCCCTCCATGCGCGACCGTCCCACCGCGGCCCTGCGCCGCGCCGCCGTTGCCGCCGTTGCCGCCGTTCCGCTGGTGCTGGCCGCCTGCTCCGACCGCACGCCCACGCTCCGCACCCCCGAAGAAGCCGTCCCGCACGGCGCCGTCACCTGCACGGCGTCGCTCCGCTCGCGCTCGCTCGACTGCGCGACCACCCGCGGCCCAAACGGCGCGCGGGCGGTGGTGGTGGGCGGGCAGGGGGTGAACGTGCAGCTCCGCTCGAACAACGTGAGCTATGACGCCGCCACGCACACGCTCAGCGCCGACATCACCGTGCAGAACCTGATGCCCGAGGCGCTGGGGACCGGCGACTGGATCACCCTGTCGGGCGTGCGCGTGTTCTTCGCGTCGGGGCCAACGGTGGTGGCGGGCCAGGGGACGGCCGCGGTGGCGAACGCCGACGGCGAGGGGATCTTCACCACCGCGGGGCAGCCGTACTTCCACTACGCCGAGCCGCTGGCGCCCAACGCCATCTCGTCGGCCAGGACGTGGCGGTGGACGGTGGACCCGTCGGTGGCCACCTTCACCTTCAGCCTGTACGTGGAGGCCGCGCGCGACGGCGACGACCCCGGCACGGGGCGGTTCACCTCGCTGACCACCGGCGGCGCGCACGCCTGCGCCACCACCCCGGCCAACGCGGTGTACTGCTGGGGCGCCGGGAGCTACGGCCAGGTGGGGAGCGGCGAGTTCGCCTGGAACCCCGCGCCGGTGCGCGAGGCGCGGCACGCCGCCTGGCGCTCGGTGTTCGCGGGGATCTACAACACCTGCGGCACGCGGATCGACGGCACCACCTGGTGCTGGGGCCGGTTCACCGTTCCGCAGTCGATCGAGGACGACACGATCCCCTGCGACATGGCGTACCACTGCCGCCCCGACCCGTTGCGCGGCGGGATGCTCTTCCGGCTGGTGACGGTGGGCGCGCACCACGCCTGCGGCATCACCAACGGGGGCGATGCGTATTGCTGGGGCGCGCAGAGCTCGGGCTCGCTGGGCACCGCCAACGCGCCCGACACCTGCGACATCGGCGGGCCGAGCCCGTGTGCCATCCTGCCCGTGGCGGTGGAGGGCGGGATCAAGTTCAACGACCTGGTGGCCGGCGTGCGGCACACCTGCGGGATCGAGCGCGGGGGGCTGGCGTACTGCTGGGGCTTTGGCCGCGCGGGCGAGCGGGGTGACGGCACCACGGCCGACGCGTCGCACCCCGTGCCCGTCGCGGGCGGGATCCGGTTCGCGCAGATCGACACCTACGAGCAGACCACCTGCGGGCTCACGCCCGACGGGCAGGCGTGGTGCTGGGGGAGCGACTGGCACGGCCAGCTGGGCGCCGGCTCGTACATCCCCAACTCGCCGGTGCCGGTGAAGGTGGTGCAGGGCGACCTCCGCTTCCACCGCATCGCCGTGGGGCACGAGCACGTGTGCGGCATCGCGCTCACCGGCGAGGCGTGGTGCTGGGGCGGCAACACCTTCGGGCAGCTGGGCGATGGCACCGGCGGTGACTTCGAGCTGTCCACCGTGCCGGTGCAGGTGTCGGGCGGGCTCAAGTTCCGCGACCTGGACGCGGGCGCGATGTACACCTGCGGCATCACCCGCGGCGGCGATCCGTACTGCTGGGGGATCAGCCTGGGCCAGGAGGGCACCCCCGGCGTGACCGGGACGTACCGCTGCCACTACGAGCAGTGCAGCCTGGTACCCGGGCGAATCAAGGACCCGGTGAGCTGACCTGGGCCGGACAGGGCTCTGGATCGATCCGGACGGGGAGGGGCCAGGCCGAGGAACTCGAGGTTTTGAACGATAGCAGAGCGCGCCGGGGGTTTGCCCTGGCGCGCTTTATTTCTATACGATTCATACCAAATCCGGGTATACAATGGCGCTGCGAATGCCCGGTTTCGAGCCCCGGCTATAGATCCTTCGGCGTGCAAGATGATACACTGCAGACAGTTATGCCGTGGTCGGCCTCAGGATGACGTCGTCCAACTCCCATCGAACTACAATACATCCAGGTATGGGTCCTACGGCATGATTCGGGATCGCGCTGCGGATTCGGGGGAGGGGGAGGGGATGCCACCGCTCATACGACGGGGAGAAGAGGATGCGTCGCCTTCCCGCGTGGCGTCTGGCGCCTGCGCGGTGCGTGCGCGCCGCTGCTGGACCTGTTCGCGGAGGCTGGCCGTCAGCGCACGAACGCGCTGGAGCAGGATGCGCCGCCGCACCTCGCGGTCATCGGCTGGATAAACCATGGGGGACGGATCGATGCAGACGCTGAGCCGACCCCGTATCAGCATGGTGCCGGAAAGGACCGGCTGTCCGTCATGCCGTCCGCGAATCTACCGCACGAAGGCCTCTCGCACGCCGCCGTCCACGGCCAGCATGGCGCCGGTGGTGCGCGACGAGCGGTCGCTGGCCAAGAAGAGGACGGCCTCGGCGACGTCTTCCGCGCGGACCTCCACGCCCAGCAGGGTGCGGCCGCGGTAGACATCTTCCAGCTTTTCCGGAGCGACGCCGTACGCTTTCGCGCGCTCCTCGCGGATGCCGTTCCACAGCGCGCTGCCGCCGAAGATGGCGTCGGGGTTCACCATGTTCACGCGCACGCCGATGGGGCCGCCCTCGATGGCCGCCACCCGCGCCAACTGCGCCTCGGCCGCCTTGGACGCGCTGTAGGCGGCGAAATCCTTCCCCGGCGCGGTCACGTTCTTGGTGGCCACGAAGACGATCGCCCCGCCCGTGCCCTGCCGGCGGAAGTGGCGCAGCGCGGCCCGCGTGACCAGGAAGTGCCCCGTGGCGTTCACGTCCAGGCTGCGCTCCCAGTCGGCCAGCTCCAGCGACTCGATGGGCGCGCAATGCGCGATTCCCGCGTTCGACACGATCACGTCCACCCCGCCGAACTCCAGCGTCGCACGCTCCATCGCGGCGGTGACCGCGTCCTCGCGCGTCACGTCCAGCGCGCACGCCACGGCCGTCCCCGCGCCCTCGCGCCCGGCGATCTCGCGCGCCACTTCTTCGGCGCCTGACGCATTCGTGTCGGTGACGATCACGTGCGCGCCGGCGGCGGCCAGGCGCTGGGCGATGGCGCGGCCCAGCCCGCCCGCGGCGCCGGTGACCAGCGCCACGCGCCGCGCCAGCTCGCGCTCGGGCGGCGCCAGCGTGAGCTTGAACAGCTCCAGCGGCCAGTACTCCGCGCGGAACTGCTCGGGCTCCGGCAGCGAGCGGTAGCCGCCCAGCGTCTCGGCGCCCGCCATGATGCCGATGGTGTGCAGGTAGATGTCGCGCGCCAGCTCGGCCGACCTGGCATCCTTCCCCGCCGTGAACATCCCGATCCCCGGCACCAGCACGATGCGCGGCGACGACTCCTGCAGCGCCTCGTCCGTGCGGTGGCGCGAGACGTACGCGGCATAGTCGGCCCGGTAGGTCTCCAGCGCGGAGGTGAAGGCGCGGGCGATGGCGTCGGTGTCGGCCGGATCGTCCACGTCCACCCAGAGCGGGTGCACCTTGGTGGTCAGGATGTGGTCCGGCGTGGCCGCGCCCGCGGCGGAGGCGCTGCGTCCGCGGTCCGATCCCACGAACGCCAGCACGTCCGGCGTGTCGGTGTAGCGCAGGATGACGCGCTTTTCGGCGGACAGGGCGCCGCGGATCACGGGCGCAATGCCGGCGGCGGCGCGGCGTCGATCATCATCCTCCAGCAGGTACCGCGGCGCGGCGGAGAACACGGCGGCAGGCCCCCGCGCCTCGATGAAAGCGCGGGCGCGGTCCACCAGCTCCAGGTGGCGGCGATACGCTTCCTCGGGGCTGGAGCCCCACGTCACCAGGCCGTGGTTCAGCAGCACCAGCCCGGGCGCGTCCGGCTGCGCGCGCACCGCCTCGCCCACTTCTTTGGAGAGGAGGAAGCCGGGGCGGCGATAGGGGATGCGCAGCAGGTCGTCGCCCAGCGCCTGGTTCAGCGCCGCGTGGGGTTCCACGGAATTGATCAGCTGCAGGATGGCGTCGGCGTGCGAGTGGAAGACGGCGGCGGCGGGGATGAAGGCGTGCAGCAGCGTCTCGATGGACGGACGCGGCGCCTTCGGGTCGGTCAATGTGCGGCCGAGGTACTCCACCATCTCCTCGTCGCTCATGTCGCCGCGCCCGATCAGCGGCAGCACGTCATCCAGCCGCACGGGCGAGAAGTCGGCCGCCTTGGCGAACGCCAGGTCCGAGCCGCTCCCCTTCACCCGCAGGATGTTCACCGGCCGCCCGGCCACGTCGTGCTCCGCCACCTTCACCGACGTGTTGCCGCCGCCCTTCAGCACCAGCGACGGATCGCCGCCCAGCTTGCGCGACCACGCCACCAGCTCGTCCAGCGCGTTCGCCGGGCCGGCGTAAAGGTATTCCTGCGGAAGGCGGACGGCGGTCTCGGTGCTGGACATCTCAGGGTCGGTGTTCGGTGGATGGCGGGTTCGGCGCGGCTCAGGGAGCGCCCGCGTTCGAGGACAGCAGGGGCGAACGAATTCGCTGCAACGACGACGCGAAGTCCGCCTTCGCGGACTACGGGTTCAGCATCGGCCGCGACGATGGAGCGCGGCACCACGTTCTTCGCTGTTGATGTCCGCGAAGGCGGACTGCGTGCCGTTGTAGCGGCGAGTTCACTCGCAAACTCACACGGATGCTGGAGCCGGACTTGGTGATGGCTCGTGCTCGGCATCGTCGGACGCCGTCAGCTCCTCGCGCGTGAGCACGCCACGGTCGGTGACGTAGCCGGTGACCAGGCGCGCGGGGGTGGCGTCGAAGGCGGGGTTGCGCGCGGGCGAGCCGGGGGAGGTGACGCGGATGCGGCGGATCTCGCCCCGGTCGTCCGGCCCCTCCTGGTAGTGCACCTCGTCCCAGCTGCGCTCCTCGATGGTCACGCTGGCGCCGTCGGGCGTTGCGGCGTCGAACGTCGACGGCGGCGCGGCCACGTAGAAGGGGATGCCGAACTCGCGCGCGCAGATGGCCTTGGTGAGCGTGCCGACCTTGTTCACCACGTCGCCGTTGGCGGCGATGCGGTCGGCGCCCACGATCACCAGGTCCACCTCGCCGCGGCTCATGTAGTGCGCGGCGGCGTTGTCGGCGATTACGGCGTGCGGGATCTGCTCGTTGGAGAGCTCCCACGCGGTGAGGCGCGCGCCCTGTCCGCGCGGTCGCGTTTCGTCCACCCACACGTAGGGCGGGCGTCCCTGGGCGGCGGCCGCGAACACCGGCGCCAGCGCGCTCCCGAAATCGACCGTGGCCAGCCACCCGGCGTTGCAGTGCGTGAGCACCCGCGCCCCGGCGGAGATCAGCGCCGCGCCGTGCTCGCCCAGCCGCCGGCAGCTCTCCACGCTCGCCTCGGCGAACGCCAGCGCCGCGGCCAGCGCGGGCTGGGCCGGGTGCCGGGGCGATGCTTCCGCCGCGCGCCACACGTGCTCGATGCCGGCGAACAGGTCGCGCGCGGTGGGCCGCGTGGCCTCGATGCGGGCGCGCGCCTCGTGCGCGTACGGCCACGCCGCCACCGGCGGCGCCTCGCCGAACGCCTGCGCCATGGCGAAGGCGCCCGCCGCGCCCAGCGCCGGGGCGCCGCGCACCACCATCTCGCGGATCGCCGCCGCGGTGTCGTGGTGCGTCTCGCAATCCACGATGCGGAAGTCGAACGGCAGCCGCGTCTGGTCGATCATCCGCACCACCGTGCCGTTCATCCACAGGGTGCGGTAGTGGGTGCCGTGAACGCGCATCGGAAATGAACCGGCGGGTGAGCGTGTGGACGGGGGAGGAAACAAGTTGGGTGAGCGGGCCGAATGGGGCAACCCGGTCCTTTCTGACGCCCGGCCGATGAACGTTCGATGAGGGCGCGATTCCGGGCCGGGGCGCGCGGGCCACTGCGATTGCGGAGGGCGTGCCCCAACATCTGTTTCCGCGAAAAAGTTTCAGCGGGGGCCACCGTGGCGCAATCCGTTGCGACGTCGGGAGATGCGTGTGGATGGCACGGCGCCGGGAGCGGGTGGAACGGCGGCTGCTTTGGGGAATTGCCACCGGGCGGCGAGTGCTGCCCGAATCGCCGCCGCCTTTCCGCGGCGGATGAACGTGACCCACTGACACACGAGCAGACCGATGAAGAGCAAGATGAAGCTGGACCTGGACGCGGTGCGGGTGGAGAGCTGCGAGATGATGGCGCCGATCGTGATCGATGCCGAGCCGACCCAGACGCAGCCGGTGAGCAAGCCCTGCTGCTACAGCGTGTACGTGAACTGAGGCCGGCGCAAGCACGTTGACGGATTCGATGGCCCCGGGCGGAAGCACTCGCCCGGGGCCGCTTCGTTTTGCTTGGACGGGTCCTGGCGGTTGGCAGGACGCGGGTTCCGCCGGCGCGAGCGGTTTGGAGCCGGTGCGATACGGTTCGTCCCACCCCGCGTTCACAAGCGACGGCTGGGGATTAACGCTCCGGAGGCGGATTGCACCGGATTCTATCCGGCGGACGCATTCCGCTGCCGAGTGGCCAACTCCGGTCACGCGCGACCCTCCGACCCAATCTGGTGAGGAACCATGGGCAAGCTGAAGCTGAACCCGGATACCGTGCAGGTGCAGACGCTCGAAATGCCCGTGGCTCCGTCGCTCTCCGCCGCTCCGGCGGCGAGCGGCACGTACAAGGCGGCGTTGGGGTGCAGGCCGTGCGTGACCTCGCAGGCGGTCTGCTTCTGATCGAACCGCATGATGGAGCGGCCCCGGGCGGATTGCTTCCGCCCGGGGCCGCTGTCGTTTCAGGCCGATGCACCGCCGGTCAGCGCGGGCTGGCGGTCCCTTCCTCGCGCCGCTGCCGCTTGAGCCTCTTGGCTTCCACGGTGTTGGTGGACTGCTCCTGGCTGACGCTACCGTGCATCGGGTCGCGGCGGTTGCGGTCGCTCGCGTTGGTCGTCGCCCCGGTGGGCCGTAAGTCGGTGTGCTTCTGCCCCAGCGAGCTCTTCGGCCGCGGCTGTGCCCGCCGCCTTCCTGCGTGTGCGTGTACGCGCCGCTGTTCCGCTCCATCGTAACCTACATTCTGCAATGGGATGGATCGATCTGCGAGGGCGGGAGGACGGCGGAAGGGCGGGCCACAGGGGGTAGGCGCGGCGGGGGAGGTATCGCATGTATTGGAACTATCGGCGATCTGCTGCGCGCGCTGGAAGTCATCGATGCCGATGAACGCGTTGTCGAGGAGCTGATAGCCGATCCGGTGCCGCTTCAGCCGTGACGCCAGCCAGTTGTGGCCGTTCATGCAGAACTGGAGGCGGAAGGGCGC
>DASSJS010000190.1:0-11776 GCA_035691085.1 Longimicrobium sp.
CGCCTGCGGCCGCATGGGAGGCGCCGCCTCGCGCAGGAGCTGCGGGCGAAGGGGGTGGATGACGAGACCGCCCGCACGGCGATCGACGAGGTGATGGAGCGCGAGGACGCGTCGGAGCACGACCTGGCCCGCGCCGCCGCCGCGCGCTGGAAGCCCCGCCCCGGCGAGGAGCCCGAGCGGGCGCGCCGCCGCCTGCACGCCTTCCTCGCCCGCCGCGGCTTCGGTGGCGACGTGGTGCGCGAGGTGGTGGACGAGAAGGTGCCCGCGGCGGAATCGTAGAACCCCCGAGATCACGTCATTCCGAACTCGACGTTGGCCTATTCAGGCAGCGTGGGCAGCGTTTCTTTCAGGTGCGGAGGGCGGGCGGTCTGGCGGCCGATATGGTCCTGATTCAAACACGGAGGGCACGGAGGACCACGGAGGCCACGGAGAACCGCACCACAGGAGACCCACAGAACTAATAGAATACCGGGCCAAAGCTGTTGGAGCCTCGCGCAGTTTGCGAGGCTTTTCGTCGTTGTTGCTGCGGCTTTAGCCGCCGGTGAGCGAGGCTGGCGGACGCCTTTTTCATTTCCGCCGTCTCTCCGTGCAAGCCCCGGCTGTTCTAGCCCTCGGCCCCGGTCGTCGCCGCGGGCTCGGCGAAGCCGGAGAGGCTTTCCACGCTCAGGCGCTCGGCTCGGTCCAGCAGGCGGCTGGCCACGGCGATCGCCACGCCCAGGTCGGCCTGGCCGCCCGCGTGCGCCTCGCCGGGGCCGCGCAGGAACTCGGCGAACACGCGGCGAAGCACGTCGTGCTCGCGGCGCACTTCATCCGCGGTCCAGCCCAGGCGAGCGCGCTGGCGGCCGTGCAGCCTGGCGATGGTCTGCCGGATGCTGTCGCCGTCGCGAACGTGCTCGGGGTCGGTGCCGCCGCGGTCGAGCATCACCATGGCCGTGGCGATCTCGAGCACCAGCGTGGCGTGGTGGTCTTCCAGCAGCGCGCGCTCCAGCTCGCCGGCGTAGGGGATCGCGGGCTCGGCGCGCAACTCCTCGAGGAAGGCGCTGACCAGCTCTTCCACCCGCTCCTCGATCAGGCGCCCCACGCTGGCCAGCCCGTGCGCCGCCGACGGCGAGATGTCCACCGCGCCGGCAGCGGAGTGCCCAGCCGCCTCGTCATCCACCCTGGTGGGCGGCTCCGCCTGGGCGGCGGCCTCGGCGGCGGGGAGCCACAGGGTGAACACCGAGCCGCCGCCGGGGCGCTCGGCCACGGTCAGGTCGCCGTGCATCAGCCGCGCGAAGGTGCGGCTGATGGTGAGCCCCAGCCCGGTGCCGCCCTGCGCGCGGGTGTGGCTGTCGTCCACCTGCACGAAGGGGTGGAAGATGCGCTCGCGGTCTTCCTGGGCGATCCCGATCCCCGTGTCGCTCACCTCGATGCGGATCCACGGCCCGTCGCCGGGCGGGGCGCCCCCGTCCACCGCGGCCGGGCCCAGGCAGCGCACCGCCACGCGCCCGCCGGCGGGGGTGAACTTGACCGCGTTGGAGAGAAGGTTGACCACGATCTGCCGCACCCGGTCCTCATCGCCCAGGTAGGCGGCGTCGGGCGGGCAGCGCGCCTCTTCCACCGTTTCCACGCCGCGTGCCGCGGCCTGCGGCAGCACGAAGGCCAGCGCGGAGCTGGCGGTGTGGCGCACCGGCACCCGCTCGCGCGCCACCCGCATCCCCGCGCTCTCCATCCGAGCCAGGTCGAGCACGTCTTCCACCAGCCCCAGCAGGTGCAGCGCGCTGCTCTTGACCCGCCCCAGCGACTCCTGCTGGGCATCGCTCAACTCGCCCTGCACGCCCAGGTGCAGCAGGTCGGTGTAGCCCACGATGGCGTTGATGGGGGTGCGCAGCTCGTGGCTCATGTTGGCGAGGAACTGGCTCTTGGCCTGGCTGGCGCGCTCGGACTGCACGCGCGCCGCCTGGGCCGCGTCGGCGGCGTCGCGCAGGCGGCGGTTGGCCTCTTCCAGGCCTCGGGCCAGCGCCTCGGCCTCGGCGGTCTGCCGCTCCAGCTCTGCGTTGGCGGCGCGCAGCTCCACGGCGGCGCGGGCGCCGGCCTCGGCCAGCTCGGCGCGGTGGCGCAGCTCGGCCTCGCGCAGCTGGGCCTCGCGCAGCGCGGCGGCCTGCAGCTCGATCTGCCGTGCCTTGTCGTCCAGGTCCACGAAGGCACGCACCTTGGCGCGCACCAGCTCGGGGTCGATGGGCTTGGAAAGGAAGTCCACCGCGCCCAGCGCGTACGCCTCGCGCACGCGCTGCGGGTCGGGGTCGATGGCGGTAAGGAAGAGGATGGGCGTGTGCCGCGTGCGCTCGCGCCCCTTGATGTGGCGCGCCACCTCGAAGCCGTCCATCCCGGGCATCTGCACGTCCAGCAGCACGCACGCGAAGCCGCGCTCCAGCACGCGCCGGAGCGCCTCCTCGCCCGAGGTGGCCTGAACGGTGTCGAGCTTCAGCGGCTCCAGCACGCTGACCAGCGCCAGAAGGTTCTCCGGCCGGTCGTCCACCAGCAGCACGGCGGGGGTATAGTCCGGCTCCATCAGTCCCTGGGCTGGCTCCGAAGGCCGTTCGGCGCGCCGTTCCGTGGCGGGCCGGTCGGAATGGCGTGTCGCCCCCGCAAGAATCATGGGAGCAAATTGGCCAGCGGGCGGTTTACCCGTGGACAAAGCTTTGGCAGAACGAAGATGGCGGGCTCGCCCTGGACGATTTCCTGGCGCGGTGCGGGATCCGGGCCTATCGTCGGTTCTATCGCGGATCGAGGGGCATTCCCGGCGAACGGAGCGGTCCGATGATCCTGCACCGGGTGGGGGCGGAGGTTCGCGCACGGCGGCGGATGATGCGGCTGGCGCTCTGCGTGATGCTCGCGGGCGTGGGGATGGCACGCGCGGCGGCGGCGCAGGAGCCGGGGCCTCCTCCGCCCGTGCCGGTGGACTCGATGCCACCGTTCCGCGAATTCGGCGGCATCTTCATGCCCGATCCCGGGCGCATCGGCTTCCTCGCCGGCATCCGCGCGTACGGGCCGATGCGGCGCTCGGGATACGTGGGCCTGATCAAGGCCCCGCGCCGCCGCGACCGGCTGGGCTACACGGCCGAGCTGGAGGCCGGCCAGGGCGGGGTGCAACTGGCCGCCGGGCGAGGGGTGACCGGCACCTGGCGGATGCACCTGAACGTGCTGCGCACCTGGGGCGACCCGATGTGGGTGGAGCCGGGGCAGACGTACATGGGCGCCGAACTCCGCGCCGGCATCCTGCTGGGCTTTGGGCTGGTGGGGTACCGCCGCGTGCAGGGAAGCGCCCGCGGCGACGCCTGGGCCGGCGGCCTCACCGGCGTGGTGGGGATCTGACCCCGGGGGAGGAAACAAAAGATTCCTTGAGCCGGGGCAAAACGCACGCAGTCTGGGCGGATTGGATGTTCTTCCCTTGGCGCGGCCCGACTTCCTGATCACCACTCCGGCCGGCGACCACATCACCGCGGCGTTCCTGGGGCCCATGGGGCACCCGGAGATCACCACCGCGCTGCAGGTGTCGGTGGGCACGGCAAACGCGTCCGCCTCGCAGTCGCTGCTCTTCCGCTGCGAGCACACGTCCTGAGCGCACGCGCGGCACACCCGCCGCGAGGGAGCAAAACGAGCCCGGGGCCATCCATCGGCCCCGGGCTCGTCGGTTCGGTGCGTTCCGCCGCTCGATTTATCGCGGCATCAGCACCTTGGTGATCACGTGGATCACGCCGTTGGACTGCATCACGTCAAAGGTGGAGATGGTCGCCACGTTCCCCTGCTCGTCGCGCAGCACCACGTTCATCGGGCCGTTGCGGGTGGCGGTCAGGGTGCCGCCGCTCACGGTGCGCAGGGTGGCGCTGCCGCCGCCGGCGCGGATGCGCGCCACCAGGTCAGTGGCGGTCAGGCGGCCGGGCACCACGTGGTAGGTCAGGATCCTGGTGAGCGCCTGCTTGTTCTCGGGGCGCAGCAGCGTCTGCACCGTGCCCGCCGGCAGCACGGCGAAGGCGTCGTTGGTGGGCGCGAACACCGTGAACGGGCCGCGGCCCTTGAGCGTTTCCACCAACCCGGCGGCCTGCACCGCGGCGACCAGCGTGGTGTGTTCGGCCGAGCGCGAGGCGTTGTCCACGATGTCGCGCGTGGGGAGCATGGCCTGCCCCCCCACCATCACCGTGGCGGAGCCCGACCCGGCGCTCGGCTGCGCGCCGGCCGGGTGGTGGCCCTGCGCCGCGGCGGGCGCGGCGGCCAGCGTGGCGGCCAGCAAAATCGCGAGCGTTCCCTTCATCGTCCCATCTCCTGTCCAAGGTTTGTCCAATACTTGCACAGGGGATGTACGGAAGGCGATCCGCGATCGGATGCATGGCGGTTCGTTGCGATGGGCAGAGGCCGGCGGGATCCGCCGACTGCTCGTGCGCCCGGCCATGGAAGGTTGTACGTTGCGGCCGTTCACCATCCAGAACCCACGCACTGGAGTGTACCGATGGAAAAGCTGAAGCTGTCGCTCGAAGAGCTGGCCGTCACCACCTTCGAGGCCACCACGCCCGCGCCCGCCGACTTCGCGCCCACGCGCAACACCGCGTGCGAGACCTGCCGGACGCTCTGCCTGCCGTACTGCTGACACGCGCGCCGGATCGAGCGCGGAAAGGGGAGCGGGGCAGATCGCGCCCCGCTCTCCTCTTCGCATCGATGACCGGTAGCCCGTAGTCCGATGCGGCACGCGGCGTGCTGCCACCATCGCCCCCGCCGGGACCGGCCACGCGCGCGGACGAGCCGCCGCGGCGGTGCAGGTATTTGTTTTAACGACTTTCGGGGGAAGGCGGGGACCGATGGCAAACGTGCGGCTGGCTGTGATCTACTACAGCACCTACGGCACCAATCACCAGATGGCCGAGATCGCGGCGCAGGCCGCGCAGGAGGCCGGGGCCGAGGTGCGGGTGCGCAAGGTGCGCGAAACGGCGCCCGAAGGAGTGGTGAACGGGCAGGACGCCTGGCGCGCCCACGCCGAGGCCACCGCCCACGTGGAGGTGGCCACGCTCGACGACATGGAGTGGGCCAACGCGTATCTGTTCAGCGCACCCACGCGCTTCGGCGTGTCGGCCAGCCAGATGCGCGCGTTCATCGACCAGCTGGGGCCGCTGTGGGCCACCGGCAAGCTGGCCAACAAGGCCGCCAGCGCCATGACCAGCGCGCAGAACCCGCACGGCGGCCAGGAAACCACGCTGATCGGCCTGTACACCACGCTGATGCACTGGGGATGCATCCTGGTGCCGCCGGGCTACACCGACCCGGTGATCTTCGCCTCGGGCGGCAACCCGTACGGCACCACGGTGACGGCCGCCGGCGGCCCCATCAGCGACGAATCCCGGGCCTCCATCCAGCACCAGGCCCGCCGGCTGGTGGAGTTCGCCGGCAAGATCGCCAGCTGAAGCGTCCTTGGCGGAAGGATGGGCAGGCCTCGCACGCATGCCGTTGCGGGGCCTGCACGTGTCACCGCAATATCGTCCCAGGCGGCTAAAGCCACGGCTACAACTACGGGAAGCCTCGCAAACTGCGCGAGGCTGTGGACGCGGTTACCGTGGCGACGTGCGGAATGCCGCGCATCCACGGCGTGTGTGCGCAGATCATCGTGGATAACACGATTCCGACGTAACAGCCCCGCGCTGTTTGCGAGGCTTCTCATGGTCGTAGACCTCGGCTTCAGGCGTCCGGCGCGATCCTGGCCGCAGCGCTTCCCTGCCCTCGTACCGATCCATTACCCGCCACGATGAACGACCACGACGCCCTCGAACTTCTCCGCGCCGCCATTCCATCCGCCGCGGGCGAGACGTGGGCGGACCTGGGCGCGGGCTCGGGCGGGTTCACGCGCGCGCTGGCCACGCTCGTGGGCACGGGCGGCCGGGTGATCGCGGTGGATCGCGACGCGCGTGGGCTCGCGGCCATTCGCGCGTGGTCCGCGCGCTGGCGTGACGGCGGCGAGATCGTCACGATGCAGGCGGACGTGGCGCGGCTGCCGGAACTGCCGCCGCTGGATGGCGTGGTGATTGCGAACGTGCTGCACTTTGTCGCCGATGCGGAGGCGGCGTTGCGGGGCGTCGCGGCGCGGCTGCGGCCGAGGGGACAGCTGGTGCTGATCGAGTACGAGGGGCGCCAGCCCAGCCCGTGGGTTCCCTACCCCGTCTCCGCCGCGCGCTTCGCGGAGCTTGCCGCCGCTTCCGGCTTCACGCCGCCGCGCGTGGTAGCCACGCGGCCGTCTGCGTACGGGGGCGAGCTGTACGTGGCGGCAGCGGAGCGGCCTGGGTGACAGGCTGTGGGATATTGCTCTCATACCCGTCTAAAATTGTGGCGCGAACGCACTCATTCGACTATTTCTTTTCCCGCTCGATCGCCTCCTGAAGTTCCCCACCGCGTCCGTACCTCTCATGGCTCGCCGAGACCTCGCGTCCGAGATCTACAAGGTCGCCGAAGGCTGGAAAGCTGCCTGCCTGGTGAACGACCACTCCATCTTCACACCCGGCCGGGAGCGCTGGACGCCGCGGAACATCACGGCCCTCCGCAGTGCGTTCACGGACAACCCGCTGCAGGGCACGCTTTCTTTCGATGAGAAGTTTCAGCAGCAGTTGCAGGATCAGCCGCCCGACGTGAAGCTGCTCGCCGCGGAGATGCTGTGGGTGCTGTTCCTGTTTGCGCGCCGGGCCCTGTCGCCCGAACGCAAGCGCGAGCTGATTACCAAGGTTGGAGCTTGGTCTGGCCGGCCGATTGACCCGGCGAGCTACTATCTCTCCGACGCCATCCTGGCGGGGATCGGGAACGCTGGGACCGCGTTCAACACCCAGCGCGACCACGAGTTGGAGGGGTTGATCGACGCCGTGCTGGCGCTGAAGGGCGTGGGCCGCAAGCTGGAGCAGATGCCGCCCGATGCGGCCGCCGAACTGCTGGACGGCGTTCCGAAAGCTGTCCGTCGCAACATCCGCAACATCCTTCTCCACCTTCTGTATCCCGAAGACTTCGAGCGCATCGCATCCTCGTCGCACAAGCAGCGCATCGTGCGCGCGTTCGCAAGGCTGCTCCCTGAAGGCGAGCGGCCGGCCAGCAAGCCGATGACGGCGGTCGACCGGCAGCTGCGGATGATCCGTAGCCGCCTGGAAGAAGAGAACCCCGGCCAGCCGGTCGACTTCTTCGAATCTCCCTTCCGCGAGCAGTGGATCGAGCCGAAGGAGACGGCGGGAGGCTCGTCGGGCTCCCCGGGGCAGCCGGCCGCGCCCCGTCTCACCAAGGACGAGGTGCGGGCCGGGGTGTACATGACGGAGATACTCGTGAGGCTGATGGAGCGTTCCGACGCGACGCCCGAGTTGATCCTAGCCGCCTTCCTCGCGATTGCCGACCACGAGCGGTATCGCTCGCCGTCGGCCGCGGACCTTCGCCAGGCGATGGCCGAGATGCTCCGCGAGCGCGGCCGGCCCGCCGGGGTGCCGCCCGAGGTGGCGTTGCTCCACGGCCTGCAGCCCCCCGCCCTCAGCGACATTCCGGCCGAGCTTGAGCCGGGCGGAAAGGTGGCGGCGATCCTCGAATCGGCCGACCGGTTCCGGGCCACCGTGGCGCGCGTCACGTGGCCCTTGTCGCCCCGCCACGTGCTGGCCGTGCTGCTGGCGCCGGGACCGCACTCGGCGGCGGATGCGCTGACGAGCTTCGGCTTCGACCCTCGCGCGTTGCGGGAAACGCTGTTCAGCTCCGTCGAAGCGCGCGGGCTGGACGAAGATTCCGCGGCGTGGCGGCGCCTGCTGCAACTCGACCCGCCACCACCCGACGTGCCGTTCTACGCCGGCTTCAGCGCGGACGCGATCCCGTCGGAGGACGGCACGGCGATCAGGCCGGAGGACGACCGGCTGGATGTGATGAAGGACGTGCAGGCGCTCTGCGAGGTGCTGGCGGCCGAGAAGACCGACCCGCCGCTGGCCGTGGGGCTGTTCGGCGACTGGGGGACGGGGAAGAGCTTCTTCATGGAGCTGATGCGCCAGCAGATCGCGAAGCTGGGGAGCGAAAACCCGGACTTCTACTGCGAGCGCGTGGTGCAGGTGTGGTTCAACGCCTGGCACTACATGGATACCAACCTGTGGGCCAGCCTTGCCGCGCGCGTGTTCGAGGAGATGGCCGAGCAGCTGGAGAAGTGGAAGGAGCCCGAGCAGCGGCAATCGCTGTTCGACCAGTTCCAGGAAAGCCGCGGCGTGCTGGCCGAGGCCATCCATGAGCACGCCGACGCCAAGGTGCGCCTCCAGCTGATCCAGGACGAGTTCGCGGCGAAACAGGGGAGCATCACGGCCACGGCGGCCACCGCCTGGCGCGCCGCCACCGCCGCGCTCTCCGAAGACGACGAAGTGAAGCAGAAGCTGAGCGACGCGCGCGAAAAGCTGGGGCTGAACGAGGCGCAGGCGGTGGTGTCGGCGGCCACGGAGCAGGCCCGGCAGTTCCGCTCGCTGGGCGGCCGCGCGCTGGCGATGGCGCGGGCGATCGTCCGCCAGCCCAGGTTCCTCGCCTTCGGAATCGTGGCGTTCGCCGCGATCACGGGCGGGATGTACTGGCTGCTGGCGCAGCAGGCGGATTGGAGCGCCGTGAAGAGCATCGTGACGGCCGTTGCCACGGGAATTCTGGCGGCCACGGCGGCCGTATCGCCGGTCCTGAAGCAGGCGTCGCGGGCGATCGGGTGGATCGAGGAAGTTGCCGCGCTGCTGCAGCGTTCGCGTGAGGCCGAGCAACGCGCCGCCGAGCAGGCGGTGAACCGTGATCTGGCGCGCCTGGAAGAGCGCGAGCGGGAGGCCCGCGCGCACGTGGACCAGCTTGCGCGCGAGATCGAGGAGATGCGCGCCGGGCGGCGGCTGCAGCGCTTCATCCTGGAGCGGCACGCCTCGGCCGAGTACCGCCAGCACCTGGGGCTGGTGAACCTGATCCGCAACGACTTCGAGCAGCTCAGCACGCTGCTGGCCACGGCGCGCAAGGAACGCAGGGAGGCGCGCAACGGCAACGGGGCCGCCCCGGCTCCGGCGCCCGCCGCGGGGGGGGACGCGAAGCAGACGGCGCCGCCGCTGCCGCGCATCGACCGCATCGTGCTGTACATCGACGACCTGGACCGCTGCCCCGAAGACCGCGTGGTGGAGGTGCTGCAGGCGGTGCACCTGCTGCTGGCCTTCCCCCTCTTCGTGGTCGTGGTCGGCGTGGACTCGCGCTGGCTGATGCTGTCGCTCGAAGACCACTACGCCGCGCTCCGCGGCCGGACCGGCGAGGCGCGCGAAAATGGGAAGACGGGGGACACGGAGTGGAACACCACGCCGCAGAACTACCTGGAAAAGATCTTCCAGATCCCCTTCACCCTGCGCCCCATGGAGTCCGCGGGCTTCGGCAAGCTGGTGGACGCGCTCCTCCCCGCCGGCGCCGATGGAAACGCGCCGGGAGAGGCTGTCACCGCGATCGGCCACGAGGCGCCCGACGGCTCCGCCGCTCCCGCACCGTCCGATGCGTCGCCCGGCATTGATGACGATTTCGAGGCGGAAGATCCGTTCCCCGATTCACTGGAGCCGTTCGGCCGCGACGAGGCTGGGCCCATCCCCACCCCGCCCGGGGCCAAGGCGCCCGATCCGCCGCCGGATCCCGCGCCCGTGCCCGTCGCGCCGAAGCCCAATCCGCAGGGGCTCACCGTGGAGCAGCGCGAGCGGGACTTCGTGGCGCTGCTGCATCCGTTGATCGCGTCGCCGCGCGCGCTGAAGCGGTTCACCAATATCTACCGCTTCCTCCGCGTGCAGCAGCGCGGCGCGGCGCTGGCGCGCTTCCGCGGGAGCGACGGCCAGCCGGGCGAGTTCCAGGTGGTGGCGCTCCTCCTGGCCGTTGTCGTGGGCTACCCCGCCGAGGCGCCGCGGCTGCTGCGGCAGGTGCTCACCTTGCCCGGCACGCCGTGGTGGACGCTGGTGGACGAGATGGAAGAGCCCGCCGACGCCGCCGCGGAGCACACCGAAGGCGGCGGCGGTCACGGGCGCGCCACGCTGCGCCAGGCGCTGCTGAAGGTGAAAGGTGCCTCGAATATCGCGGACCATCCGCCCGGCCGGTGGGTGCACTGGGCCGCCGAGGTCGCCCGGTTCTCGTTCCAGTCCGGCCGCATCCTGTCCCTGCGCGACCGGTCACCAGGCGAAGCCCCGCGAGTCTCCGCGTAAGGCCGCCGCGCCGTGGACGCTCACGGAAAAGGCCCCGCAAAGATGAGGGCGGGGGCCTTTTTTCCCTGTTCTGGACGCGCTCGATCCGTGCGCGGGATGACCAGCCGATCGAGAAAAGGTAGATACTCGTAGCGGCCGGCCGCCTACCGGCCCAGGGCGTGGAGCAGCCGGTTGGCCGCGATCAGCAGGTTGGCGCTCTCGATCACGCCCAGGTTCGCGGCGAGCTCGTCCACGTGGATGAAATGCAGGGGCGAGTCGGCGGCCCCGGCCAACTCCACCTCGGCGGCGAAGGGATAGAGGGTCTCGGGGGTCACGCCGGGGGTGGCCAGGTATGCGCCGCCCAGCTCCCACGTGCGGCGCACGCGCACACCGAACTCGCGGGCGAGGGACTGGGCCACCAGCGGCCCCAGCTCCCACCGATGCGCCACCGTGGGCGCCAGCCGCCACGCCGGCGGCGCCGCCAGCGCCGAGCTGCCGGTAAAGTGCTGCACGGCCGGGAGGTCGCGGTGCTCCACGCCCACGAAGATGCCTTCTGCCGTCCTTGCCACGGGGAGCGCCACGAGCGTGTTGATGCTCAGCCGCCGCGGCACCACGTACTCGAACGGCACCTCGGCCAGCACGTTCCCCGCCCCGTCGCGCTCGGCGAACAGCCCTTCGCGCACCGACAGGAAGTTGGGCGTGCCGGCGGCGGACGGCGCGCCGAAGGCCGCCCGGCGGCCGGGAACGAGGGCCGAGGCGCTTGCCGCGAACCCCGGAACCGGCAGCTGGGCCTCCAGATCGAGCGCGGCGCCGATCCAGGGCCCCAGGCCGCGGCCCCGCTCGCGCAGCAGGCGGTAGACGCTGATCTCCAGGCGCGCGTCGAACATCCCGCCCACGTGGCACGCCCGCAGCACCTGCGCGGCATCGAGCTCGCGCACCGTTCCGGCTTCGTGGAAGCGCGTGTAGTTGGGGAACGGCGGGGCGTCCGCCGCGCGGGGATGGACCTGCACCAGGCGCGCCGCCACGCGCTCGTTCACCCCGCCCGGCGAGGTGAAGTAGTGGAAGGGCTCGCCCAGGCTTGTCACCTGCCCGCCATGGAGGCCGGCCCGCTCCTCCAGGATGCGGAGCGCCGCGGTGTCGGCCGCCTCGTCCGGCGCCACGATCGCGCTCAAGGGCTCGGTGATGTAGCCCGAGATGGCCGAGCGGCTGGGCCGTTGCTGTCCGGCGCAGGCGTTGGCCACGGGGCGCGGGAAGCCCTTCTTGGCGTAGACGAAGAGCTGCCCGTTCTCCTCGAACCAGGGCACCAGGTCCACCGTCACCCCGGGGCGCTCCACCAGCTCCATCACCTCCCCGGTCCGTGCGTTCCGGTGGAACGTGAGCCCCAGGAACCCGGGGATGGCCCGCTCGCGCGCCTCTTTCTCGACGAGCTCCACCCCGCCGCCGGGGCACACCTTCTCGCCCACGATCAGGTAGTTGGTGGGCGGCGGCGGCAGCGGCCGGCCGTCCGGGTCGCTCAAGTAGAAGCGCCCCTCGAAGCGGTTCTCCACGATCCATGGGTTCCAGAGCGGCGCCGAGACTACCACGCGCAGCCCGCG
>DASSJS010000191.1:0-17481 GCA_035691085.1 Longimicrobium sp.
CCGGCGCGGTCGAGCACGAACGAGAACTCGCCCACCTGCGCCAGCAGCAGCCCGGCCGCGCCCGCCACGGTGAGGCGGTAGCCCAGCGCGCGTGACGCGGCGGCGGTGGTGAGCGCCTTCGCCGCCACCACGCCGGCCGCCGCGGCCAGCACCAGAGGAAGGTTGTGGACCAGGAAGGAGAGATCCAGCAGCATCCCCACCGACACGAAGAAGGTGGCGCTGAACAGCACCTGCAGCGGGAGGATCTCGCCCAGCGCGTGCTCGCTGAAGCGGCTCTCGCTCACCACCAGCCCGGCCAGGAAGGCGCCCAGCGACAGGCTGACCCCCGCCAGACTGGTGAGGTAGGCGGTGCCGAAGCACACCGCGATCACGGTGAGCAGGAAGAGCTCGGGCGAGCAGGTGCGCGCCACCACCTCCAGCAGCCGGGGCATCACCCGGCGCGCCACCAGCAGCACCGCGGCGATGATCCCCGCCGCCTTCCCCAGCGCCAGCGCCACCTCGCCCGGCGAGCCGCCCTGCCCGCCCAGCAGCGGAAGGAGGAGGACCATGGGGATGATAGCCAGGTCCTGGAAGATGAGCAGCCCCACCCCCACCTGGCCGTGCGCGCGCGTGGTCTCGCCGCGGTCGGCCAGCAGCTTGAGCACGATGGCGGTGGACGAGAGCGACACCAGGAACCCGGTGAACACCGCCGCCGGCCAGGGCGCGCCCAGCGCGGCCACCAGCGCGGCCGTGGCCCCCGTGGCCAGCACCACCTGCAGCGTGCCGCCCCCCAGGATCAGCCGCCGGATGCGCGCCAGCCGCTCGAAGCTGAACTCGATCCCGATGGTGAACAGGAGGAGGACCACGCCCAGCTCGGCCGCCGCGTCCACCAGCGCGCGGTCGTTCACCACGCCCAGGCCATAGGGGCCGATCACCACGCCGGCCACCAGGAAGCCCACGATGGGCACCAGCCCGGCGCGCGACCCGGCATACGCCACCAGCGCACCCGCCACGATCACCGCGGCGGCCTGTGCGAAGAACTCGGGCGGTCCCGACGAGCCGGACGACAGAAGGGCGAGCATGGGGCGATGAACGCAGGGGGGGCGCGGCGCCTGTCCGGCGTCGAGGGGAGGATCCCGGGCAGCTTACCGCCTGAGGGTGAAGTACGAAAGATTCGGCCGGTGCTCGCGCGCGTCGCTCCGTGGCGGGGCGGCGCCGCATTCGTGAACACGGAGGGCACGGAGAACCACGGAGGGCACGGAGAACTTCATCGCGGTTCTCCGTGCCCTCCGTGCAACTCCGTGCCCTCCGTGTTCCCCAACAACGAGCTCTGCCCGCCGCGATACCATCGGGCGCGATCAGGAACGCGGCCTTACGCCTCCATCGGCCGCGTCCCCCCGCGCCGGGCGAGATACGCGGACAACAGCGTGTAGAACGCGGGATAGACTAGCGAGAGGAGGACCAGCCAGCCGGGAACGCGGGGATACGGCAGCACCAGCAGCGCCAGCAGGATCACCGTCCACACGATGGCGCCGGCGATGAGCGGCAGCTTCCACGGGCGCGGCGCCAGGTTGGGATAGAGGAAGCGCACCGGCGCCACGGTGAGCACGGCGAGCCCGAGCAGCATCACCGCGTTCGGCCACGGGCCAAAGAAGTGGTGGATGATCCCCGCGTAGAACGCCGCCACGTTCCAGTACGACGGAAATCCCAGGAAGAACCCGCCCGCCTCGTCCTTGGCCCCCTCGTTGGCGAAGCCGAAGAGCGACACGATCAGCGCGGGGATGATCCACAGCGCACCCGGCGCGGGGACCCACCCCATCCGCCACACCAGCAGCAGCGGGAGAAAGGTGTAGGTGAGGTAATCGACGATGTCGTCGATGGTCCGCCCGTCGATGGCGGGCGCCCAGCGCTTCACCTCCCACGCGCGCGCCAGCGGCCCGTCGGCCGCGTCGATCACCACGGTGGCCACGAGCAGGGCAAAGACGAGACGCGGGTTGGGATCGGCGCGGCACGCCTCCATCGCCGCCCAGAACGCGAGCGCCACCCCCGACGCCGTGAACACGTGCACGGCATACGCCCTGGCCCGCTGGCCGGGCGTGCCGCGCTCCACGGCGGGCGCCGTCATTCGCGCCCGGGGCGGTCGTCGCCCGTGCGCGCGGCCTCGGCCTGCAGCTCCAGCTTCTCCTCGGCCTCCACCACGTCGTCGTGGTTGGGCTGGGGCGTGGGCTGCTCGGGCGGCGCGTCGGGCTCGTAGCTCAGCTCCACCAGCACGGGAAAGTGGTCGCTCCCCACGCTCTCCAGCCGCCGCAGCTCCACCAGCCGGAAGTGGCTGGAGTGGAAGACATGGTCCAGCGGATAGCGGAAGAATGGGTTCTTCGCGTTGTAGCTGTTGTACATCCCCCGCCCGCGGCGCGGGTCCAGCAGCCGCGACAGCCGCATGAACTGCTCGCTGGTGGGCGACCAGGCCACGTCGTTCAGGTCACCCGCCACCACGGTCGGCCGGTCGGGCGCCTTCCCCACCGCCTTGCCGACGATCACCAGCTCGGCGTCGCGCGGGGTGGAGTCCTGGTCGCGCAGCGGCTCGGGCGGGCGCGGATGCAGGCCGTGCAGGTGGATCAGCTCGCCGCAGGGCAGGCGCACGCCGGCGTGCACGCTGGGGATGTCGTCCTGCACCAGAAATTCCACGCGCGGGTCCACCAGCGGCAGCCGCGAGAACAGCATCATCCCGTACCAGTTGTCCCGCGGATGGCGGACCCCGTGCGGATAGTCGCGCGAGAGCGGCTCCAGCGCGCGCGCCCACGCATCGTCGGTCTCCACCACCAGCACCACGTCGGGGTCGGTCTCGCGGACACGCGCCAGCAGCAGTTCGTGCCGGGTGTTCTCCATCTGCACGTTGGAGATCAGCAAGCGAAACGTGGAATCACGCGCGCCGGGCTGGCGCGGGTGAACGCGGCTGCGCTGCACCTGCGTCGGGGCGATGGGTGTGTACGGAAAGATCTTGCGCACCTGCCAGAGCACGCACGCCGCCGTGGCCGCCAGCAGCGCGCTCCCGGGGATCCCGCCGTGATGGAAGAAGAGCGCGTACGCCGCGCCCGCCGCCGCGGCCAGCGCGGCGATCTGCATGCGCGGAAAGTCCCACACGCGGATCCACCAGCGCGGGCTGTGGCTGAAGCTTACGAGCGTTCCGGCGATGCAGAAGAGACAGACCGCGATCGTGACCCACTGGAGCACCGTCAGCATGCGTCAGGACCGGGCGGAGAAAGCGTGATCGGAGCGGTTTCGGGATGCGCGGCCCTGAAGGCAAGACGTGAGCCGGATCGGTGTGGATCGCCCGGAACAATGGCGAACGCAATCTCCCTTTTGTGAACGCAGAGCAGCGAAGATAGGCAGAGATAAGCAGAGAACCTCATCGCAGTTCTCTGTCTATCTCTGCTTATCTCCGCTGCTCTGCGTTCATGCAGTTGCCGTTCGCCTCGTCCGCGAAGGGCCGTGCGTTCAGCGCGCCTCCGCCGGGCGTGCCAGCAGTTCGCGGTAAAAGTCGAGGGTCTGCTCGGCGATCGCGCGCCAGCTGAAGTGCGCGAGGACGCGCTCGCGCGCCGCTCGGCCCATCGCGGCGCGGCGCTCGGGCGCGTCCATCAGCTCGTTCACGGCCGTGGCCAGGGCGCGCGAGAACGCCTCCGGGTCGCGCGGCTCCACCGATCCCCCGCCCTCCGGCTCGATCGGCACCAGCGTCCCCGTCTCCCCCGGCACCACGATCTCGGGGATGCCGCCCACGGCGGACGCCACCACGGGCGTCTCGCACGCCATCGCCTCGAGGTTGATGATGCCGAACGGCTCGTACACCGACGGACAGACGAACACGTCGGCGTGGGAGTAGAGGACGATCACCTGCTCCTTGGGAAGCATCTCCGGGAGCCAGACGATCGGGTCGGCCGCGTCGCGCCGGGCCTCGTCCACCAGCGCCTTCATCTCCTCGCCGATCTCGGGCGTGTCGGGCGCGCCGGCGCAGAGGACGACCTGCAGCCCCGGCCGCAGGTGCCGGATGGCGCGCACCAGGTGCAGGATCCCCTTCTGCCGGGTGATGCGGCCCACGAACAGGACCATCGGGAGATCAGGGTCCACCCCAAGCGACCGCAGCACCCCGGGATCGCGCCGCGGCTGGTACTCGTCGGGGTCGATCCCGTTGTGGATCACGCGGATGCGCTCCGGGCCGACACCATAGAGATCCCGCACGTCCGCCTTCATCGCCTGCGAGACGGCGACCACGCCGTGCGCGTTCTGGTACGCCGTCCGCTCGATCCAGGTGGTCACGTGGTAGGCCGAGCCCAGCTGCTCCACCTTCCAGGGCCGGTGCGGCTCCAGCGAGTGCGTGGTCAGCACCAGCCGCGCGCCGGTGAGCGGGCGCGCCAGCGCGCCGGCCAGGTGCGAGTACCAGGTGTGGCAGTGCACGATGTGCGGCGCGTCCACCCGGCCCACCATGGCCAGGTCGCGCGCCAGCGCGTCCATCAGCCGCGCGTGCCGCGGGTCGCGCACGGGAAACGTGACGTCCGGCGCCACGCCCTCCACCCGCAGGTTTCCATCCTCCGACCGCTGTTCGCCGAAGCAGAGCACCTGCACCCGGTGCGCGCCCCCCTCGGCCCGCGCCAGCTCGCGGGAAAGATACTCGATGTGCACGCCGGCGCCGCCGTACACGTGCGGCGGGTACTCGTTGGTGAGCTGGGCGATGCGCAGGCCGGCGGAAGTGTCGGGGTGTCCGCCGCTCATATCACCGTGCCGTCTTCGATCCGCGCGTTCTTCACGATCACGATGATCCCGTCGCGGATGAAGAATCCCGGGCCCTCGCCCTCCTGCACCTTCGCCGCGTTGGTGATGCGGCAGTCCCGCCCGATGGAGGCGTTCTTGTCGATGATGGCGCCCTCGATCACCGTATCCTCGTCCACGCCGGGCTGCGGCGGGCCCTCCACGCGGCTGCGGGTGGCGGGGTCCTCCCAGCGGTAGTAGTCGGCCCCCATCATCACCACGCGGTTGATGCGGGTGCGCGCGCCCAGATACGACCTGATCCCGATCACCGCGTTCGAGATGTCGCTGTCGATCACCACCGAGCCTTCGGAGATGATGGAGCTCTCCACGCGGGTGCGGGTGATCTTGGCCGGCGGAAGGAGGCGCGCGTTGGTGTACAGCGGCATCTTCGCGTCGAACAGGTTGAACGCCGGCTTGGGCTCGGTGAGCATCAGGTTGGTCTCGAAAAACGAGCGCACCGTGCCGATGTCGTTCCAGTACCCCTTGAACGGGTAGGCCACCACCTTCCGCTCGTGGATGGCGCGCGGGATCACGCCCTTCCCGAAGTCGTTGTCGTCGGGGTACGCCTCCAGCATCTCCTGCAGCACCATGCAGTCGAAGATGTAGATGCCCATCGACGCCAGGTAGATGCGCCCCGCGCGCTCCAGCTCGGGCTCCACCGGGCTCTCCTTGCCGCCCAGGTCGTCACGCCCCGGCTTCTCGTGGAACTCGGTGATGCGGTGCCCCTCGCCCGTCTTGAGGATGCCGAAGCCGGGCGCGTCGGCCGCGATCACCGGCGTGGCGGCGATGGTGATGTCGGCGCCCGTCTCCAGGTGGTGCCTCAGCATCAGCCGGTAGTCCATCGTGTAGAGCTGGTCGCCCGACAGGATGACCACGTGGTCGTGCGCGTAGCTCTTGATGTGCAGGATGCTCTGGCGCACCGCGTCGGCCGTGCCCTGGAACCAGTGGTCGCTGCGGGGCGTCTGCTCGGCCGCCAGCACCTGCACGAACCCGCCGCGGAAGCGGTCGAACAGGTAGCTGCGGGCGATGTGGTCGTTCAGGGAGGCCGAGTTGTACTGCGTCATCACGAAGATGCGGTTCAGCCCCGAGTTGATGCAGTTGGAGATGGGCACGTCCACCAGGCGGTACTTGCCGCCCAGCGGCACCGCGGGCTTGGCGCGCTCCGCGGTGAGCGGGAAAAGACGGGTGCCGGCGCCGCCACCCAGGATCACGGCCAGAACTCGGTCCATTGCACGAAAGACGATGGGGACGAACGGTTGCCCGCGCCCCGCCTTGGGCGGAGCGCGGCGCAAGGTGCGCAAAAACCTCGTGCAAGGTACTGGCCGGGAGACGCGCCGTCACGTGTCAGCGGGAAACCCCCGACATTCGCTGGCGAACCACGGCGGTGGAAGGGGCGCGGGCGTGGCCCGCTGCTACGCCTCGAGCGACGACGCGGGCGTGGGCGACCTCCGTTCCACTCAAAGAAACGGGGCGCCGGGCAGCGAAGCCCGGCGCCCCCGCGACGTCAGCCTGCGGCGGGCGACCTTACACGAACGTCAGCTCGATCGCCCCGTTGGTGATGGTGGCACCGTAGGTCCCATCGGCCAGCGGGTACGTCTGCGGGTTGTTCAGGGCAGCGACGAGCGCGTCGTAGGCGCCCGGGGCCGACGCCTGCCACGCCGAGATCTGGCCGATGATGGTGCAGGTCGTGTTGTCATACCCCTGGGCCGCCAGGACGCCCGTGACCGTGGGCACGTCGGCGGCCGAGAAGCTGTTCCCGTTCCCGTCGATCAGCACCAGGTGGATGCCGGTCACGTTGTTCGCGCCGGCGACCTTGGCCAGCACGCCGATGCAGGAGGTGAACTGGGTGAACTGGATGGTACCGGCCGTTCCCCATTCGCATTCGGCGATGGCCATGACGTTTGCTGCCTGGTTGAGAACGTAGGGCATGGTGAGTCTCCGCTGGGGATGATGAGGAAGGTGATACCGGGAGATTGGCTGCTGGGCGACCGGGGTTGCTTCCGTGTGTTGCCAGGCGGGGTTGGGCCACGCAGAAGAGAAGCATAATCAGCCGCCGCCCATTGTGGTGCTCCCGCTTGCGGCGCACAAGGGACTCGGCGAGAACATTCCTCGCGGCGAGTAGCCACCCTGCCATCCATCGCCCAACGGATGACGACTGGCTTGGCAGGGACGCCGGGCACGGGGTCGAAAGCAGACGCGGGGCGCCGGGCGGGTAGCCCGGCGCCCCGCGCGCCACCCGTCCAACCGTGTTCGCCGTCTTCAGTGCACGGCGTTGATCATGTCGAACATGGGGAGGTACATGGCCACCACGATGCCGCCGATGATCACGCCCATCACCACGATCATGATCGGCTCCAGGATCGAGGTCAGCGCGCTCACGGCGGCGTCCACCTCGTCGTCGTAGAAGTCGGCGATCTTGGAGAGCATCTCGTCGAGGCCGCCGGTCTGCTCGCCCACGTTGATCATCTGCACCACCATGGGCGGGAACACGCCGCTCTCCTTCAGCGGCTCGCTGATGGTGGCGCCGCCGGCGATGCTGGCGCGGCTCTTCATCACCGCGTCGTGCACCACGCGGTTGCCGGCGGTGCGCGCGGTGATCTGCAGCCCGTCCAGGATCGACACGCCCGAGCTCACCAGCGTGCCCAGCGTGCGGGTGAAGCGGGAGACCGCGCTCTTGCGCAGCAGGTTGCCCAGCACCGGCAGCTTCAGCATCAGCGCGTCGAGCTGCAGCTTGCCGCTGTCGGTCTTGTAGTACTGCCGGATGCCGACCACCACGGCGATCACCACCAGCACCACCAGCCACATGAAGTGCTGCAAAAAGTTGCTGATGGCCAGCACGATGCGCGTGGGCACCGGCAGCGCCAGCCCGGCGCCGGTGAACATCCCCGCGAACACCGGCACCACCTTCCACAGCAGCACCGTGGTGCAGAGGATCACCACCACCAGCATCACCGCCGGGTACACCATGGCGCCCTTGATCTTGCGCGCCAGGGCGTCGTTCTTTTCCAGGAAGATGGCCAGGCGCATCAGGATCACGTCCAGGATGCCGCCCGCCTCGCCGGCCGCCACCATGTTCACGTACAGCTCGGTGAACACCTTGGGGTGCTTGCGCAGCGCGTCGGCCAGCGTCTGCCCCGCCTGGATGTCGAGGAGGATCTGGCTGATCACCTTGCGGAAGAACTTGTTCTCGGTCTGCTCGGCCAGGATGGTCAGGCTCTGCACCAGCGGCAGGCCCGAGTTGATCATGGTGGAGAACTGCCGGGTGAAGATCACGACCTCGCGGGTCTTGATCCCCGTGCCGATCTGGAAGCTGATCTCCCTGGACTTGGTGTTCACCGAGATCGGGCGCAGCCGCTGCCGCACCAGGTACCCCACCACCTCTTCACGGGTGGGGAGCTCGATCTCGCCGTTCATGATCTCGCCGTTGAGCGAGCGTGCGCTGTACGCGAACGTGGGCATGCGTTACCCCAGGGAACAGGGGAGAGGGAACAGGGAACAGCCGGCGGTGCCCACCGCCTTCGTCCCATCCGTCACCGGCGCGGCAACCTCGGCCGCCGCACCACCCAAACCATCGAAGGCCCCGCCCGCCGGCCTCCGTACCTCCGTACCTCCGTACCTCCGTACCTCCGTACCTCCGTACCTCCTCAGGCCGGGACCGGCTCGCCCACCATCTGCAGGAACTCGTTGGGGTCGCTGGAGCGCTTCAGCGCCTCTTCCAGCGCCACCTCGCGCTGCAGGTACAGCTCCTTGAGCGAGTCGTTCAGCGTCTGCATCCCGTGCTTCTTCCCGGCCTGCATGATCGAGTAGATCTGGTGCACCTTGTCGTCGCGGATGCAGGCGCGGATGGCGGGGGTGCACACCATCACCTCGGCGGCCATGGCGCGGCCGCGGCCGCGGGCCTTCGGCAGCAGCTGCTGCGTGACCACGCCCTCCAGCACGAAGGCCAGCTGCGCGCGGATCTGCGGCTGCTGGTGCGCGGGGAACACGTCGATCACGCGGTTGATGGTCTCGGCGGCGCTGTTGGTGTGCAGCGTGGCCAGGCACAGGTGGCCCGTCTCGGCGATGGTGAGCGCGGCCGACACCGTTTCCAGGTCGCGCATCTCGCCCACCAGGATCACGTCGGGGTCCTGCCGCAGCGCGTACTTGAGCGCGCGCGAGAAGCTCTGCGTGTCGCTCCCCACCTCGCGCTGGTTCACCATGCACCCCTGGTGGCGGTGGATGAACTCGATCGGGTCCTCGATGGTGAGGATGTGCCCGCGGCGCTCCTTGTTGATCTTGTCGATGATCGCCGCCAGCGTGGTCGACTTCCCCGAACCCGTGGGGCCGGTGACCAGGATCAGCCCGCGCGGCTTCTCGGCGAACTTCTGGATCACCGCGGGAAGGCGCAGCTCCTCGAAGGTGAGGATCTTGAACGGGATCTGCCGGATGGCCAGCGCCACGCACCCGCGCTGCCGGTACACGTTGCCGCGGAAGCGTGCCAGGTTCTGGATGCCGAAGGAGAAGTCCAGCTCGTCCTCGGTCTCGAACCGCTTCTTCTGGTTCTCGGTGAGGATCGAGTAGGTCAGCTGCAGCGTGTCCTTGGGCGTGAGGATGTAGTCGGTCTGGCTGTCGGTGATGTTGCCGTCCACGCGCAGCTTGGGGCGCTCGCCGGCGGTAACGTGCAGGTCGCTGGCGCCGCGCTCGATCATCTCCTCGAGCAGCGAGCGCAGGTTGAGCGTGCGGGTGACCTCTCGGGCCTCGGCTGCGATCGTCATGTCCTTCGTGACTGCTGGTGGGCGGGTGCTACCCAGCCCGTGAACGCGCGGCGCGTCCGGACGTGCGGGATGCAACGGTCGTTGCACCCTGCACGGCGCCCGGCGCGCGAAAACCCGCGCGAAATCATCATCTGGTGGATTTGAGCCCAGTACCTAACCAAGAGGCGTGCCGCGCCACCCGCCCCCCGCCGTTCCGTACCTCCGTACCTCCGTACCTCCGTACCTCCGTACCTCCGTACCTCCGTACCTCCGTACCTCCGTACCCGGCGGATCAGCCGGCGGCCGTCTCCTTGATGACTTCCTCGAGGGTGGTGATCCCCTTGCGCACCTTCAGCATCCCGTCCATGCGCAGGGTGAGCATCCCCTCGCTCACCGCCTGCTTCTGCAGGTCGGCAGTGCTGGCGTTCTGCAGGATCATGCGGCGCAGCGTGGGGCTCATCGCCATCACCTCGTACAGCCCCTGGCGCCCCTTGTAGCCGCTCCCGCCGCAGTTGTCGCACCCCTTGCCGCGGTAGAAGGTGGTGTTCTGGATATCTTCCTCGGGAATCCCGGCGGCCGTCAGTATCTCGCGGTCGTAAGTCGCCGGTTCCTTGCAGTTGCTGCAGATGCGCCGCACCAGGCGCTGCGCGGTGATCAGGTTCACCGCGCTGGCCACGTTGAACGCCTCGATCCCCATGTCGATCATACGCGTGATCGTGGACGGGGCGTCGTTGGTGTGCAGCGTGGAGAGGACCAGGTGGCCGGTGAGCGCCGCCTTGATGGCGATGGAGCCCGTCTCCAGGTCGCGGATCTCGCCGACCATGATGATGTTGGGGTCCTGCCGGAGGAAGGCCTTCAGCGCCGCCGCGAAGGTCATCCCCACGTCGGTACGCACCTGCACCTGGTTGATCCCGTGCAGGTTGTACTCGACCGGGTCCTCCGCGGTCATGATGTTCACCTCGTGGGTGTTGATCTTCGACAGCGCGCTGTACAGCGTCGTCGTCTTGCCGGACCCGGTGGGGCCCGTGACCAGCACCATCCCGTAGGGGTTCATGATCGCCTTCATGAAGTCCTGCTCGGCCTTGGGCTCCATCCCGAACTTCTCCAGGTCGAGCGTCAGGTTCCCCTTGTCCAGGATTCGCAGCACGATCTTCTCGCCGAACAGCGTGGGCAGGGTGCTCACGCGGAAGTCGATCACCCGCTTGCCGAAGCGCAGCTTGAGGCGGCCGTCCTGCGGCACGCGGCGCTCGGCGATGTTCAGGTCGGAGAGGATCTTGAAGCGCGAGATCAGCGCCGCGCGCATCTTGAGCGGCGGCCGCATGATCTCCATCAGCACGCCGTCGATGCGGTAGCGGACGCGGATGTCTTTCTCGTAGCACTCGAAGTGGATGTCGCTGGCCCCGCGCTGCACGGCGTCGGTCAGGATGCCGTTGATCAGCTTGACCACCGGCGCCTCCTCCACCGCCTGCTGCAGCGACGAGAGGTTGACGTCCTCCTGCTCCTCGGCTACGACCTCCACCTCGTCGGTGTCGAACTGCTTCAGCAGCTCGTTGATCTTCTCGTCGCTCGACTCGTACTCGCGCTCCACGATCTTCTTGAGCGTGAAGTCACCGGCGATCACCGGCTCGATGTCGAGGCGCGTGAGGAACTTGAGGTCGTCGATCACCCCCAGGTCGGTGGGGTTCGACATGGCGATCGTGAGCGTGCGGCCCACCCGGCGCAGCGGGAGGACCTGGTGCTTCACGGCGAACTCGCTGGGGATCAGCTTGAGGATCTTGGGATCGAGCCGCACGCGCTCCAGGTCCACGGCGGGGACGCGGTGCTGCCGCGCCAGCGCGCGCACCAGGTCGCTCTCGCCCAAGAAGCCCAGCTTCACCAGGCTGAAGCCGATCCGCGAGCCGTTGGCGCGGGCGTCGTCCAGCGCCCGCTGGAGCTGCTCGCGCGTGATCAGCTGTTCGTGTACGAGCTGGTCGCCGATGCGGTCGGCGGGAGCGGAGACGGCCATAGACCTCGGGGAGTCGAAAAACCTTCGCGCGCCGGAGGAGAATCTTCAGCGTCCGGAATGTGGCGGGTGAAGCACGAACTTCGCCCCAAAGTGCTGCGCTGTCAAGGGGTTGTGTCCACCCGCCCCCGCAGCCGCGTAGCAGTCGCGGGGCCGATTCCGGGCACGTTTTGCAGCTCGTCCACGCTCCGGAACGGGCCGTGTGCCGCGCGGTGCGCGATCACCCGTTGCGCCAGCGCAGGCCCAATTCCCGGAAGGGTTTGCAGCTCCCGGGCGCTCGCGGTGTTGACGTTCACGCGCCCGCCGCCGTCCATCCCGTCCACCCGCCGCTCCGCGCCCGCCGCCGGTTTCGGCTCGTCGCGTGCCGTAGCAGTTGCGGGGGACGCCTCGCGGACCGGCTCCGGGGCCGGCGGGAGGGTGACGAACGGGGCCACCGCCGCCATCGCCGCGGGGCCCATCCCCGGCACCGCGTCCAGGTCGGCCAGGGTGCGGAAGGGCCCGTGCTCCCGCCGCCAGGCCACGATCCGCCGCGCCTGCCCCGGGCCCACCTTGGGGAGCCGGTCCAGCTCCCCCTCATCCGCCGTGTTGGGATCGATGCGCTCCCCCGCCGCGAGCGGGGTAGCGCGATGCGCGGCGTCGCGCGTACGCGCCTCCACCCCCGTCTCCAGCGCCTGGAACGCCGCCGAATCGGCCGCGGCGGTAGCGCCGGAAAGCTCCACGGCGCCGGGCCCGCGCAGCATCCGCGCGCCCACGCCCAGGGAGACGAGGAGGGCGAACACGCCCAGGGCCATCCGTTCCTGCGGGGTCATGTTCATCGCCCACCCTCCGGGATTCCGCGGTAGATGATCTCGGCCAGCACCTCGCCCACCTCCGCGAGCGTCTCGGCGCTCACGTTGCCGGGAAGGTCGTTCACGGTGTGCCACCAGCTGTTCCCCGGGCCATAGACGGGATCGCGGATCAGGACGGTGGGAATCCCCGCCGCGTTGAAGCGCAGGTGGGCACCCGCGCTGTCGTCCACCGCCTCGGCCACGAAGAGGGAGTCGCGGCCGATCGCCCGCGCCGTCTCCCACACCCGGTGCGCCACGGCGGGCGCGTGACGGCGCGACCCCGCGTCGCGCGGGAACCACGCGTCGCGGTCGCCCACCTGCTCCAGCACGATCGCGAAGGCGGGTCGCGCGTCGGCCGGGAGCGTGGAGAGGTACCGCTCCGTCCCCGCCATCCGCCCGTCCAGCAGATCGTCCCCGTCGGTGAAGAGGAGATCGACGCCCACGCCGGGCGCCTGCTGCCGCATCACTTCCGCGAGCGTCACCAGGACCGCCACGCCGCTGGCGTTGTCGTTGGCGCCGGGGACGGGGAGGCGCTCGCGGGCTTCGGGGCTCGCGCTCTCGTCCGCCCGCGGACGAGAGTCCCAGTGGGCGACCAGGAGGATCCGCCGCCGCTCGGCCGGCCGGAAGCGCGCGAGCACGTTGGTCATCCGCACCGGCCTGGCACCCGCCGCCGTGTCCACGTCGAAGGGGACGACCAGCACGGTGTCGGCGCGGAAGCCGAGCTGCCCGCGGAGCCAGACCAGCGTGCGCTCGTGCGGCTTCTTTCCCGGGATGCGCGGGCCGGCGGCCACCTGGTCGGTCAGGAACGCCCACGCCACCTCCGCGGGGAACTCGGGGTGATCCACGTGGCGGCCCAGCGCCGGGTCGCCCCGCGTGCAGGCGGACAGGGCCAGGGCGAGCGCGAGTACGGCGCGGGCGCCGCTGCGTGCGGGCATGGGCGGTGCGTGCGTGGGCGGATGATTAAGGAGGGCCGGCGCGGCTTGTACGCAGCGTACGGATGGGGTATACTAGGCTCCCGCGCGGCCGCGCGGCAAGGCCCTTTGGTTACATCGCATGAAGATACTCACGCGTTACCTGCTGCGGGCGCACGTCGGCCCGTTTTTCTTTGCGTTCTTCGCGCTCACCGGCGTGGTGCTGATCAACACACTGGCGCGCCGCCTGGCCGAGCTCGCGGGGAAGGGGCTGCCGATGAGCGCCATCGGCATGTTCTTCCTGTACGCGCTCCCGGCCACGGTGGCGCTCACCTTCCCGATGGCGATCCTGGTGGCCATCCTCTATACCTTCGCCACCTTCACCGCCGAGAACGAGATCACCGCCATGAAGGCCGGCGGGCTCGACCTGAAGCGCCTCCTCCTCCCGCTGCTGGCGGTGGCCGGCGTGATCACCGCCATCATGATCTGGTTCAACGACCGGGTGCTCCCCGAGAGCAACCACCGCTGGAGCCAGCTGTTCGTGGAGATCGCGCGCAAGACGCCCACGGTGGCGCTCGAGCCGCAGACCATCAACAAGCTCTCGCCGCAGGCCAACAGCACGCAGACCTTCTACCTGCGCGCGGCGCGCATCGACCCCGGCACCAACCGGCTGTGGGACGTGTCGATCTACGACGTGAGCAACCCCAACATCGTGCGCACCATCTTCGCCGACAGCGGGATCGCGCAGTTCAACGCCACCCGCACCGACATGGTGCTCACCCTCTGGCACGGCCACATGCGCGAGGTGCCGCTGGACGACCCCAAGACCTTCCGGCGGATGACCTTCAACCAGCAGAAGTTCGGCATCCCGGGGATCGGCACCGCCTTCAACGTGGGGAACCAGGACCCCGGCTACCGCGGCGACCGCGAGATGACGGTGGGGATGCTGCAGGCCCGCATCGACACCCTGCGCCACCAGCGCGGCGAGGAGATCTCGCGGATGCGCCGGGAGATGGAGGCCGACCTGCGCTACGCGCTCACCGGCGGGCGGCGGCCGTTCTCCATGGACACGGTCCGCGCGCCGATCGTGGGGCCGCTGGAGATGGGAGGCGTGCGCAACCGCACCCGCCGCACGGCCGACGACCTGACCTCGTCGCTCGGCACCATCAAGAATCTCGAGGAGCAGATGCGCGACTACAGCGTGGAGATCCACAAGAAGTACTCCATCGCCGTGGCCTCGCTCGTCTTCGTGCTGGTGGGCGTGCCGCTGGCGCTGCGCTTCGGCGGCGGGGGGATCGGGATGGTGATCGCCACCAGCATGGCCATCTTCGCCGTGTACTACGTGGGGCTGATCGGCGGCGAATCGCTGGCGGGGCGCGGGTACGTGACGCCGGTGGTGGCGATGTGGATCGTGAACGTGCTGATGACCATCGTGGGCGTGGCCGGGCTGGCGACGATGGGGCGGGAAACGGCCACCGCGCGCAGCAGCCTGTGGGACCAGATGCTGCAGGCCGGGCGCGACTTCGTGGCCGCAGTGTTCCGCCGGAGGAGCCGCGCATGATCCGCCTCCTCTCGCGGTACGTGGCGCGGACCTTCCTCACCACCTTCATCCTTCTGGTGCTGGGGCTGCCGTTCCTGTTCGTGATCGCCGACATCACCGACAACATCGACACCTACATCGAGAAGGGGATCACCGGGAGCCGGCTGGCGCTGGCGTACGTGTACCAGCTCCCGATGTTCATCCAGTGGACCTTTCCCATCGCGGCGCTGGTGGCCACGGTGTTCACGGTGGGCGGGATGACGCGGCACCAGGAGCTGACCGCGGCCAAGGCCGGCGGGGTGAGCTTCTACCGCATCTTCCTCCCCATCGCGTTCATGTCGGTGCTGCTGGCCGTGGCGGCGTTCGGGCTGGGGGAGCTGACGCCCATCACCCTGCAGAAGCGCGCGGTGATCATGGGCGACCAGACGCTGGCGCACTCGGGGCCGCGCATCAACTTCGTGTACCAGACCGAGCGCGAGGGGGTGCTCACCGCGCGCCGGCTGGAGCCCACCGTGGGCGAGCTGAGCCAGGTGGTGCTGGAGCGCAACGCCCGCGGCACCGAGCCCGGGCTGCACCGCATCGCCGAGCGGGCCACCTGGAGCCCCCGGAACGGCTGGAAGCTGGAGCGCGGCTACATCCGCAAGCTGTACCCCGACGGGCGCGAGGTGACGGCGTTCTTCGACACCCTGCGCGTCCCCGGGCTGGTGGAAACGCCCGAAGACCTGCAGGGCGAGCCCAAGCCCCCCGAGGCGATGGGCTACCGCGAGATGGATCGCTTCGTGGGCGCCATCGAGCGCAGCGGCGGCGACGCCAACCCGCTCAAGGTGGAGCGCGCGCAGAAGGTGGCGATTCCCGTGGCGGTGATCGTGATCGTGCTGTTCGCCGCGCCGCTGGTCACCAGCAACCAGCGCGGCGGCACGGCCTACGGCGTGGGGATCTCCCTGGGCGTGACCATCGTGTACATGCTCCTGTTCCGCGTGGGGAAAGCCGTGGGCACCAGCGGCGCCGTGGACCCCACCCTGGCCGCCTGGTTCCCCAACGCGCTCTTCCTGGTTGCCGGCATGGGGCTGATGTCACGGGTGCGGTCTTAACTTCAACCCTCACTGGAGAACGGATGATGTCTCCTCAAACCGTTAAGGAGCAGGTACGCCAAGCAGTCGAGGATCCACCGGAGAACACCACGTTTGAGCAGGCGACGGAACGCATCTACTTTCTCGCCAAGGTCGAGCGCGGACTTGCTGAGGCCGACGCAGGAGAACTAATCGATCACGACCAGATCCTGCGAGAATTCGGGTCATGACGAAGGTGCGGTGGACTTCCCAGGCACGTGCTGATCCAAGAATGATCCGTGACTGGATTTTGCAGGATTTACCTGTGTTCTCGACGGTCTTCATAGACCGGCTGCTTGGGACCAAATGCCGGTTCTCCTTGCAATTCACGATTATTAGCTGTATACTTTACAACCTTCTTACCGCCAATCGATATCCCATACACATCTGACCTGAGGCCTAAATGGCGCGCCTGCTCGATTTGAAGAAACGCCTCTCTGAGAACGCTGACGCAGCCGGAGCGCTGGCGCAACTCACAGAATTTGCGGCACTTATTACTACTGGCGTGACGCTTACCGGAGGTGTTTTGACCATCCCGATTATTCTCTCACAAGCAAGCAAAACCGCCAGTTCGCTTTCTAAGCTCGCAACTCTATTCTTGGAGGATCATAAAGCCGGATCTCGAACTCAATTGAACCCGGCAGAACGCGCGGACGACATTTTCTACGTGTTCGCGCAACGTTCGTATATGGAAGCAGTCACGAAGCTCGCAGACAAACTACCCGCGCGACGTGCAAAGGTCGACAAGGTTCAACACACATCCATCGTTCTCCGCATTGAATCGGCGATTGTAAAGCCCGACCGCGCTGAGGCATCGTTTCAATTCGGCTGGACGTCTAATTCGGGGCCGCTACAACTATTCGACTCTTATAAGGGATGGATGGGGACGATCCTTGTTGCTGCAGGCATCAAGGAAGAAATAGCGACGAAGTGGCTACAGGATGTTGAGCAACTAGCTCGAAAGAACCTCTTTCGGGAATTAGTTGCCCGAGGGGAAGATCGCCAGTGGATGGTTCATTATCAACTTCTTTCAACCACAACGACAATCCTTGACGTTCTACGTGGATTTATCCCTAGCAACATTGGGCCGACCGACGCAATTTGGGATAAATACCTGGACAAACTTGTGGAACGTCCGAAGCTCGCAATATGGGGCGAAGAAACGGAGCATGTGAGCATATCTCAACTTTTTGTCGAACCAGCATATGGATACTCCCGCTTTTCGATAAATGGTGCGTCCACCCCCGGCAACTTGGCGGGTAGCGTAAGCATCAAAAAGTTTTTGGTTGGTCTTCTCTCCGATCGTCGGCCCTCGACGGAACTTACATTCGTAATGGGCGGACCAGGAAGTGGGAAAACGAGTCTTATGGAGGTTTTCTGTGCCGAAGTAGCTGCATCACGCCAATTATCTCTCATCCTCGTTCCCGCAAAGCGTCTGAATCCTAACCGTCCTCTATTCGCCGAAATTCAGTCGTTTCTCGCGGGCAACGGTTTTGCCTCTATTGCTGAATCTTTAGCGACTACGAACAACGTGGTAATCGTTATTGATGGCTTTGATGAATTAGCTCACGCTACTCTTT
>DASSJS010000192.1:0-2093 GCA_035691085.1 Longimicrobium sp.
CAGCTGCGGGTGAACGCGCTTCGGTGACACCGTTTCGGTTGCGCGGGGCGGGGGCGCACGGGTAAGTTGACCTGTTACGGGCCGTGCCCGCGCGGCTCCGTGGATGGCCCATCCGCAGCTCCGCCGGCCGGCCCCCGTGATGCACCGAGCCCACGCCCTGACAGCCGCGAAATGTCCTGGTTCACCAAGCTGATCAACGGCCGCTCCGGGCCAGCGGCGAAGGACCCGGATTACTACGAGGAAGGTACCGTCCTCCTTGGGGACGAGAAGTATCACGAGGCGCTGACCTCGTTTCGTCTGGCGCTGCGCGAGAGCCCCAACGACACCGACGTGCTGCAGCAGATCGCGGTGACGTACACGCGCATCGGGATGACCGACGAGGCCGTCCGCACCTACCGGCGCGTGCTGGAGCTGAAGCCCCACGCCAGCGGCGCGCACTATGGCCTGGCGTTCCTGCTCCTTCAGCAGGGGAACACCGATGAGGCCGTGGCGCACCTGCGCGCCTTTCTGGCCCGCCCGCCGCAGCACGCCACCGCGCAGCGCCACGTGACGCACGCGCGGAAAACGCTGGCCGAGCTCACCGGCGACGGCGAGGCTGACGACGCCCCGCCGCGCTCACCCGACCTGCGGCTGGATCTTTGAGCCTGGGCCCCGCCGCGCACGCCGCCCCGCTGCGGGTGGTGCTGATGACGGCGCCCGACGCGGACACGGCGGCCCGCGTGGCCCGCGCGCTGGTGGACGAGCGGCTGATCGCCTGCGCCAACGTTCTGCCGGGCGCAACCAGCATCTACCGGTGGGAGGGCGCGGTGCACGCCGAGCCCGAGTGCCTGGTGGTGATGAAGACGCGCGAGGCGCTGGTGCCCCGGCTGGTGGAGCGCGCGGCCGAACTGCACCCGTACAGCGTGCCCGAGCTGCTGGCGCTGCCGGTGATGGACGGCCTTCCCGCGTACTGCCGGTGGGTGATGGACGAGACGGCGTTGAAGCTGGATGAGACCGGTTGAAGCCGGATTGGATGAGGATGGCAGGACCCGAGCAGCACGGCGCGACCCGCGAGACCCGGACGTACTGATGGCCCGCAACACGCAGGACTCCGAAGCAAACGAAACCCCGCCGGACGCCCCCGAGGCGCCCGTGCAGGCCGACGCGTCCACCCCCGCCGCGGCCGAGGCGGCCGCGCCCGCGCCGGCCGCATCGACGGCGGCGAACGGGAAGACCACGCGCTCCACCCGGCGCACGCGCATCGTCACGCCCGAGCCGCTGGACCCGTCGCTGGCCGAAAAGCTGGACCGCGGCGAGGCGCTGGCCGAGACCGGCAATCACGCGGGCGCCGCCGACGCGTTCGCGGCCGTGGCCGCCGTGCGCCCCGACAGCCTTCGCGCGCTGATGGGGCTGGCCACGGCGCTGGCCGCGCAGGGGAAGCACGAGGCCGCCGAGAAGGAGCTGCGGCGCGCCGAGAAGCTGGCGCCCGACCATCCTCCCGTCTACCTGCAACTGGGGCAGGTGCTGTTCAAGCGTGGCAACTACCCCGCGGCCGTGCTCAGCCTGCGCCGCGCGGTGGAGCTGGCGCCCGACAACGGCGTGGCCTATGTGCTGCTGGGTGAGGCGCTGAACCAGACGGCCGACAGCGACGGCGCCCTGGAGGTGCTGGAGACTGCCGTGCGCATCGTCCCCGAGAACAGCAAGGCCTACTACGCCATGGGGATCGCCTACGACCGCAAGGGCAACCCCGACCGCGCCGCCGAGATGTACCGCCTGAGCCGCGAGATCGCCGCGCGGTAGGACGGGCGCCGGCAGTCCGCCGAACGACGGGGTCTTCGCCCGCCCGAGCAGATGCTCGGGCGGGCGAGGTGCGTTGGGGTGTGGTGCTGCGACGGATATCTTCGCGGCCCGCGGCAGCCCCCTCCCCCCGGCCCACCCCCCGGCCCCCTCCCCGCGCTCCGCGGGGAAGGGGGAGCACCTCGCGCGAAGGGAGACGCCGCGGCATGTTCAGCAGTGGTGAGGAAGCTTCCACCGGTGTTCGATGCGCGGACGCATGTGCGGGAGTCCGCGAAGGCGGACTTTGGGCCGTTGTAGCCTCGGGTTTCAACCCGGGG
>DASSJS010000193.1:0-7862 GCA_035691085.1 Longimicrobium sp.
GCCGCGCGGCTGGGAGAAACGGTGGAGACGGCGCAGCTGGTGGGCATCCTCCTCCTCCGCCGCGGCGACCAGGCGGGGGCCGAGCGGCAGCTGCGGCGCGCCGCCCAGCTCTCCGGCGGAGACCCGCGCGTGACCCGAACCGCGGGTGCCGCCGCCAGCCTCCCGGCGCTGGAGCGCGCCCGCGCCGCCGCGCCGGGCGACACGGCCGCGCTCTTCCGCCTGGCCAACGCCTATGCGCTCACCTTCCAGTACGACCGCGCGAGAGAGACGCTGGGCGCGCTCCTGCACACCGCGCCGGGGCACGCCGGCGCGCGGGAGATGCTGGGGCTGCTGCCCAGGTGAGGCCCGGCCCGTCCCCATCAGCCGGCTCGGCGGAACGCCGCGTATGCAGTCCCCCGTCAGGCAGTTGGCTCGAAACCGCCTCTCGCGGGCGGACGCGGAATTGCATATGCGCAGGGCGAGCGGATCACGCTCGATCCCGCCGCGCGGCGGGACGCCAAGAACGCCGGAGACCCACGTCTTGAGCAGCACCGACCTCGAGGGCGCGCCCTCATTATCCGGCCCCAACGGCGGCGCCCAGCCGCCGCGGGCCGGCACCGGGCAGGCCGCCACACGCGACGAGGCCGCGCTCAAGTCGGCCGAGCGCGCGCGCGACCTGGCCGAGGCCAGCCGCGACCGCTTCTCGTTCCTGGCCGAGGTGAGCCGCTGCCTGGCCGACTCGCTCGACTACGAGTCCACGCTCACCACCGTGGCCAGCATGTCGCTGCCCTACCTGGACGCGTGGTGCATCGTGGACGTGCTGGACGAGGGGGGCGCGGTGCGGCGCGTGGCCGTGGTGCACCCCGACCCCGCCAAGCAGGAGATGGCCCGCAGGCTCCACGCGC
The DNA here is from genome assembly GCA_035691085.1 of Longimicrobium sp. Lineage (GTDB taxonomy): Bacteria > Gemmatimonadota > Gemmatimonadetes > Longimicrobiales > Longimicrobiaceae > Longimicrobium. Next base: position 885 of record DASSJS010000193.1, read on the forward strand.
AGTATCCCCCCCGCGCCGACGACGTGATCGGCGCGCCGCGGGTGATCCGCACCGGCCGCCCCGAGATGGTGCTCGACGTGCCCGACCAGGCGCTGTCGGCCGCCGCGCACGACGAGGGGCATCTGGAGCTGCTGCGCGCCCTGGGGATCCGCTCGTACGTGATCGTGCCGATGGTGGCGCGCGGGCAGGTGCTGGGGGCCATGACCTTCGTGACCGCCGAGACCGGCCGCCGCTTCGGCGACATCGACGTGGTGATGGCCGAGGACCTGGGCCGCCGCGCGGCGATGGCCGTGGACAACGCCCGCCTGCACCGCGAGGCGGTGGAGGCGCGCGAGGCCGCCGACGCCGCGCTGGTGGAGGTGGAGCACGCGCTGGAGGAGGCCACCACCGCCGAGGAGAACCTGCGCGACGCGCGCGACGCCGCCGAGGCCGCGCTGCGCACCCGCGACGAGTTCGTCTCCACCATGACGCACGAGGTGCAGACGCCGCTGAACGCCATCATCGGCTACCTGCAGCTGCTGGACATGGACGTGAGCGGCGGGCTGGCCGAAACGCAGCGCACCTACGTGCAGCGCGCGCAGGAGAGCGCGCGCCACCTGCTGCGGCTGGTGAGCGACGTGCTGGACTTCTCCAAGAGCGAGACCGCGCGGCTGACGGTGGCGCACGACGAGGTGAGCGCGCGCGAGACGGCCCGCGGCGCGCTGGCGCTGGTGCGCCCGCAGGCCGCCGGGCGCCTGCTCACGCTGGTGGACGCCACCCACGGCGCCCGCGGCCTGCGCTACGTGGGCGACGAGTACCGCGTGCGCCAGATCCTGGTGAACCTCCTTTCCAACGCGGTGAAGTTCACCCCCGCCGGGGGCACCGTGACGCTGGAGTGCCGCGCCGAGCCGGCCTCGCCCGGCGGCGGCCCCTGGCTGTCGTTCACCGTGCAGGACACGGGCGAAGGCGTGAAGCCCGAGGACGCGGAGCGGATCTTCGAGCCGTTCGTGCAGGGCGCGGCGGGGCTCACCCGGCCGCACGGCGGCACCGGGCTGGGGCTGCCCATCAGCCGGCGGCTGGCGCGGCTGATGGGGGGCGACGTGACGGTGGAATCGACCGACGAGGGCGCCGCCTTCACGCTGCGCCTCCCCGCCGGCGTGCACCGCGCCGATCCGGAGCCCCCGCGCGAGGGCGATGCCGCGCGCGACCCGGCCGGCGCGCCCGCGGCCGAAACGCGGCGGGTGGCCACGCGCCGCGGCCTGGCCGCGGCGGGCGAGGTGCTGCTCCACGAGCTGGCCCCCACCATCACCGCCTTCGTCCGGCGCGCGCGGGCCGACCCGTTGCTGGCGTTCAACGAGCAGGTGAGCGACGTGGACGTGGCCGACCACCTGGGCACGCTGCTGACCGACGTGGCCAACTCGCTGGCGGTGCTGGCCAGCGCCAGCGGCGAGGCCAGCGAGCTGCTGGCCGACGGCAACCGCATCCAGCGGCTGATCGGCGAGTTGCACGGGGCGCAGCGCCAGCGCATGGGGTGGAGCGAGGCGCAGCTGTGCCGCGAGGTGGACCTGGTGCGCGAGGTGTGCGCCGAGACCCTGAACCGCGCGCTGGGCGAGGACGAACGCGCCCTGAACGCCGCCTGCTCGGCGTTGGAGCGCCTGCTGGACGAGCGCACCCGCGCCTGCCTGAGCGGCTTCCGCGGCTCGGCCAGCGAGGCGGCGTAGGGCGGTAGGGGAGGCCGCCGAGGCCACGGGGCTGAGCGCCGGATTTCGGCGCGGATGCTGGGAGGCGGGCCGCGCTGAGCGTCCATTCCAAGTCGTTGCGGGCCAACGAGATCCGGCCCCTCCGGGGCGCCCGTTCCCGCGATGTTGCAGGCAGATGCGAGGCGGGGCTTGACATCCCGCCGGGGGGTGGCTATTATTGTGGCACGGAGAAAAGTTCAGCCAAAGGGATCTGGACACCACGTGTCCGATCCCTTTTGTCTTTCTGGTCTCCCGCGGAGCGGGGCGCATCCCCCGCGAATGAACAGACGGTCGGTGAGTACGGGAATCCGCACCTCTGGCAGTCAGTCAACAAAATGGAGTGTACGGCATGCGTGCCACCGGTACCGTGAAGTGGTTCAACGACACCAAGGGCTTCGGGTTCATCACGCCGGAAGACGGCGGCAAGGACCTGTTCGTCCACCACAGCGCCATCCAGGGCAGCGGCTTCCGCTCGCTCAGCGAGGGTGATCGCGTGGAGTACGACGCCGTCCAGGGCGCCAAGGGCCCCGCGGCCGAGAACGTCGTTCGCCTGGGCTGAACCGGGCCCGCGGCAAACGCCGTGGAACCTCGAGGGCCACCCCCGTTCGCGGGGGTGGCCCTTTTCTTTTCGCCGCTCAGGCCGGTTCCTTGCGCTGATCATGCGCAGCGGAGCGCGGCCCCGTGGCGCGTGCCCATCCGGACCGACGACAGGAGACGGTGAACATGGCGAGACGGCCCAACTACGGCGCCGAAAAACGCTCCAAGGAGCTTGGCAAGCAGCGCAAGAAGGAAGAGAAGGCCGAGAAGAAGCGTGCCCGCAAGGAGGGCGAGCTCGCCGCCTCGGACGTGACCCGCGACGGCGAGTTCGACGTGCCGCCGATGGTGAAGCCGGGCGCCGGCCCGGACGGTGAGGGCGCGGCCGGGAGCGCTGATGGCGAGTAGCGCCGGCCTCGCCCCGGCGGGCGCCGCGCCGGTGGACGCCTCCCTGCAGGCGCGCATGGACGCGGTGATCCGCGACGGGCGCGAGGTGTGGGAGCGGTTCGACCGCGAGGTGCGCAGCAACGGCTTCCACCCCTTCGTGCCCGCCGACTACGCGCGCGTGCTGCAGGGGCTGGTGGCGGTGCGTGCGCCGGGGGAGCGGTTCCTGGAGTGGGGGTCGGCCACGGGGGTGATCACCATCCTGGCCGACCTGCTGGGCTTCGAGGCGTACGGCATCGAGCTGGACCCGCGCCTGGTGGGCGAGGCGCGCGAGCTGGCGGCGCGGCACGGCTCGGCGGCGCGCTTCGCGGCCGGGAGCCTGTTCCCCGACGGGTACCGCTACCAGGACCAGACGGGCGACCGCCGCACCGGCACGCTGGGCGACGGCGAGTCGGCATACGCGCGGCTGGGGCATCCGCTGCACGAGTTCGACGTGGTGTACGGCTACCCGTGGGACGGCGAGGCGCCGGTGATGCACGACCTGATGCGCCGCCGCGGCGGCCGCGGCGCCCGCCTGCTGCTGCTGGACGGCACGGCCGGGATCCAGGTGTTCCGCGGAGGCGCGCAGGAGCACTGACGCGAGTGGGGATCGAGCTGTGTCACCGGCGCCGCGGCGAGGGATTCGTCGCGGCGCTTTCACGTCTATGCCTGGGTGCTGGGTGCTGGGTGCTGGGTGCTGGGTGCTGATACCGCATTCAGGTGTTCCGTTGCTCCGGGGAGAACTTTGCGACGTCATCCTGAAGAGCCTAAGCGACTGAAGGATCTATACTTGACTCCACGCTGCGGCCGGGGTGAGGATCGATTCTTCCATCAACGGATCAAGCGAATTGGGTATGATGATGTACCAAACGCGGAAACCACCTGCGCATTTAGGGTGACGCTAAGGAGGGACCCATCATCGCACTCATGTGATCGCGCCCGAAGCGCAACCAGCCGAAGAATGTAGTACGAGTCCAGAGTGCGCGGGGCGTGTCGAATGCGCGTGGTGGCGCGTTTACCCCGGGCACTTTCATCATCGGCCACGATCCGCTACACTTCCCCCCCGCAACGTCACCCGACACCCCGTTCCGATACCCGTTCCGTAGTTCCCTCGCGGATGACCAACGCGTACCGCCCCGAAAACCCGCTGATCGTGCAGGGCGACCAGAGCGTCCTGGCCGAGGTGGGGAGCCCGCGCTTCGCCGAGGCGCGCGACCGCATCGCCCCGTTCGCGGAGCTGGTCAAGAGCCCCGAGCACGTCCACACCTACCGCATCACCCCGCTCTCCGTCTGGAACGCCTGCGCCGCCGGCACCACCCCCGGCGAGATCGTGGGCGCGCTGCGCGAGTACGCCAAGTACCCGGTTCCCGCCGTGGTCGAGGCGTCCATCCGCGACGCGGCCACGCGCTTCGGCCGGCTGCGGCTGGTGCGCGGGCCCGATGGATTGGCGCTGGAGGCCGACGAGCCCGCGCTGGCCGAGCTGATCGGCCGCATCCGCGGCGTGGCGCCGCACCTGGGCGAGCGCACCGGGCCCACCGCGTTCCACGTGCCCCCGGCCGAGCGCGGGCGGCTGAAGCAGGCGCTGGTGAAGGCTGGGTGGCCCGCCGAGGACCTGGCCGGTTACGCCGCCGGCGAGCCGCTCCCCGTCTCCCTGCGCGGCCTGACGGCCGCCGGCGAGCCGTTCGCGCTGCGAAGCTACCAGTCGCAGGCGGCGGGGGCGTTCCACGCGGGCGGGAGCGAGCGCGGGGGGAGCGGGGTGGTGGTGCTCCCCTGCGGCGCGGGGAAGACGGTGGTGGGGATGGAGTGCATGGCGCGGGTGGGCAGCTCCACGCTGATCCTGACCACCAGCGTGACCGCCGTGCGGCAGTGGATCACCGAGCTGCTCGACAAGACCACGCTGCACGCCGACCAGGTGGGCGAGTACACGGGGCAGGCCAAGGACATCCGCCCCGTGACCGTGGCCACCTACCAGGTGCTCACCCATCGCGAGCGGGGGAGCGAGGCGTTCCGGCACCTGGAGCTGTTCGACCAGCGTGACTGGGGGCTGATCGTGTACGACGAGGTGCACCTCCTTCCCGCCCCCGTCTTCCAGGTGACCGCCGGGCTGCAGGCGCGCCGCCGCCTGGGCCTTACCGCCACCCTGGTGCGCGAGGACGGCCGCGAGGACGACGTGTTCGCCCTGATCGGCCCCAAGAAGGCCGACGTGCCGTGGAAGGAGCTGGAGGGGCAGGGGTGGATCGCCCGGGCGCAGTGCACCGAGGTGCGCGTGCCGCTGCCCAGGGAGCTGCGGATGCCGTACGCCGTGGCCGAGGCGCGCGAGAAGTTCCGCCTGGCCAGCGAGAACCCCGACAAGCTGCGCGTGGTCCGGCAGATCCTGGCGCGGCACCCCGGCGAGCCGGCGCTGGTGATCGGGATGTACGTGGAGCAGGTGGAGCGGCTGGCGCGCGAGCTGGGCATCCCCGTGCTGACGGGAACCACGGGGCAGAAGAAGCGCGACACGCTGTACCGCGACTTCCGCGAGGGGCGCATCCCCGTGCTGGCGGTGAGCAAGGTGGCCAACTTCGCGGTGGACCTGCCCGACGCGTCGGTGGCGGTGCAGGTCTCGGGCACCTTCGGCTCGCGGCAGGAAGAGGCGCAGCGGCTGGGCCGCATCCTTCGCCCCAAGAAGGGCGCCAACCAGGCCCATTTCTACACGCTGGTGAGCCGCGACACCACCGAGCAGGAGTTCGCGCTGAAGCGGCAGCTGTTCCTGTGCGAGCAGGGGTACGAGTACCGGATCGCGGATCCGCGGGAAATCTGAGGGGGGGGTGCTGGGTGCTGGGTGCTGGGTGCTGGGTGCTGGGTGCTGGGTGCTGGGTGCTGGGTGCTGGGTGCTGAGTCCGAGTCCGGGTTTCCCTGTGGGTGAATCGAAACGATGAAGCTGGCCGAGATCGATTGGGGCGAGGTGCTGGACACGCTGCCGCGCTGGGAGGCTCTGTCGCCCGACGCGCGCAAGGCGTTTCTTCGCATCAAGCCCGCAACGCCCGCCGAGCCGTCCGTGCTCGGCCCGTCGCGCGACGAGATGGTGGCCGCCGGGGTCGTTACGCCGCCGGGGCCCAAGGGGCGGCTGTATACCCTTGCGCCGGAACTGCGCACGCTGCTGAAAGCGTTGAGAGCCGCGGCGCGGCTGCAGCCGCTGGACGGGCCCGGCGGCCGCCTCCACGAGGAGTACGTGCAGGACCAGCTCACCGTGGAAGAGCTCCGCGCGTTCACGCGCCACACGTCGTCGTACTATGGCTCGGCCGACCGGCGCGAGGCGGCCAGCCGGGTCTCGTCGGTGGAGTGGATCAGGGGATTCCTGGACGCGGAGCCAGGGACGCCGATGGTATTCTGGGAGCAGAACCTCGTCGTTCCGGGTGAGCGCCAGCGGCTCGTTCCACCCGCCCTGGCGCGGGCCACGCACGCGCTGGTGCGTGCGCTGGCCGACAGGGCGGGCGGGGTGCCGCTGCGCACCCTTCCCTCCCTCCTCCCGGAGGTGGACCTCGCCACCCGCGTGGCGGCACTCGCCGCGGCGCTCCGCTACCTGCTGGTGTTCGTCTCCGTCCATGACGACAAGCGCGTGGAGGCGATGCTCGGCGTGCTTCCCTCGATCGCCCGGCGCATGGGCCCGCCGCCCCCGCCGCCCGCCGCCGTCGCCGCCACGGGAGCCATGGAGGCGCCGTTCCTGGTGGCCGACATGACCGCGGTGCTGGTGGAGGCCGCGGGCGAGCCCATCCCGGTCCGCGGCGACGACGGTAGCCTGTACGTGCGCTCGCAGAGGGCGATCGCTCCCCGGCTCCTGCAGATGCCCGCGTGGATGGACGCGTTCCTGGCGGGCTCGGCGAACCCCGCCAGATATGAGGCCGGAGAAGAGAAAGACGCACGGCTGTTCGATCGCATCGAGACGGCGGTGGCCGCACTCACCACCCTGAAGCTGGCGAAGGTGGAGCGCGGCGAACGGAGCCAGCTGGCCGTCACGCACGCTGGCCGGGCCTGGCTCGCGCTGGACGAGGGCGAACGGCTGAAGCGGCTGCTGGACGGTTTGCGCGACTCGCCCCAGCTCAACCCCGGCTGGCACCAGGTGCGGAAAGGGCTCGACTTCTTCGGCGTGAGCATCTCGTTCGGCCTCGGGGAAGAGGTGGACCTGCGCGCGCCACTCGCCGCCGCCTTCACCTCGGCTCCTGGTGAGGGGATGGTCCCCCTGGCCCACTTCACCCGCTACCATGCCGAATGCCGGAACCCGCTGCTGGCCCTGGGACAGGGCCAGGCGCGGCGGATGTACGGC
>DASSJS010000194.1:0-6194 GCA_035691085.1 Longimicrobium sp.
AGCGCGCGCACCAGTGCACGCAGCGAGTTCATCACCCGGGTCACGTCCTCGGACCGCGGGGTGTCGGCGAGGGTATCGACGCTCATCAAGATCCTGGTTGCCGTGTCGGTATTCGCGGGGAGGGCGCGCCCGGATCGCCTCACGAGCGCGGGACCGCTGCCGGCGCATGGCGCATCGGCTTTGTGTTAGCAGTATGGGGTCCCACGCGGCGCTCGCCAAGACGCTTGTTGTGCCGCTTGCCCCGGCACGGCGGTTTCCGGTAGCTTTGCGGGGCTGCCCCCGCCCGTTGCCCCGCACTTTCGCAGGTTCCCGATGTCCGTGCTCCATCTGGCCTTACGCCACGCCCGGCTCGCCCTTCCACTCGCCCTGCTGGCGCTGTTCGGCGCCTGCCGCGGCCGCGCGCAATCGGCCGCGCGGCCCCCCGCCGAGCCCGCGGGGATCGACTGGGCGCAGGTGACCTCGCGCGACCTGGACGTGGCGTCGGTGTTCCTGGTGGCGCGCGACCGCGGCGTGCGCCCTGCGCTCGACTCGCTCGCGGTTCTTACGAAGCACGACCCCCAGCTGGATCTGCTGGGCCACCAGATCGCCCACGCCGTGGGCCGCTTCGCCGTGGCGCAGAAGAACTATGACGCATCGGTGTTCGCCGAGTGCCGCCCCACCTTTCTGTCGGGGTGCTACCACGGCGTGCTGGAGGGGTGGATGGCCGGGCACCCGGGCGCCAGCGCGGCGTCGCTGCGCGGCCTCTGCTCCTCGGCCGCCATGGCGCAGCTCCCGCCGTACGCCTTCCGCGAGTGCGCGCACGGGTTGGGGCACGGGGTGGCGGGGCTGCGCGGGCACGACCTGTTCGCCGCGCTCCCCGACTGCGACGCGGCGCTGACGACGGAGCTGGCCCGCCGCGAGTGTTACGACGGCGTGTTCATGGAGAACGTGGTGCACAGCCTGGGCGGGGGCGAGTTCAACGTGGGCGACGCCATGGCCCAGCACCACCAGCACGCCCGGGAAGACCGCAAGCTGATCAAGCCAGACGATCCCGCCTTCCCCTGCGACAGCGTGTCCACGCCCGCGCACGTGCCCTCGTGCTGGGCGTACCAGCCCGTGGTCTTCTTCAACGCCTTCGGCGACGACATGCCGCGCATCCTGCGCGCCTGCGACGCAGCCCCGGCCGCCGGGGTGGGCCCCTGCTACCGCGGGATCGGGAAGCAGACGGTGGGCCGCATGCCGCAGCGGGCCGACTCGGTCGCCCGCCTCTGCGCCCGCGCGCCCGGCGCCCGCGCGGCCGACTGCATCGGCGGGATGGTGGAGTTCTACGTGGACCAGGAGTGGAAGGCCGATTCAGCGTTCGCCTTCTGCGCGGGCGTGCCGGGGTCGATCCGGGAGGCCTGCTACCGCGCCACCGGCGAGCGCGTGGCCTGGATCGATCCCTCCCCCGCGGCCATGCGCTCGGCCTGCGCCGCCGCCGGCGCGTACGCCGCCGCCTGCCTCACCGCCGCCCAGGCCGAGCACGCGGCCGACGCCCTCCCCCACGCGGCCGCCGGGTCCGCTTCTCCGTCCGCGGCCCCGCCCGCGCCGGCATCCCGGCCGCTTCCCCCCACCGCGCCGCACCATCACCACGGCCCCTGATGGAATCGGCCGGGATGCTTGCCGCGTCGCGGAAAACCGACGATGTCATCCGGGGGCGGCCACCGGCTGCGTGACCCGGAGAATGAAAGGCGGATGGAAGGCTTTTGTGGGGGACCAAGCCGCGATGCTGCCCACTTCGCGGGTGAAGCCTCGCGCAGTTTGCGAGGCTTTTCGTCGTTGTTGCTGCGGCTTCAGCCGCCGGTGAACGGACGTTCCGGCGGGCGAGACGAACGGCGGCGGATCCCGATCCCCGCCGCCCACCATGATCCATCCGTCCCGTCGATTCCGTCGCTCTACAGCGCGATGCGAAGCTGCCGCCGCTGGATCCAGAGCGCGTTCGCGGCGGTGATGGCGAAGGCGACCGGGTAGATGAAGGCCATGTAGGTCGCGCTTCCCTCGGTCAACCCGTCTCCGTGCCCGGTGCGCTGCAGGTAGGCGGTTCGTGCGTCCCCCAGCACCACCCACTGCAGGTATCCGTAGATCACGAACAGCAGCAGCGGCAGCCAAAGCAGCGCCGTCCGCTTCCACCCGATGTAGCCGTGGCGGAGGGTGGCGCGAGCCCCCAGGTACAGCAGCCGCGCGAACGCCAGGTACTTCCCCCAACCGATCACCTGGTAGGCGATGTTCCAGCTCTTCAGCGCGTCGTTGCTGTAGGCGCCCCCCGACAGCGTGGTCACCCCCCACCCGGCGAACAGCAGCGCGCCCAGCGTGATCAGGATCGCCGCGAGCACGAACTCGCGCGGGTTCTGCGACAGTGCACTGCGTGCGGAGATGCGGCGCATGGAGGTGAATCGGGATTCGGGTATTTTCAGGGAATCTGCGGAAATTCGCGGAGATTCGCGGGAATCTGCGGAGATCCGCGGGAATCCCCGGGAGTCCACAGGAAAACGCGAGATCCGGTATCATGCAGGCCACGGCCACCGAACAGGGTGAGCCGCAAAAGATATGTTGTGAACGCCGAAACGCCAGCCCCGGTTGTTCCGCAGACGAAAAACAGCCCCGGGGCATTCCTCCGCCCCGGGGCCGTTCCCGTCTTGTCCGATCCGGCGACCGCCCGGCTTACGCCGTGATCACCGCCGCCTCGCTGGCGGCCACGATCTCCGCGGCGATGCATCGACCCAGCCCCAACTTTGTTATCGTCGCTTCAGAGCGGGGCAAGTCACCTGCGCGGTCGAAGCGCCATCAGAACGGGATACGGGTCTTCCGCCAGCACATACACATGGTCACCGGTTGCTTCCACGGCCTTCGCCTCGATGGGAAGTTGGTAGCTGTCGACGTACTTTCCCGTGCTCACGTCGAAGCGGTCCAGCGTGCGTTTCGGCGCATTGCCGTAGCCGCCGAAGTGCACCACGAGCGTCTTCCCCGAAATGCTCAGGCTGCACCCTGAACAGGCATTGTACTCCTCCATGTGCGTGATGGACCGGTCGCCCTCGGTGGTCGTCTCCATCTTCGGAAAGTCCGTATGCTCCGCATACCGGCCCACGAAATGGGCCGGCCGGTCACCGTTGAACGCGTACCAACCATCACCCACCGAGAAGCCGTACACCCACGTGCCGCCCGTCGCCGCCACGAATCCCTGCCGCGCGATCGGGTCCAGCTTCGCAAACCCCGCCCAAGGGAGCGAGAACCGGCGCTGGACCCGCCCATCGGCGCCCACCACCGCGAACGCGCTCTCCGGAGACATGGTCAGCAGCACCATGCGACCATCTGGCAGCGGTGCCATCTGCTCCGCATGCCCCACCTGATCCAAGGGGATGCGTGACACCACCGCGCCCCCGCGGTCGAGGTGCGTGATCCGGTTGTTGCGGGGGTCCAGAACGAGGACACCGCCATCGCCCGCGCGCTTGATGTCACGGACACCCCTGAACTCTCCGGGGCCGGACCCCTGCCGCCCGAACCGCCAGACAGGCGCTCCCGTGGCCGCAGACAGCGCGACCAGCCGCCGCGCGCCGCCGTCATAAACGTAGACCAGGCTGTCGGTGGCGGAGAGCAGGAACGGATTCAGCAGCGTGGAATCGCGCGCGCCACCCACGCTCCACAGCGTGTCCCACCGGGTTACCGCCACCACGCGCGCGGGCGCGGCACCATGCGCCACGGCACGATCACCGTTCCCGCAAGCCGCGGCGACGGCACACGCCAGCACCAGCGCAAGCGTGCGGCGGCGCGGAACACTAACGAAGTTGCCGAAGCCCCTCGGCCATCTCGAGGACATGGGCGCGCTTTCCGGGTGAGTCCAACGCTTCGAGGGGAACCGTGTACCGCACCCGGCCGTCCGGGTCGAGCAACGCTACCAGCGATCCGCCGCGATAGCCGAGGGAAGCGCGGAACGCACCGGCTTCCGTACGACCCACCGGCTCCACGGGAAATCTCAGCGCCGCGCCACGGACAACCTTGTTCATTGCGTCGCCTCGCCCCTCTGCATCGTAGACGAAGGCGTGGACGGCAACCTGCCGCTGCTCGCTCGCACGGTTCCACAGGCGCAGCGATTCGAGCAGGGTTCCGCAGTCGGCGGGGCTGAACAGGATCACCACGGCTCCGCGCGGCCCTGCGTGGACGCGTGCGAGCACGGAAGACGACTGCGAGAGATCGGGACGAGCCTTCGTAAAGCCGAATGCGGCGCCGATCAGCAACAGCCCGCCGACCAACAGCGCCTTGGTATCTCGTTCCACGTTCCCTCGGGATGCGCCGACAATAGGGGGAGACTGAGCCTTCCGGGGCCGGTAGGGATGGATCACGACGACTGCCAGGAACCGCACGAAAGCGTCACACCCAGTAGTAGTACAATTCGATCAGACCGCTCTTTACCTTGCCGCACATCTGGCGATCCCCGTCAGCGCAGGTGCCATCCGCGGCGCGCGCCCTTGGCACGTTGAACATCGCGCCGAGCGCAACCGCGACGGCGCCCGCGAAGAACATCCGGCGGATCAGCTTCTCGTACCGCATGGCCTGCCCTTTCGTTGAAGGTGAGGGTACCCGGCGACCGGAAGGCGACATTCTCATCTTATAGCATCATGTTCAAAATGCAACACTTTTGTGCCTCACCATTCCCGAACTTCGGCCTGGTCGTTGATCGTGAGATGCGAGAACAAACAGAAACGGCCCCGGGGCATCCTCTGCCCCGGGGCCGTTCCCGTCTTGTCCGATCCGGGCGACCGCCTGGCTTACGCCGTGATCACCGCCGCCTCGCTGGCGGCCACGATCTCCGCGGCCACTGCGGCGTCCACCTCGGCGCCCTCCTCACCCTCGGGCCCGAACTCCACCTCGTTGTACCGGTAGATGCCGGTGCCCGCGGGGATCAGGTGGCCGATGATGATGTTCTCCTTGAGCCCCTGCAGGTTGTCGCGCGCGCCGCGGATGGCGGCGTCGGTCAGCACCCGCGTGGTCTCCTGGAAGCTGGCCGCGCTGATGAAGCTCTGCGTGGTCAGCGACGCCTTGGTGATCCCCAGCAGCAGCGGCTCGCTGGTCGCCGGCTTGTGGCCGTTGCCCAGCGCGGCCTGGTTGGTGTCCAGGAACACCGTGCGGTCCACCGTCTCCCCTTCCAGGAACTCGGTGTCGCCCGGGTCCAGCACACGCACCTTCTGCAGCATCTGGCGGATGATCACCCCGATGTGCTTGTCGTTGATCTTCACGCCCTGCAGGCGGTAAACCTCCTGCACCTCGTTCAGCAGGTACTGCTGAACGGCGGCCGGGCCCTTGATCTTCAGGATGTCGTGCGGGTTCACGGGGCCCTCCGACAGGCGGTCGCCGGCGCGCACGAAGTCGGCCTCGTGCACGCGCAGGTGCTTGCCCACCGGAACCTCGTACACCCGCTCGTTCCCCGTCTCGGGGATCACGATCACCTCGCGCTTGCCGCGCTTGATGTCGCCGAAGCGCACGGTGCCGTCCACCTCGGTGATCACCGCCGGGTCCTTGGGCCGCCGCGCCTCGAACAGCTCGGCGATACGCGGAAGGCCGCCGGTGATGTCGCGCGTCTTGTACGCCTCGCGCGCGATCTTGGCCAGCGTGGCGCCGGGCTCGATCGCCTCGCCGTCGCGCACCGTGAGCTGCGCGCCCACGGGCACGATGAACTCGCGCAGCTTCACCGCGTGCTCGCCGTGGATCTCGATCATCGGGTGCAGCTTCTTGCTGCGGTCCTCGATGATCACCATCTGCCGGCGCCCGGTGCTCTCGTCCAGCTCCTCGCGCACCGTGGCCTCGTCCACGATGTCGATGAACCGCACGGTCCCGCCGAAGTCGGCCACGATCGGCTCGCTGTACGGATCCCACGAGAAGAGCGTGTCGCCCACGGCGATCCGGGTCCCGTCCTCCACCGCGATGGTGGCGCCGTACGGCACCGCCAGGCGGCTGCGCACCGTGCCCTCGGGCGTGCGCATGATGATCTCGCCCTCGCGGCTGGTCACGATCCGCGTGCTGTCGGGCGTGGTGACGGTGGTCACGCGCTCGAACTGCGCCACCCCCTCCACCTTGCTCTTCCGCGTGGTGGTCGCGGCGATACGGGCCGCCGTGCCGCCGATGTGGAAGGTGCGCAGCGTGAGCTGCGTCCCCGGCTCGCCGATCGACTGCGCGGCCAGGAT
>DASSJS010000195.1:0-9174 GCA_035691085.1 Longimicrobium sp.
GGATCCGGCGCCTTCGCATTCATCCGGCGATCACGGCCCGGTCAGTAGATGAACACGGGGGTGCCGACGTCCACCTCGTGGTAGAGGTAGCGGGCGGCCTCGTTGGTCATGCGGATGCAGCCGTGGCTCACGTCCTGCCCCAGCAGCTCGGGGTGATTGGTGCCGTGCACGGCGATCCCCTCGCCCAGGAACATGGCCGTGGTCCCCAGCATCCCCACCTCCCAGCGCTTGGGGTCTTCGGGGTCGGGGATGGGGACCTTGCGCTCGATGTAGGCCCAGTCGGGCACGTACCACTTGGGGTTCTTCTCCTTGCGCTGGATGCGGAACATCCCGCGCGGGGTGGAGAACTCCCACTTCTGGCCGGCGCCCTCCAGCCGCGTACCCGTGCCGGTGCCCACGATGGACGACCAGAGCACGCGCGAATCCTCCATCAGGTACAGCCGGTGCTCGGTGAGCGAGATCACGACGTACCGCCCCTCCACGTTCACCGGGGGATCGCGGTAGCGCTCGGTGCCCTCGCCCTCCACGCCGTGCTCCAGCGCCAGCGGCCCCAGCGGCAGCTGCGCCAGCGCCGGCCGCGCCACCATCGCCATCAACGCCGCCACCGCGGCCAGAATCGCCCTCTTCGTCATCTCACTCCAGTAGTTCCGTACCCCCGTACCCCCGTACCCGCAGTTCCGTACCCCGTACTTTCCCCTACTCCAGCAGCTCGCGCTGCGCCCGGCGCACCCGTACCAGCTGGTACACGTGGGCGATCTCGCCGCCCAGGATGAACACGAACGCCGAGTAGTAGATCCACAGCACCAGGATCACCGGCGCAACCAGCGCGCCGTAGATGCGCTGCCAGCTGGTTGCGTACCCCACGTACAGCGCGAAGAGCCCCTTCAGCAGCTCCCACGCGACCGAGGTGAAGGTCGCCGCCACCATCGCCATCCGCCACGGCGTGCGGCGGCGCGGCAGGTAGCGGTAGATCAGGATGAACATCAGGAAGATGAACGCGAACGCCAGGAGGCGCGCCCACAGCTCCTGCAGCGTTTCCACCTCGCGCGTGCCGCCGATCCCCAGCAGGGTGATCCCCAGCCGCTGCGCCGCGTCGAGCACCACGGTGATCCCCGTGTTGGCCACGAACAGGGTGCCGGCCAGGAACACCATCTGCAGGTCGAACACCTTCCCCTCCACGATCCCCCGCTCGGCCGGGAGGTCGAAGATCTCCTTGAGCGACGCCCGCAGCGTGCCGATCAGCCGCGACGACACCCAGAGGAAGAGGATGAGGCCGAACACGCCGAAGCCGGTGCGCCCGGCCAGCACCACGTCCACGATCTGGTAGGCGCGGTGGACGACCGACTCGGTGGGGGGGAGGATGGTGACGATGTAGTCGACCGCGGCCTTGCGCGGGTCTTCCACCACCCGCGAAAGGACGATGCCGAAGAAACCCACCAGCATGAGCAGGAAGGGGATCGCCGCGAACAGCACGTCGAAGGCGATCCCCCCGGCCAGGAAGAAGATGTCGTCCTCGCCCGCCTTGGTGTACAGGTGGGCCACGAAGTCGCCGCCGCCGCGAAACACACGCGCGAGGGCCGCCATGGCGGCCCTCGGCACGTTCACCGGGCGCCTCCAGCGGCGCCGCTCCGGTACACTCTCGCTGTCGGCCATGCGCTCCACGGTCCGGTCCCGCCGCCCGGGGGCGGAGGCCCGCGTCAGGTCAGGTCGCCGGTCGATTCCTCGGTGGCCACGTCCACCACCACCACGTCGGCGCCCTTGCCCGCGGTGATCGTGGCCTTCGTGGCGCCCTCGTCCGCCGGGGCCGCGTCGCCGTCCGAGCCGTTGCGGCCGAGCGTGGAGTGGTAGGCGCGCTTGGCGTCGTCCACGCGGCGCTGCAGCTCCTCGCGGGCGTCGCGGGCGGCGTCCACGCCGGCGTCGAGCGCGGCGCGGGCCTGCTGCACGCGGGTGCTCACGCCGTCGCGCACGGTCCCCACCGTGTCGCTCACACGGTCACGCACGCGGGTCACGCGGCCGCCCACGCTGTCGCGCGCATCGGTCACGCGGCCCTCCACGTCGTCGCGCAGGCGGCGGACGGCGCCAGCGATCTCGGCCTGGGTCTCGGTGCCGGAGCGCGGGGCAAGGAGAAGCGCCGCCGCGGCGCCCACCAGCACGCCCAGGAGGAACGTGCCGGTGCCGCCCCCGCCACGCGTTTCGATCACGAAGGTGGGGAGGTCGTCGTTGTCGGCCATGGTGGGGATGTGGGTCGCAGGGTGTGGTTCAGGGCCCCAGCCGTGCGCCGGGGCCGCCGCCGGCCAGGATGGCGCGCGGCGGCGTGCCGGAATCGTGCTGGAGGGCGCCGCGCAAGCGCTCCAGGTCAACCGGCTTCTGGAAGAAGTAGTCGGCCTCGCGCTGCAGCTGGCTTTCCACCCCGTCGCCGCCGCAGCCGGCGGTGATCACGATGAAGGTGACGCCGTCGCCCGTCTCGCGCCGCACCTTCCGCAGGATCTGCAGCCCGTCGGTGTCGGGGAGGTAGTAGTCGCAGACCACGGTGTCGGGGCGGAAATCGCCCAGCCGGCGCAGGCCCGTTTCACCCGTGGCGGCGGAGGCGACGGTGTAGCCCTCCTCGGCCAGCAGGCTCTCCAGGGCCTCGCGCGCACCCGGCTCGTCTTCGATGACCAGAATACGTTGTGAAGCCATTGCCCTGCAACCTTGCGGTGCGCGTGAGTCCACCTCTCACCCGCCCAAAGGGCAATCGGCATGCCACGTTCAGGGGAAACATGCGCTCCCATGACCTTGCCGATGTTGCTGTATTTTCGTGCATTGTCAAACAAACGTTGAACGAATGGGCGCCCTCGCGTCCGTACGGATGGCGTCGCGACGGGGAACGGTCATGTCGCTCAGACGATTTTCCCGAGGCGGATGAATCCGCGGCTACAACGGCCCGAAGTCCGCTGCGCGAACCCCCTCGCAGGCACCGCGCACATCCCCAGGACGTCCTCGCCCGCCCATTGGGTCGAACAACGGAGGTAGAGGGGAGCCGCGCACGTGCCGAAGCCGGCTCTTTCGTCCGCTCCTCCGGGTGACCCCGGGTCGTAAAAAAGCCGGCGGGCCGCGCCTCCACTGCCGGAGGCGCGGCCCGCTCGTTCGGTACATCGGGAATGCCGGCGGCGTTTACGCCGCGCCGACCGTCTCGGGCGTCACGGCCCGGTTGAGGCGGTTGCGCAGTTCGTTCTCCTCGATCCCCAAGAGGGTGGCGGCGCGCTGGTGGTCGCCGTCCACGAAGGAGAAGGTCTTGAGCACCACGGTGCGCTCCACCTGCTCCAGCGGCGTGCCCACGGGAATGCGCAGCTCGCGGTCGTCGGCCTGGATCAGCTCGTGGGCGCGCAGGTCGCCCAGGGTGATCTGGTCGCCGCGGCAGAGGATGACCGCGCGCTCCAGCGCGTTCTTCAGCTCGCGGACGTTCCCCGGCCAGCGGTAGGTGTTGATGAACTCCAGCGCCTCGGGCGCGAAGCCCTTGATCTTCTTCTGGTTCTCTTCGGCGAAGCGGCGCAGGAAGTGCTCGGCCAGAACGCGCACGTCGCCGCGGCGCTCGCGCAGCGGCGGCAGGGTGAGCGGGATCACGGCCAGGCGGTGGTACAGGTCCTCGCGCAGCTCGCCGTTCTCCAGCGCCCGGGCGATCACCTTGTTGGTGGCGCTCACCACGCGGATGTCCACGTGGATCTCCTTCTTGCCGCCCAGGCGGCGGAAGGAGCGCTGCTCCAGCGCGCGCAGCAGCTTGACCTGGATGTCGGCCTCCATCTCGGCCACCTCGTCCAGGAAGAGCGTGCCGCCGTCGGCCAGCTCGAAGCACCCGGGCTTTTCGTTGATGGCGCCGGTGAAGGCGCCCTTCTCGTGCCCGAACAGCTCGTTCTCGAGGATCTCGCGGGGGAACGCGGCGCAGTTGATGGCGATGAACGGCCCCTTGGCACGGGTGCTCTTGTCGTGGATGGCGCGCGCCACCAGCTCCTTGCCGGTGCCGCTCTCGCCCACGATGAAGAGCGACGCGTTGCTGGGCGCCGCCGCCTCGATCATGGAGTAGATCTCGCGCATCTCCTCGCTCTGGCCGATCAGGTCGCCAAAGCGGGTGAGGTTCTTGAGCTTCTCCTCGAGCTGCTTGTTGGCCTGCTTGACCCGGAACGCCTCCACCGCCTTGGGGAGAAGCGCCTTGAGCCGCTCGATGTTGAGCGGCTTCTCCAGGTAGTCGTAGGCGCCCTGCCGCATGGCCTGCACGGCGGTGTCCACGCTGGCCGAGCCGGTGATGATGATCATCTCGGAGGGGACGCCGGCCTCGCGCATCTTGCGGAAGAGCTCCAGGCCGTCCATCTCGGGCATGCGCAGGTCGGCCAGCACCACGCCGTAGCCGCCCTGGCTCACCATCTCCCACGCCTTCTTGCCGTCGGTGGCGGTGTCCACCTCGAATCCGTCGTCGGCCAGGAGCATCTGCAGCCCCTCGACGATGTGGCGTTCGTCGTCCGCCACCAGGATCTTTTCTGCCATCGGGCCGCTTGTCGGGTTGGGTGGAGTCTTGGGGTGTAGAACATCAGTATACCCACCAGTGGCCGAAAGGGTCAACCACTTGCGGGCCAATCACCTGCGGCGCGGGGCGCGCCGCGGTTCAGGCGTGTGCCGCCGCCAGCGAAAAGACGAGCGACGGCGCCGCCGCGTCACCCGCATCCACCTCCACCCGCCCGCCCAGCCCGGCGGCCAGCGCGGCGGCCGCGGACACGCGCTCGGAGCCGTGCACGGCGGCCTGCAGGTCGGCCCGCTCCAGCCCCGAGCCGCCCACCCCCAGCCGCGCCTCGCCGTCGCCGGTGGAGAACCAGAGGTGCAGGGTGCCGCCGCGCTCCACGCGGTCGATCACGTCGAGCACCAGGTTCAGCAGCACGCGGCGGGCGGGCTCGCGGCGCAGGTGCACGCGGGCCATCCCGCCGTCGGGGCGGTAGTCCACGCGCAGGTCGTGGTGGCGCGCCTCGAGCTGGATCAGCTCCATCAGCTCCTCGGCCAGCTCGGCCATGGTGGCGCTCTCCTGCCCCCGGCCGGGGCGAGACAGGCGCAGCAGCAGCTCGATGCGCCGGTTGACCCGCTCCAGCTCGCCGGCCAGCACGCCGATGTAGCGCTGCACCTCGTCGATGCTGTCGGCGCGGGCCACGCGCCGCTTGAGCACCTCCAGGTTGATGACCATGGAGTGCAGCGGGTTCTTGATCTCGTGGGCCAGCCCGTCGGCCAGGCGCTCCAGCAGGTCGAGCTTGTTGGCGCGCAGCACCAGCGCCTCGCTGCCGGCGGCGGCGGGGGTGGTGTCTGCGCCCGGAGGGGCTTGGGGTCCGGCGTGGGTCTCGATCACGGATCTACGGTTGTACGGCGCCCCGCCACGTGCCGAAAGGCACGCGGCCCCATGGGCGTCTGCGCTGCTGCTGGAAGTCCATCCGGAACTCGGGCGACGCCCGCTTGCGCCATCAGGCGAAGCGGACGCTCAGCGGGATGGCCTAGCACAAACCGTTCCCCACCGTGGCCGCATTTTCACGCCAAGCGGCAAACACCACAACACGCCGGTGCTTGGACCGAGCGATCGCGAGCGTCCGGAGCGTGTCATTGCCAAATTAAAATGTACAATATACGATACACTCTTGAAGCTCTTTTCAAAATCAATTCTATACTTTTCATACGTGCGATGGGTATTAAAACAGGTTCTATACCTCGCGCGCGTGTGCCTGGGAATAGAAATGGGGAGGATGGCAAGGTGGCCGTAACCAACATCTGGCAGGTGTTGAACCTCCGCTCGACACCGTTCTTTCAGGACGCGCTCGAGCCCGCCAACACCCTCGGCCATCCGCTCTCCCTGTTCGTGGGCCGCCAGCGGGAGGCGACGACGATCCTGAGCGAGATCGGCGGCTCGCTGCACAGCCGGATCGCCATCCAGGGCGCACCGGGAGTGGGTAAGACCACGCTCGTGAACTACGTAAAGGCCGAGCTTGCGGCGGACGGCTACATCGCGGACGCGAACCCGATCCGCGTGGTGAGCGCCGCAACCGCGGAGCACCTGCTCCTGGACATCCTCACCTCGGTCCACGATGCCTTGGCCGCCCGTGACGAGACGCTCGCGAACCTGGAGGCCATGCGCAACGTGCGGCAGCTGCTGGACGTGGAGCGCTCCCGGACGTTCAACCTGAACCTGGGGCTCCCCCACTTCGCGAGCGTCGGCGCGGGGAGCGGCCAGCACCGCCACACCGGGCCGGGTGCGCTTTCGGTGCAGCCGCACCGGCTTCTGCGCGAGCTCCGGGAGATCGCGGTGAAACGGCTCCAGACACCCGGCGTGCTGATCCACCTCGACAACATCGAAAACGCTTCGGAAGCCGACCAGCAGAAGGCTGCGCAGATGATCCGTGATCTGCGCGACACGGCGCTGATGCTCGAAGGCTTTCACTTCCTGGTCGTGGGCACCGACGACGCGATCCGGGCGGTGGTCGCGGCGCAGGAGCAGCTCCGCAGCGTGTTCCACAACCCCGGCTCACTGGCGCCGCTCACCGAGAGAGAGCTCGACGACCTCCTCGAGGCGCGGTACGAACACCTCCGGCTCGACCCCACACGCCCGTGGATCGCCCCGGTCGGTCCGGGAGCGGTCCACTCGATCTACCGGCTGTTCCGCGGCAACGTTCGCGGCACCCTGCACGCGTTGAACGAGGCGGCGAAGGTCCTGGTCGGCCATGGCGCGCAGCCGACGGACCCGATGACGGAAGAAACGATGACACCGGTGCTGGCGGTGATCTACGCGCAGCGGATGTCCGCCGACCTCACCTCGTCCGAGCTGGCCTTCGTAAGGAACATGGTCGCGGTCAAGCTGCACACGGGGTTCACGCAGGCCGACGTCGTAAAGGCGCTGGACACCACCCAGAAGAACGCCTCGGAGATGTTCTCCGCCCTCCGGCGCAAGGGATATCTAATCGACGGCGAGACCGTGCGCGGGCCTCGCGGGCGTGGCAGGCCGGCCCAGAGCTACCACCTCACCGCCCCGCCGCGCATCGCGTTCGAGCTCACAGCATCGTAGCACCGCCGGCTGAACGCGAACGGGCGAGCCGTTCCCCACGGCCCGCCCATTCGCATCCCATCGTCCCACCGAGTCCCAGCACTCAGCACTCAGCACTCAGCACTCAGCACTCAGCACTCAGCACTCAGCACTCAGCACTCAGCACTCAGCACTCAGCACTCAGCACTCAGCACTCAGCACTCAGCACGATCAGTCCGACAAATCCCAGTCATCGGCGCCGGCCTTGATGCGCAGGGCGGCGGGGCCGGTGCGGCGGATCTCGGGGAGCTTCACGTGGCGGCTCACCATCTCCTGCGTGCCGGTCACCTTCAACTGGCGGAACAGGAAGGCGAAGGTCTCGCGCAGCACGCCGCGCACCTTCTCGCGATCGCCCTCGCCCAGCTCCCACAGCTCGCGCTTGAAGGCGCCGATGGCCTTCTTGCGCGCCTTGTAGATGAACTGCTCCTCGGTGTCGCTGGGCTTGCGCTCTTCGGGGAAGCTCTGGCGCGTGTGCTCGTACATCCGCTCGCGCAGCTCCGCGGGGATGTTGTCGTACAGCAGGTTCTGGAAGTTGGTGGCCAGGTGGATCTCGGCCGTCTCGATCTCGGGGAACTTGCCGAACGCGCTCTGCGGCAGCGTGCTGGCCCCGTGCTGCACCGCCCCGCTCATCCCGTACTCGTCACGCGCGATCGCCGACAGGTTGCGCAGCGTCTCGAAGTCGATGGCCACGTCGGCGATGCTTCCGTCCGGCAGCACCACGCCGCCATGGCTGGTGCCGCTCTGCACGCTGATCTTGCTCAGCCCCTCGAACTGCGTCCCGTTCTTCTCCGACAGCTCGGCCAGCACGCGGTTGTAGCCGTCCATGTAGGCGCGCAGCTCCTCGGGCGTGCTGTTCTCGGTGCCCACCTCGCCGATCTCGCCGCCGATTGAAACGTTCACGCCCTCGGGCTGGTAGTGGCGCACGTAGGCGGTCAGCTCGGCCGAAAGGCGGAAGTTGGTCTCCTGCTGCGCGTCGAGGCCTTCCTTCGACAGGTCGACCAGCGTGCTGGTGTCGATGTCGATGTTGTAGAAGCCGGCGTGCAGCGCCTCCTTGATCAGGTCCTTCACCGCGCGCATCTCGGCGTTGGGATCGGCCTTGTACTTCTTGGCGTTGAGCTGGAAGTGGTCGCCCTGGATGAAGAGCGGGCCGGCCCATCCCTCCTTGATGGCCGCCGCCGTCATCACCGCCACGTACTCGCCGGGGCGCTGGTCGGTGTAGCCGATCTCGCTGCGGGCGATCTCCAGGATCAGCGCGCCCACCTTCAGCTCGCGCGCGGCGCTGAACAGGGCGCGGGCGGTGTCGAAGGAGCTGGCGCGGATGTTCATGGCGGGGACGGTGAAGCCGTGCACCTCGCCCCGGCCGCGCGCCATGTACAGGTCATGGATGGACGCGGGCGCCACGCCCAGCAGGCGGCCGGCCTCGCCGATGGCCCAGCGGGCGCTGTCGCGCACGTCGGCGTCGGCCTCGAACACGGCGGCGTGCACCAGGCGGTCGATGCCGCGCTGGCGCAGCGCGTCTTCGCTGACCAGCTCGAGCGCGCCGTCGCTCACGCGCACGGAATCGGACAGGCCGCCCAGCAGCGCCTGGACGGGCGCGCTGCCCAGGATCGCAAGGTCGTCGGCGGGAGTCGTGACGGTGGCCACGAGGGTCTCCTTGTTTATATGTGGGAGATGTATCCGTTGCGTTGATGCCGGGGAGTACGGCCCGCGGCGGGCGGGAATGTGCACGCAAGGCGTGTGCTGGGGCAAGTCGGGGTTTGTACCACGACCGCACCTTTGAAGAATCCCGCGCATCAGGAGGAACGCCGGCCGAGCCCCGTCTGGCCCCCTCTCCCCCGGCCCCTCTCCCCCGCTCCGCAGGGGAAAGGGGGGAACTGCAACTTCGTCTCGCCCCCGAATCGCCGCGCGAAGCGCCACCGGGTCCCTCTCCCAGGTTGTTTTTGGGTTCATCGCGGATCTGGTTGCAGCAGGTCTCCCGCTCGCTCCGATCCTGTCGACGAGTGGATGCAGGTGGCGCTCGCGCTGAGTATCGAAAATTTTTTGGAGAGCCTCCTCGACCCCGCGGCCACTCACGGAAGGCCACCTGTCTCAAC
>DASSJS010000196.1:0-19042 GCA_035691085.1 Longimicrobium sp.
CAGGAGGAGCGCGGCCGCGAGTGCCGCCTTGCGGGCTGGTTTCATGCTGGACCTCGGGTGGGTGGGGCCAGGGGCGGCCCGCCCGGGGGTGGGCGGGCGGACAGGGGGGAGACGGACGCGGGGGGGCACGAGAACAGGCGCGTGGGACGGAAACGCCTGCCGTGGCGACACCGCGTGGAGAGGGTTGAATCAACCATAGTGGAGACCGCCGGGGGAGGTAAGCGGCCATCGCTGACACTATGTCGTGGAAGGGGTTACACTTTGTCGGGCGGCAGGGCGGTGCCCGGCGCGGGCGGGGAGGAGGCGAAGATCCGCCCGCGTCCGGGCGGTGGCCCGCGCCGCTGGGACCGCGCCTGATCGCGTTCGTGCGGAGGGTTGCGCCGCGAGGGGCCGGGCGTTGACACGCGCCGGGGAAAGTGGATAAATTTCCCCATGGAACACCGGATTCTACCGTAACGAAACGCCCGCCGTCTCCTCCCTCACGGGATGCGCAGACCGGCGGGCGCCGCGCATACAGGAGGCACTGTGAACCGTCCCGACAACCAGGCCGGCCGTTTCGTGGGCGAGGGGCTCACCTTCGACGACGTGCTGCTGGTGCCACGGCAGAGCCCCGTGCACCCGGCCGACACCAGCGTGCGCACCCGGCTCACCCGCACCATCGAGCTGGCCATCCCCTTCGTGGCGGCGGCCATGGACACGGTCACCGAGAGCCGCATGGCCATCACCATGGCGCGCGAGGGCGGCATCGGGATCATCCACAAGAACATGCCCGTGGAGCGCCAGGCCAGGGAGGTGGACCGGGTCAAGCGCTCGGAGAGCGGGATGATCAGCGACCCCTTTCACACCCGCCCCGACGCCACGCTCCGCCACCTGCTGGGGAAGATGGAGCAGTACGGGGTGAGCGGCGCGCCCGTGGTGGACGAGAACCGCCGGCTGATCGGCATCATCACCAACCGCGACGTGCAGTTCGAGACCGACCTGGACCGCCCGGTGCGCGAGCTGATGACCCGCAGCGACCTGGTGACCGCGCCCGTGGGCACCACGCTGGAAGACGCGGTCAGGCTCCTCCACGCGCGGCGCATCGAGAAGCTGCCGATCGTGGACGAGAACGGCGTGCTGCGCGGGCTGATCACCGTGAAGGACGTGCTCAAGCGCGCGCAGTTCCCCAACGCCTGCAAGGACGAGCTGGGCCGCCTGCGCGTGGGCGCCGCCATCGGCGCGCACCCGCAGAAGGACCTGGAGCGGGCGCGCGCGCTGGTGGACGCCGGCGTGGACGTGCTGGTGGTGGACACCGCGCACGGCCACAGCGTGGGCGTGCTCGACGCCGTCAGCCGGATCCGCCAGGCGCTCCCCGACGTGCAGCTGATCGCCGGGAACGTGGCCACCCGCTCCGGCGCCGCGTCGCTGGTGGAGCGCGGGGTGGACGCGGTGAAGGTGGGCGTGGGCCCCGGCAGCATCTGCACCACCCGCGTGGTCACGGGGATCGGCGTGCCGCAGCTGACGGCCGTGCTCGACGCGGTGGAAGGGGCGGGGGGGAGCGTGCCGGTGATCGCCGACGGCGGGATCAAGTACAGCGGCGACGTGGTGAAGGCGCTGGCCGCGGGCGCGCACAGCGTGATGATGGGCTCCATGCTCGCCGGCACCGACGAGAGCCCCGGCGAAAGCTTCCTCCTGGAGGGCCGGCGCTTCAAGACCATCCGCGGGATGGGGAGCCTGGGCGCCATGGCCGAGGGGAGCGCCGACCGCTACTTCCAGGACCCCAACGCGGCAGACGGGCGCAAGTTCGTCCCCGAGGGGATCGAGGGGCGCGTGCCGTACAAGGGCGCCGCGGCCGACACCATCTACCAGCTGGTGGGAGGGCTGCGCAGCGGGATGGGGTACCTGGGGTGCGCCGACATCGAGGAGCTGCGCACCCTGCCGCAGTTCATGCGCATCACCGGCGGCGGCCTGCGCGAAAGCCACCCGCACGACGTGACCATCACCCGCGAGGCGCCGAACTACCACGCGTGAAGTACGAGGGGGTGCGGAGGTACGGAGGTACGGGGGTACGGGGGTACGGGGGTACGGGGGTACGGGGGTACGTGCGGAGCCGGCGAGATCAGCGCGATCTCGCCGGCTTCTTCGCGGCGGAACACGAAAAGGAAGATCGGGCGCGGGGCGGTTGATTGGAATTGATGGCGTGATTAGAGTCCATCACCCTGCGGCCCGATGGGAAAGCGGGTACCGGGCCGCGCAACGTTTCCGCGTGACAGGAGTGGTCGCCAATGCGCAAGCTGAAGCTGGACGTGGAGTCGCTCGACGTGCTCTCGTTCGAAACGCGCCACGAACAGGGCGAGGGGACGGTGAACGCGCACGAGATGGCGTGGAGCAAGTATCCCTGCAGGTCGATCGACATCGGCTGCATCAGCGACCCCACCACCTGCGGGCCCACGTACTTCTGCCGCGCGGGGCTGGGCGGCTGACGTTCGCGGCGGGTCGCCGGCACCTTCGCCGGCGGCCCGCCATGCATTGCGATCCGCCGCCGGCGGGTCGTTCCTTCGTCCCGCACCGGGACACCTCACCTTCCTGGAGCTGACACCGTGCGCAAGCTCAAGCTCAAGCTCAAGCTCGACCTCGGCTCGCTTAACGTGCTGACGTTCGCCCCCGCGTCGTCACCCGCCGCCGGCGGAACGGTGGCCGGCCATGGGGCGGACCTCGTGCTCACCGAGTATCCGTGCCGGTCGGTGGACTACTCGTGCTATACCTGCTACTGCATTCCCAGCCAGCCCTGTCCCACGCATTGAGGATCACCGCATGCCGCCGGCACCGCTTTCCGCGGCGAGCGTGCCGGCGATGCGCCCGCCACGGCGGGGCGTTCCGCCTCGCCTGGTTCCGTCACCCCCGCAGGAGCGACCTCCCGTGCATAAGCTGAAGCTGGACGCCAACTCGCTGGACGTGCTGTCGTTCGATTCCGCGGCTTCCTCGTCGCCGGGCGGAATCGGGGACGGCCGCGCGCGGAACTTCCTGGCCAGCGAGGACGTCTGCCTGTCGGTCCAGGTGGTCTGCGTTTCACGGCCTTGCACCACGAGCTGAGGCGCGGGCCGCGTTTCCCTCGTCAATCCTTCCCCCAACAGTCGGGTTCCGATGAACAAGCTGCGGTTGAACGTGGATGCGCTGGCCGTGGAATCCTTCGCCACCGGCCAGGACGGCGAAGCGCGCGGCACCGTGCTGGGGCGCGTGGCGGCGCACGCCGAGCCCTGCCCGCGCACCGACGAAAGCACCTGCGACCCCAACCAGGTGTGCGGCTGCATCCCGTCGTGGGCGATCACCTGCGCCGGCGCGTCCAGCTGCGACGTGGCGGCGGTGGCCGAGCCCGGCGTGGCCTGACCCGGGACGCGTCACCCCCACGCGTGACGGGCCGCCTTCCCGGAGTGGGAGGGCGGCCCGCCGGTCATGCGGCGCGTGGGTCGATCAGGGGTGGAAGTTGATCCCCAGGTCCACCACCACGGTCTTCACGTCGCCGGTCGCGCCGTCTACCAGGTCGCCGAAGTCCACCTTGTGCTGGCGGTAGCGGACGCCGGGGGCCAGCGAGATGGTGGGCGACAGGTCCAGCGAAAAGCCGCCGCCCACCTCGAAGCCCAGCTCCCAGCTCGAGTCGAAGCTGGCCGACACCTCGCCGTCGCTTCCGCTGATGGTGGTGCGGTTGTACAGCAGGCCGCCTTCCACCCACGGCCGCACCGTGCCGGTGGCCATCGGCACGCTCAGGCGGGCGCCTGCCCGGAAGCCGTTGTCCTGCACGCCGATGTCCACGCCCTCGCTGCCATCGTCGTCGGCGTTGAAGTCGTCGTGCTGGTAGCCGGCGTACACGGCCAGGTTGGGGCTGGGCGAGAACAGCACCGAGCCGCCCAGGTTCCAGCCGGTGCTCACGCCGTCGGCGAAGTCGCCGGTGGGGATG
This sequence comes from Longimicrobium sp., assembly GCA_035691085.1. Lineage (GTDB taxonomy): Bacteria > Gemmatimonadota > Gemmatimonadetes > Longimicrobiales > Longimicrobiaceae > Longimicrobium. The sequence continues at coordinate 3,935 of DASSJS010000196.1, forward strand.
CTCGCACCGCCGCGCACCTCGAACGCAACAGGGAGTGTGTTCTGCGCGTGCGTGGTGGTTGCCAGCACGGCGCTCAGCACGAGCGCCGGAGCCAGCACGGTCCGGGGGAATTTCATGTCGGGTGTGCCTGTGGTGTGTGTGGGCCAACCATGAACGGCGGGAAACCGATCCGGCCGGGCGGCGGGGAGGAGGAGTGCCGCGCCGGCAGCGACATTCTGTTCTGCGCCGCGCCGTTTAGCAACTCCCGCGCGACAAAGTGCTGTGAACCCGGACCCGTCTTACCCTCGTTCACGTGGCAGGCCTCCCCGCGCCGCGATGACGATCGGCCTGAACCGCGGGTCCCGCTTCCAGCGCCGTGGAGTCGCGGGTCGCGCGCGGAAACTTCCCCGCTCGTGCGGCGTAGTGGCGTGTGCGTCCCACCTTTCGTCCACCCGTCTTCCCCGCGTTGATGCCCATCACACAGGCCGCGTCCGAACCGAAGCCCGCGCCGGCGCGTGGACAGGGCGGGGGAGAGCCGCCCCAGCGCCCGCCGTTCGCGTGGGGGATCGTGGGCGCGCTGGCGGCGCTCAAGCTGGCGCTGCACGTCGCGACGAACCTCTTCACCCCCTACGGCGTCCACCGCGACGAGCTGCTGTACCTGGCCATGGGCCGCCACCTGCAGCTGTGGAAGATGGACTTTCCGCCGCTGATCGCGGTCCTGGCGCAGGCGCAGCGGGCGGCGTTCGGGGATTCGCTCCTCTCCATCCGCCTGGCCGCGGCCATCGCGGGCACGCTGCTGGTGGTGCTCGCCGCGCTGGTGGCGCGCGAGGCGGGCGGCGGACGCTTTTCGCAGGGCGCCGCTGCGGTGGGAATGATGAGCGGCGTGCTCTGGCAGCGCTCGGCCAACCTCTTCCAGCCCGTCGTGTTCGACCAGCTCTGGTGGACGCTGGCGCTGTTCGCGCTCCTCTGTCTGTGCAGATCGAAGAATCCGCGCTGGTGGCTGGCGGTGGGGCTCGCGTGCGGAATCGGCCTGCTCACCAAGTTCAGCATCCTCTTCTTTGGCGTGGCGCTGTTCGGGGCCATGCTGCTGACGAAACATCGCTGGTGGCTGTTCACGCCCTGGCCGTGGGCGGCGCTGGCGCTCGCGCTGGCCATCGGCAGCCCCAGCATCGTGGGCCAGGTGCGGCTCGGCTTCCCGGTCCGCGCGTCGATGTCGGAGCTCAGCCAGAGCCAGCTGGCGCACGTGGGCCACGCCGACTTCCTCCTGGGGCAGGTGATGATGGTGGGCCCCGCGATCCTCCTTGCCCTCGCGGGGGTGTGGACGCTGCTGATCGGGCGCGCGCGGGCGTTCCGCATCGCCGGGTGGGCGTGCGTGCTGGCGGTGGCGCTGCTGATGGTGCTGCACGGCAAGCCGTACTACGCCGGCCCCGTCTATCCCACGCTGATCGGCGCGGGGGCGGCGGCGCTCGGCGGGGTGCGGGTGCGCTTCCTGTCGCCGGCGCTGCGCTGGGGCGCGGTGGCGGCGATGGTGGCGGGCGGCCTCTTCCTCCTTCCGCTGGGCATCCCCATCCTCCCGCCCGTGCAGATGCGGGCGTACACGCAGGCGGCGGGGCTGAGCGTCGCCAACCGCAACAACCGCGGCCAGATGGAGCGGCTCCCGCAGGACTATGCCGACATGCTCCCCTGGGAAGACCAGGTGGCGCAGATCGCCCGCGTGTACCGCAAGCTCCCGCCCGAGAAGCGCGCGCGGGCGGTGATCTTCGCCGGCAACTACGGCGAGGCGGGCGCCATCGACTTCTACGGGCCGAAGTACGGCCTGCCGCGCGCGGTGAGCGACGCGGGGACGTACTGGTTCTTCGGCCCCGGCCGCCTGCCCGGCGCGGTGCTGATCACCATCGGCAAGCCGGACGAGGACCTGCGCCCCTTCTTCTCCACCGTCACGCGGTACGGCTGGGTGGACAACGCGTGGTGGGTGAGCGAGGAGCGCGACAACACCATCTACGTGGCCGAGGGGCCGAAGACCACGCTGCAGGCGCTCTGGCCGCGGATCGCCGGGAAGCAGTAGGCGCTTGATCTGGACGCACTTGCGCACTCACGCACTCGCGCACCCGTTCCGTCCCGTCTCCGCCATACGTTTGGCTACCGCTCGAACGCTCGTTCGATTAGCTTGGGACCGGGAGGCGGTGTGTAGGGCCGCCTCCGGGAGGAAAGAAGGATGCGGCATCACCACTACGTGGAGTTCCGCTCGGTTCTGCTGACGGCGCTCGCGGTGTTGCTCATCGGCATCTTCCTCACCCTGGGCTACGGGCTGATCGGCCTGGTGTTCCTGTTCCTGGCCGGCTCGCTGCTGGGTGGCGCGATGATGTCGTACCTGCACACCAGCTGACGCCACGAGGCGAACCGCACCGCGCGCGGACGCTCGCGCACCCCGCCGCCGGTCTCGCGCCGGCGGCGGGGCCCGGGGGGATCGCTGCGTCCCAAACGCAGACACGCCGGCCTCGCGGAGAGGCCGGCGTTCGTGTTTTCACAGGATGATACCGGATCGGCATACGGATCGTGAGCTCCGGATCAACTCCAAACCGTGTCGGCCTGAGCCTGAGACCTGCGGGGGTCTCGTGCGGACGCGGCGCGGAGGCGCGGAAGCCGGCGAACGTTGACGGGACCCAGAGCACCGGAGGACCAGAGCACCAGAGGGCTCGCTGCTGACCCTCTGGTCCTCTGGTCCTCCGGTGCTCTGGGTAATATCAACGCCACTCTGCCGGTGGAGACGAAGCCGCGGCAGGCAGGAAGACGGACGCAGGTTGGTGCGGCAGCTCCTTCGGGACGCCGTTCTCCTTGGTGCGGTGAATGCACCGACGGCTCTCCACATCCGGTATGGTTCCCGGCGAGCCGGGCGGATCGTTGGTACGATCTCCGTGGGACCGGGATCACCCGCCCAGCCCTTGCGATTCGCGGCGGTGCGGCGATATTCCGCCGCCCGGAACGCAATTCCAACACGGAACAACCGAATGCCGCGCATCCAGCTCGTTCACCTGGCCCACGCCCGCTCGGGCGACAAGGGCGACACCGGCAACGTGGGCGTGATCGCGCTCCGCCCCGAATTCTACCCGGTGCTGGTGGAGCAGCTCACCACCGACCGCGTGAAGAAGCACTTCGAGGGCCTCGTCTTCGGCCCCGTGGAGCGCTACGAGCTCCCCAACTTGGAGGCGCTCAACTTCCTTCTCCACAACGCGCTGGGCGGCGGCGGCACCGTGAGCCTCAAGACCGACGCGCAGGGAAAGGTGCTCTCCACCGCCATGCTGCGGATGGAGATCGACGTTCCCGACGAGGTGGCGCGGCTGGTCGAGGCCGGCCCCGGAAACTCGTGAGCGACACGCTTCTCGTGCGGCGCGAGGGCGGCGTGGCGCGGCTGGTGATGAACCGGCCCGACAAGCGCAACGCCCTGAACGCCGAGCTGATCGCCGCGCTCAAGGCGGCGCTGCGCGAGGCCGACGCCGATCGCGGCGTTCGCGTGGTCGCGCTGGAGGGGGAGGGGAAGGACTTCTGCTCGGGCGCCGACCTTTCCGCGCTGCGGAAAATCGCCGGTGCCGGGGCGATGGAGAACCTGGAAGACGTGGACGAGCTGGCCGAGCTCTTCTCCCTCCCGCGGCGGATGCGCAAGCCGGTCGTGGCGCTGGTCCGCGGCCGCGCGCTGGCGGGCGGATGCGGGCTGGCCACGGCGTGCGACCTGGTGCTGGCCGACGAATCGGCCCAGTTCGGCTACCCCGAGGTGCGCATCGGCTTCGTTCCCGCGATGGTGATGGCCATCCTGCGCCGCAACGTGGGCGAGAAGCGCGCGTTCGAGCTGATCGTCCGCGGCCACCCGGTCACCGCCGCCGAGGCGGAGCGCATGGGCCTGATCAACCGCGTGTTCGCCAACGAGGCGTTCGACGCCGAGGCGGCGGCGGTGCTGGAAGACCTGGCCGGGCGCAGCGCCAGCGCCGTGGAACTGAGCAAGCGCCTGCTGTACAACAGCGACGGGATGAGCTTCGACGCCGCCATCCGCGCCGGCGCCGACGTGAACGTGGTCGCGCGGATGACCGATGACATGCAGGCCGGCGTGGCGCGCTTCCTGGAACGCGATGGGGCGAAGGGCTGATGGCGTTCGTCTCCCAGAAGCGGCACCAGGGCCCCGGGCGCTTCCTGCAGTGGAAGGTGTGGCTCTTCTCCCTGGGCGCCATCCTGCTGCTGGTGGGGATGGCGCGCTCGATCGACCTGCTGGTGTTCGCCGCCATCGGCGTTCTCGCCATCGCCTTCATCCTCCGCTTCTTCGAGAAGGAAGACGAGGAAGACGCGTATGATGACGACGACGAGTACGGGGATCAGGACGAGGCGGATCCGGACGAGCTTCGGTCGTCGCATGACGGGATGCGGCACCGCGCGAACGACGCGATCGAGGAGCTCCGCAGGCCCGTGGAGTGAAGGAGGAAAGACGGAGATGATACTGCCGCGGCGCGAGGATGCGCCGCGGCGGTTTCGTTTGCCGGGAAGACGCTGGGTGCGCGTCGGCAACTCGGTGCACCGGCGGCTGAAGCCGCAGCAACAACTACGAAAAGCCTCACAAGCTACGTGAGGCTTCGCAGGTATGTGTTTGTGCGGTAATTGATTGAGTGTTTTGTATGATCCGGATTGGAGGTGACGTGGGCGAAGAGTGAGCCCGCTCGCCGCGTCATGGGGCGGGGGCGGGATCCTCCCTGGAGGGGCGCTCCCGGCGGCGGCAGGGGGCGGCGGCGGGCGGAAGCAGAGCCTCGCTGCGGTAGTACTGGAACTCGTTCTCGGTCACGCGCACCACGTCGGCGCGGGTGCGGCAGTACGTGGCCAGCACGCCCTGGCCGCGCACCGAAAGCGCGCCCCCGTGGAACGCTACCCAGCGGATGGAATCGCCCGCGCCCTGGATCAGCGTTCCCGGCGGGCGCACCACGAACGCCTCCGCCTGGCGGATGCGCGGCAGCCGGCGCAGCACCCGCTCAGGCGCGCGTGCGCTGGCCGCCCCGTCCATGTGCCCGAAGATCGCGCGGAAGGTGAGCCAATCGGGCACCGGCGCCAGGACGCACCCCACCGGCACGGACTGCTCCAGCCGCGAGGGATCGTCGGCCACCACCGCCACCGAGCCGCCCAGCCAGCGGTGCACCCGCACCGACGGAAGGGTGCGGCGGGGCAGCGGGGGGAGCACGTGCACCCGCCGCACGCGCGGCCATCCGCCCAGGCAGCGCTCGCGCGTGGCCGTGTCGGGGAAGGCGTACAGCGTGTCACCGAACACCAGGTACACGCGGTCGTCCTTCGCCTGGATCACCTCGCCGCGCCCCACCACCGGCACGGGTTTCCGCGCCCGCGTCCATTCCCACTCCACCCACACGCCCGCCCCGAGCACCGCGATCAGCGCCAGCGCCACCGCGGCCAGCCCCAGCCGGGCCCCGCGCCCCGGCTCGCGGGCCGCGTCGGGAACTTCTTCGGCCGCGGAAGATTGCCGTACCGGCACCGGGGCCTGCGAGACCGGAGGAGCGTCCTGCGCCGCCGGGAGCCCCGCCCCCGTCGACGGCGCGGGTCCGCGCCCGTCCGCACCGCCCCCCGGCCCCACCGCCTGTCCATCGCTCCCGGCCCGCTCATCGTTCACTGCCCGCGGATCTCCCGGCGGGGAAGAACCGGCGGCGGCGTCCATCTCCCCGTCTTCGTGATCATCCTTCCGGAAGATTGGCTTCGTTGGAGAAGCCGGCCCCGGCGCGAGACCCGGCTCGCGGGGAAGCCCGGCGTTCTCCGGTAACTCGCCATCGGCGGCTGGGGACGTGCCGGCCGGGGCGGGAACGGGCGGCGGGTCGATGCGCGGGGGCGGGGCATCGGCGCGGAAGGCGGCGGTGGCGCGGATCAGGTCGGCCAGGGCAACGGTCTCGGGGTCGGGGTGGCCGCCCACCTCCCAGGTGAGCCACCGCGCGAACTCGCGGAAGTGGCGCAGCGCCAGGTTCCGCTCGCCGCGCTCCAGCAGCGCCCGCATCACCCGGCGGTGCCCGCCCTCCCACTCGCGGTCGATCTGCACCGAGCGCTCGCCCAGGCGCAGCGCGCGCTCCCAGTCACCCGCCCGCTCGGCGCGCTCGCCGCCGCGGTCCAGCCAGCGCACGGCGGCGCGGCGCAGCTCGGCGCGGCGGGCATCGGCCCAGGCGCTGAACTCCTGCGAGCCGAAGCCCGCCTCGAACCCCTCCAGGAACGGCCCCTCGTACGGCGTGAGCAGCTCGTCCAGCCGTTCGTCGCCCTCCAGCAGCAGCTGCGCGTCGCACGCGGCGGCGCCGGTCCAGCGCACGGTGTCGCGCTCCATGGCCAGCGCCTCGCGCCCCACCCCGGCGGCGGCGCGCCGCAGCGCCTGGGTCAGCGAGTGGCGCGCCTTCTCCTCGGGGCTCTCGCCCCAGAGCAGCGCGGCCAGGTGCGCGCGCGAGAAGGGGCGGTCGCCCTCCACGCACAGGTACGCCAGCAGCGCCAGGTCCTTTCTCCGCAGCCCGTCCACCACCGAGCCGTCGCCGCGCCGGAGCACGGGATGGCCCAGGGTACGGAGAAAGGTGCGCTCACCCGGCTCCATCTCCTTATCCGACCCAAATAATAGCCCGAAAGTAGCTCCCATGTGTGCTGGCCTCCTCTCCAGCCACTTCCATCAGACTATCGGGGCGTTGCAACGGACATTCCCACGGGATGCATGCTGGAACCGCGAATGGCGAGGCGGGGCGCGGGTGTGCGGGGCGGGTGCGGGTGCCGTGCGGGGCGCGTGCGGGGCGGTGTTTACCCTCCACTCACCAACCGCGCCCGCCGTCTCCCGGCGGGCTCCCCACTTGCCCTCCGCTGGAGCACATCATGCGCAGAACGCTTTCCCTGGCCCTGGTGGCAGCCGCCCTCTCCCTCACCGCCGCGGCCTGTGCCGCCCCCAGCCCCACCGAGTCGCGCCGTCCCGACGTCCGCCGCGACGAAGACCCCACCCCGCCGCCCACCGACAGCACCAAGAAGTGCGGCGGGATGATCGGCTCCGGCACGTTCGTCTGCTAGCCGCCCGGCATCGGGACCCGAAGCATCCGCGCGGCGGCCATCCGGTGGGTGGCCGCCGCGTACTTGATTCGACGGACGTGATACCTCTACTTCTCCCCAATTTTCTCCATGGCGCCGTTCCGGCGCTCGCCAGTTCGTTGCCGCGCGCGCGGAGGTCACGGGGGCATGGCGGCGGACACGGGCGCCGCGCCGGGTGAGGCATGGCTGGGGCATCGGGACGGGGCGGTCAGGCGGGCAGGACACCCGCGGCGGCCAGGCGGGCGGATTTTATCTCCAAGGTACCGCTGTATCACCCGTGAAGAGCAACTCTCGCGCCGTGCGGAAGCCCCACTCCACCAGGCAGCGCCGAAGGATTCCCACATTCCCGAATCCGCGCCCAACCGTCCATTCATCGCGTACGTTCGGCGGGTAAGGTGTGGGCCTATTCAGATTCACATATAAATATTATCACGTAAAGATCGGTTCTGAATCGGCAATCCTCTAGGCGGCGGCGAATGGATGCGCAGCCCACGCCCCTCCACCCGGCCGCCGCGGCGGCTTCCCCCTTCATGCTTCAGACGAGGTCAAACACATGAGCAGATTCACATTCCGAATCGTCCGTGCTGCCGCGGCGGTGGCCGCCGTCGCCCTCGCGGCCGCCTGCGGGGGCGGCGACGGCCCGTCGGCGCCCCCGCCGCCGCCGGTGCCCGGATCGCTGAACGTCACCCTCACCGGCAGCGACGGGAAGGCGGTGGAGAACGCGGCGGTGACGGTGGCGAACGGAACCGGGGCGCAGGCGGGTGCCGGCGCGACCGACGCATCGGGCGCCTTCCAGCTGGCCAACCTGCAGCCGGGGGCGTACACCGTGTCGGTGAAGGCGCCGGCCGGCTTCTCGCCCGCGGCGCTGCAGAAGCAGGCAACGGTGGCGAACGGCGCGGCCACGGCGGTGCCCTTTGCCGTGCAGGTCGCCACGTCCGACAAGGTGACCATCGGCGGGGGCGCCACCGACACCGTGGCGCTGGGGCGCGGAATGGTGGCGCAGGTGGCCGTTCCCGCCGGGGCCGCGCCGGTGGAGGTGACGCTGACCCAGGCGGGCGCGGTGGGGCCGCCGGAGCTGGACGCGCTGGCGCCGCCCGCCACCCTGCAGGTCACCGCGGCCGGCGGCGCGCTGCGCGGGGGCGCCGCCGGCGCGGCGGCCGAGGCGGCGCCGGTGACGGTCACGGTGTGGAACCGTGTGCCCACCTGCGCGGCCGGGCGCGCCGACATGGCGTTCGAGGTGGGGAAGGAGAGCGACGGCACGCCCGTCTTCCTGTACTCCGAGCCGGCCTGCACCACCTGGACCGACCCGTCCACCGGCCGCTCGGGCGCGGCCTACGTGAACACGACCGACGTACCGGTGGGCTCGGCGCTGAACCTGAAGCTGTTCGGCAAGGACCGGCAGTGCATCCTGGGCGAGCGCAAGCTGTATCCCTATCCGGGGATCACGCCCGACAGCAGCAAGACGCCGGTGATCCTGATCCACGGATGGCAGCCGAAGCGGTTGAGCTGCCTGTGGTTCCTGGGGTGGGAGCCGGCGGGAACGTTCAGCGCCCTCGCGGAGTCGTTCAAGGCGAACCTCACGGGTGACTACCAGCTGTACGTCCTCCGCTACCCCACGGTCGAGCACGTGTCCGTCGCCGTCTCCTTCCTGCACGACGAGATCGTGCGCCGCGGGTGGGACAAGCGCGACGTGGTGCTGGTGGGGCACAGCATGGGGGGGCTGGTGGGGCGCGGCTACCTGGCGGCCTACGGGCCCGAGCACGTGCGTGCCGTGATCACGCTGGGCACGCCGCACCTGGGGAGCCCGGTGGCCGATGACGGGGCCGCGCAGCGCGACGCGATCCGGAGCTGCTACGGCCTCAAGGCCCTGGTGGGCAAGTGGCTGTACCCCGAGAGCGACGGCTACCACGACCTGAGCCCCACGAGCGCCTGGATCCAGGCGCTGGCCGGCCAGCGCGGCGGCGCCGACCGCGTCTACACCTTCGGCGGCGCCACCACCGGCGAGTACACCGGGAAGTGCGTGCTCGACCGGCTGCTGGCCGGCGCCTCCGAAACGCGCAACGACGGCATCGTGCCGCTCACCAGCGCCCTGCCGGACTGGACGACGCTGCAGACGGTGATGGACGGCTCCGACCACTCGCAGATCACCGAAACCACGGTCGCGCCGGTGACCAACACGCTGCGGCAGCTGGCGCGGTGCGTTCCCGGCACTATCCCCGAGCCGCCGGCGGCCAACGGCTTCCCCTTCTCGGGGACGCTGGCGCGGCAGTCGGGCGGCCGCATCGACGTGGTGCTGAACCCGATCTCGGTGGACGGCGTGCCGCAGCGCGGCCTGGCCAAGTCGGCGTTCACGGTGGTGGAGAACGGGTGCCTCAAGCCGTTCGAGATCACCACCAGCGAGGGGAACCTGGGGGTGGACCTGGTCTTCATCCAGGACCTCTCGGGCTCCATGTCGAGCGCCATCACGGGGGTGCGCAACAGCGTGCTCACCTTCGCGTCCACGCTTGCGTCGCGCGGGCTGAACGTGCGCATCGGCTCGGTGGGCTTCTCGGGGCCGGGGACGCTCGTTACACATGCCAACGAGAGCACCTGCGAGCGCGTGGGCCCGGTGCAGGACCTGGCCTCGCCCGAGACGTTCCGCGGCCACGTGGCGGGGAGCTGGTTCGCCACCGGCGGCTGCGACGATCCCGAGAACGCGCTCGAGGCGGTGAAGTACGCGCACGAGCACATGACCTGGCGCAGCGGCGCGGCGCGCGTGTACATCCTGGTCACCGACGTGAGCATTCACACCGCGGCCACGGTGTGCAACGGGCTGGGCCCGTGCACCGACCAGACGCTGGAGTCGATCGTGGGGCTGGTGGGCGGCAGCGCCACCATCCACGCCATCGCGCCGTCGGCGCTGGCGCAGCGCACGCGCCTGGGCGGGCTGGACCCGTGGCTCCTGGCCGACCGCACCGGCGGCGCGCGGCTGACGCTTCCCTCCAACGGGGTGGTGGACCTGAACGCCCTGGGGATCGCCGACCGCGTGGCCGACATCGTGCGCCTCACCTTCACCTCCACCAGCACCGACCGGGCGCGCCACCGCATCCGCATCCGGGTGCAGGCGGCGGGAAAGGTGGCCGAGCTGAGCCCGGGCCTGATCGCGTACGACGTGGACCGGACGCTGTCGCGCTCACCGCGCCGGTGACGATGGGCCTCGACGGCTGAAGGGGAGGAACGAGACGGGGCGGCACAGCGAAAGGTGCCGCCCCGTCTCCGTCCGTATGCCCTGTCCGCGTCCCGCCGGCTACTTCTCCATCGCCGCGCGGCGGTCCGAGTCGGTGATGCGGGGGCGGTCGGGCTTTTCGGCGGGCTCGGGGTCGTCGCGCACGGCGCGGGGCTCGCCCAGCAGCGCCACGTCGAACACCTGGTCCATGCGGTCCACGTAGTGGAAGGTCATGGCGTGGCGCACGTCCTCGGGCACGTCGCGCAGGTCGCGCTTGTTGCCGCTGGGGAGGATCACCTCGGTGATCCCCGCGCGGTAGGCGGCCAGCACCTTCTCCTTCACCCCGCCGATCTCCAGGATCTTGCCGCGCAGGGTGACCTCGCCGGTCATCGCCACGTCGTGCCGCACCGGCCGCTCGGCCAGCGACGACGCCACCGCCAGCGTGACGGCCGCGCCGGCCGACGGGCCGTCCTTGGGCGTGGCGCCCACGGGGAAGTGCACGTGCACGTCGAAGTCCTGGAAGGCCTCGCGCTCGATCCCCAGCTCGGCGGCGCGCGAGCGGACGTAGCTGAACGCCGCGTTCACCGATTCGCGCATCACGTCGCCCAGCAGGCCGGTGATGATCAGCCGCCCGGTCCCCGGCATCTTCAGCGCCTCGATGAACATCAGCTCGCCGCCGCTGGCCGTCCACGCCAGGCCGGTGACCACGCCCACCTCGGGCGCCACCTCGGCCGGGGTGGGGTTGTAGCGGGGGTAGCCCACCACCTCTTCCACCACCTCGCGGGTGACCCGGTACTCGTCGCCCTTGCCGGCGGCCTTCTCGGCGGCCAGGAAGCGCATCACCGCCGCCAGCGAGCGGCGCAGGTTGCCCACGCCGGCGTCGCGCGCGTAGCCGCGGGTCAGGAAGAGGAGGGTCTCGTCGTCGATCGACACCTTGGCCGGGTCGAGCCCGTGTTCGGCCACGATCTTGGGGAAGAGCCACTCGCGCGCGATGGCGATCTTCTCCTCGGGGGTGTAGCCGGCGATGCGGATCTCGATGAAGTAGTCGCGCAGGTCGCGGGGGATGCGGTAGAAGTCGGCCGCACTCCCCACGAAGAACACCTCCGACAGGTCGAAGGGGACGTCGAGCCAGCGGTCGGTGAAGCTCTCGCGGTTGTCGGTGTCGAGCGTTTCCTCCAGCGCCTCCACGGGGTCGCCGTCCACGTTCCCCAGCCCCACCTCGTCCAGCTCCTCCAGGAGGAAGACGGGGTCGCGCACCTCGCTGTCGCGGATCAGCTGCAGCAGCTTCCCCATCTGCGCGCCGCCGCGGCCGCGCTTGGCGCCCACCAGCTGCGCCTCGCTGCGCCCGCCCAGCTCCAGCCGCACCATGGGCCGCCCCAGCCCGCGGGCGATGGCCGCGGCCAGCGTCTTCTTCCCCACGCCGGGCGGGCCCACCAGGCAGGGGATGGGGCCGCGCAGGTCGCCGCGCAGCTTGGCCACGGCCAGGACTTCCAGGAGGCGGCGCTTGGGCTCGTCGAGCCCCAGGTGCTCGCCCTCGATCTGGGCGCGCACCGCCTCCAGGTCGAAGCTCCCGCCGTCGCCGCGGCGGTTCCAGGGGAGCTCGGCCAGGGTGTCGATGTAGGTGCGGATCTCCTGCGCCTCGCTGCTGGTGACGCTGGTGGAGCGCAGCCGCTCGGCCTCGCGGCGGGCCACGGCGGCCACGCGCGGGGGGAGCTGCGCGCGCTCCACCAGGCGCAGCGCCTCGTTGGCCTCGCGCTCCACCGGGTCGATGTCGCCCAGCTCGGCCTGCAGCGCCTGGATGCGGCGGCGGATCTCGTCGCGCCGCTCGCGGCCGCCGGCGGGAAGGGGGCCGCCGCCCTCCTCGCCGGTGGCGGTGGCGTGCTCCACCTCGCGCACGTGCTCCCACTCCTCCTCCAGCGCGCGCAGCACCAGCTTGAGGCGGGCCAGCACGTCCAGCTCCTGCAGCACGGCGTCGCGCAGCGGGAGCTTCAGGTTGCACAGCGTGGCGGTCAGGTCGGCGAAGCGCCCGGGGTGGCCCAGGTTCATCCGCAGCACGCGCGGCACCTCGTCGGGGATGCGCTCCACGGCGCTGGCCACGGCGGTCACGGTGGCCAGGATCTTCTCCACCAGCGGGTCGGCCTCGTCGGCCGGCGCGGGGGCCTCCTCCACGTCGCGGGCGACGGCCGAGTAGTAGCCGTCTTCCAGCCGCACGTCGGTGAGGCGGATGCGGCGCAGCCCCTGGAGCGTGGTCTGGATGGTTCCGCCGGGAAGGTTCAGCCGGTCGAGCACGCGCACGGCCGTGGCGACCTTCTCCAGCGCGCGGGGCGGAAAGTCGTCCTCCACGGTGGAGACCATGGCGACCACCAGGTCGCTCTCCGGGTGCTTGCTGAGCGCTTCCACGTTCGGCGCGAACCCGATCTGCAGCGCCGTGGCCCCGCCGGGGAACACGATGGTGCTGCGGATGGGGAGCACTGGGATACGCTCCGGGGTTGCCTGACTGGCCGTTTTTTCTCGATGCATCTACCGTTGCCAGAACTACTTGCGTGATTTTTCGCCGTTTCCGCCCGGCACCAGACGGCGGTCGAGCGCGTGCAAGAACCGGGCAATCCGCCTTGCGTTGACCCCCAGGTCGGCGCGGCCCACGCGGCTCTGCGAGGTCATGTCCACCCGCGTGAGCCCCAGCTCGTCGAGCGAGATGCGGATCAGCACGTCGTCCACGAAGCGCCAGACGCCGGTGCGCGCCTCCACCTCGATCTCGCCGCGCCGCGCGTCGGCCTGGATGACCGACCAGCGCGGGCGCGAGCGCGCGGTTTCGAGCACCGCGTCCCACACGGCGGTGAAGGGGACGGGGTACTCGCGCCCCCGCAGCCGCCGGTCGGGCGATTCGGGGTCGGTCCAGGCGCGGTTGCGCGTGAGCGCGCGGATCAGCCGTCCCATGGGAACCGGATCATCAAGACGCGTCGCACGATTCGGGGGTCACGTCGGGCCGGCGCGGGGACGGAGATGGTGTCGGAGCGCGGTCCGGCGTGGAAAGCCGGGCAATCTACCGACCGGCACCGTGGGGCGCGAGGCGGGCGGCAACCGGCCGGCAGGCTCGTGAGGCCGCGCCAGGCGAGGGTGGAGCCCCCGGTGGCATTCGCACGCCACGGCGGGATTCGGGTTCTTCGTCGATTTGGTTGCAACCTTCGCCGACATGTGTTCTGGCGATTGTGCCGTCGCCGGAATCGCCAGCGAGTCGCTGCAGGCCCGGAATGCGCTGAGTATCGAAATTTTTTCCCAGCACCCCTCTCCGGACGTTTACCCCGGCTTCCGCGCCTGCGGGCTTTGCCAACTGCGTCATCAGGGGGAACCCGGGCCCTCTGCGGCCTCCATGCGTCGTCCGAGTCTTTGTGGATACGGTGCGATCACCCTCACACAGCTCTCGATGCGGAGGATGTGCACGGCGCCAGGCTCGCTCCTGACCCCCGATCGATCGGTTGAGACAGCCGGGCCTTCCGCGATTGCCGCAGGAGCGCGAGGGATCTCTTCAAAAAAATTTCGATCCTCAGCGCGAGCGCCGCCTGCAGCCACTCGCCGGCGGGATTGCCGCGCGAGCAGGAGACCTGCTGCAACAAAATCCGCGATGAACCGGAATTCACGCCTTGCGTGCCATCCAGGCGATAGGCGCGCGTGCGATCCCGGGCCGAGACGTGGCGGAATGCTTGACCCCGGCATCCCCGCGGGTCTACCGTGCGATGGGCACGGCCCGTCACTTCGCTTCCTCCTGCCGCCGCCGACCCGCGAACACCCGCCTCAACCAGGGAATTCCATGAAACGGATCGTCGGACTGGCCGTGTTGATGCTGCTGGCGCGAGCCAGCCTTTCGCCCGCCCAGGTGGGCACCACCACCGGAGGGCCGCTCACCGTGGAGGGCATACCCATCTACGGGATCGGCGAGAATGGAGACCTGAACTGGTACTTCCACCAGGGCGCCCGGACCCACGACGGAGCCGCCCTGTGGGCCAACCGCGGCCAGGCGGTGCGGGTGGGGAACGGCTGGAACGAGGGCCGCATGGTGTTCAAGGGCGATCCGCATGGCTCCGACGGGGTGGTCTACCGCGTGGACAGCCGGGGCGACCTGTACTGGTACCGGCACGTGGGCCACGCCACCGGGTCGTCGGAGTGGGTACAGGGCCGCAAGGTGGGCAACGGCTGGCAGAACGCCCGCCTGGGGTTCGCGGCTGGGAACGGCGAGGTGTACCTGGTGGCCGCCAACGGGGACCTCTACTGGTACCGCCACCTGGGCTACCGCACGGGCACGGCCGAGTGGGCCAACGGCGGCACCGGCCGCAAGGTGGGCGTGGGCTGGGGCAATGCCCGCTTCGTGTTCGCCGGCGGCGGCGGGGTGATCTACATGATCGACCGGGCGGGAGACCTGTACTGGTATCGCCACACGGGCCATGGGGACGGCACCTTCGCGTGGACCAGCAACCACGGGATGAAGGTGGGGAACGGGTGGAACGAGGCGGTTTCCGCGTTTTCGGGGGGTGACGGGCTGATCTACGCGCTGAAACGCGACGGCAATCTCTACTGGTACAACCACACCGGCTTCGGCACTGGTGCCGCCACGTGGGGCGCGGGAACCGGGAACCGCATCGGCACCGGCTGGGAGTCGATGGTGCGGATCTTCTAGAAGGGTGTTGAAGAAATCGTCTGCCCGGCGGATGTGGATAACCTGGGGCACTTCCCGGCATCCCCAGATCGAGGCCGCCACTGCGGCATCACCGGGCAGCCGGGCAGTCTCTGGTGAGTCCTCCAAGCGTGCAGAGCGCGGTTTGTGAGCCGAAAACGCGCTCCGATGCGCT
>DASSJS010000197.1:0-31821 GCA_035691085.1 Longimicrobium sp.
TGCTGGACTACCTCCCGCTGCGCCTGACCAGCGTGCGCATGCCCAAGTTCGAGATGGGCCGCCGCGCCGCGCAGCTCCTGATCCGCCACATCGAGGCGCGCGAAACGCTCCCGCCGCAGAAGGTCTACCTCGATTCCGAGCTGGTGGTGCGCGATTCGACCCGCGCGGTCGAATCGGAGCTCGCGGCCATCCGCCCCTCGCGCATCCGCGTGGCCGCGGGCGACGCGGCCGGCGCTCAGGCGGAGAGCGGGAACGACACCACCGCGCCCGCCGCCGGGAGCACGGCCGGCCGGTCCGCGCGATGACCATGGCCGCGGCCGCCCGCTCGGGGGGCGCCTTCATCGCCCCCGCCCCACCATCCCCGCCAACGAAGACGGCGAGGACGGAGGCTGCGGGGCGCCCCGTGCACGGCGGGCTGGTGACGCGGTGGGCGGCGGAGGTGGACCCCGCGAACGTCCTTCCCGAGTATCCCCGCCCCCAGATGGTGCGGCCGCGCTGGCAGAACCTGAACGGCGTGTGGGAGCTGGCGCTTCCGGCGGATGACGAAGCGCTTCCCGCGTTCGGCCAGGCGCTCCCCGAGCACGTGCTGGTGCCCTTCCCCGTTCAGTCCACTTTGTCCGGCGTAAGACGCCACGCGAGCCGCGCCGTCTACCGCCGCACCTTCCGCACGCCGGAGCTGGCGGAGGGCGAGCGGCTGCTGCTGCACTTCGGCGCGGTGGACTGGCGGGCGACGGTGTTCGTCAACGGACAACGCGTCGCGGAGCACACCGGCGGCTACGGCGCCTTCACGGCCGACGTGACGGACGCGCTCGCCTCCACCGGCGAGCAGGAGCTGGTGGTGGACGCGTGGGACCCCACGGACGCGTTCGGCCAGCCGCGCGGCAAGCAGTCGCGCGAGCCGGAGCGGGGGCTGTTCTACACGCCCGTCACCGGCATCTGGCAGACGGTGTGGCTGGAGCCCGTCCCCGCCGCCTCCATCGCTTCGCTCCAGATGGTACCCGACGTCGCCGGCCAGGCGCTCCGCCTCACCGTCCACGGCCGCGGGACGGTCGATGGACAGCGCGTGACCGCCGTCGCGCTGGCGGACGGAATCGAGGTCGGGCGGGCGCATGGGACAAATGGGACAGAGGTCCGCATCCCCATCCCCACTCCCCGCCTGTGGGGGCCGGACGATCCGTTCCTGTACGGCCTGCGCGTGACGCTCGACTCGGGGGATTCGGTCGAGAGCTACTTCGGGATGCGCACCATCGGTCTCGAACACGACGAGGCCGGCTTCACCCGCATCGCCCTGAACGGCGAGCCGTGGTTCGCCCTCGCCCCGCTCGACCAGGGGTGGTGGCCGGACGGGCTCTACACGGCGCCCACGGACGACGCGCTCCGCTCTGACGTGGAGCGGACGAAGGCGGCGGGGTTCGGCTTCACCCGCAAGCACATCAAGGTGGAGCCCGAGCGCTGGTACCATCACGCCGACCGGCTGGGCCTCCCCGTCTGGCAGGACATGCCGTGCGGCTGGAACGACACCGCCGAGGCGCGCCAGCACTTCGAGTCCGAGCTGCGGGAGATGGTCGAGCAGCGCGGCAACCACCCGTGCATCATCGCCTGGGTGCCGTTCAACGAGAAGTGGGGCCAGCCCTCGGTTGATTGGACGCGCGATGTCGTCCGGCAGATCCGCGAGCTCGACCCCACGCGGCTGATCGACGACGCCAGCGGGTGGGAGCACACCGGCGTGGGCGACGTGATCGACGTCCACCGCTACCAGGGCCCGCAGGCGCTGGTCCCGTCCACCGACAAGGCGACGGTGGTCGGTGAGTTCGGTGGATTGGGCTTCATCGAACCCGGCCACCTGTGGCGCGAGAGCGACCAGAACTGGGGCTACGGCGGCGCCTACCCGTCCCAGGCGGAGATGAACGACCGCTACGACCTGCTGATCCGGCGGATGTGGCGGCTCCGCGACACGCACGGGATGAGCGCCGGCGTCTACACCCAGCTCACCGACGTGGAGAACGAGGTCAACGGCCTGTTCACCTACGACCGTGGGGTCCTGAAGTTCGACCTCCCCCGCCTTGCCGCCGTCAACCGCGGCCTGGCCCCGCTCATCCTCCCCGAGCACGGCGAATTCGTCGATTCCGTCCACGTTACCGTCCACCAGGGCACGCAGACGGAACTGCGCTATACGGTGGATGGCACCGAGCCGACGACGGATAGCCCGCTCTTCTGCCCCTTCACGCTGCGCGAGACAACGGTTGTCCGCGCCCGCGGCTTCCAGGACGGCCGCCCCACCGCCGCCCCCGAGGCGCGGATGGAGTTCCGCCGCGTCGCCGGCCGCGCGCCCGTCGATGGCATCGACGTCGTCCCCGGCGTGGACTTCGAGTTCTACCCGGATGATAGCCCCGAGCCGCGCTTCCGGCTGAACTGGCCGGTGCGCTGGCGGCTCGAGCGCTTGAAGGAAGAGCCCGGCGATCCGCAGCCGACGAAGGCCGGCGCGCTCCCGAACTTCTCGCTGGAGCCGCGCGACCGCGACACGCTCTTCGGCTTCCGCTTCACCGGCTACCTCCGCGTGCCGGCGGACGGCGTCTACACCTTCGCCGCCCGCTCCAACGACGGCGTGGCGCTGTGGATCGGCGGCGAGCCGGTCTTCTGGTCGATGGGCCAATCGCCCGCGGCCACCGAGGACCTGGGGATGATCGCGCTGCGGGCGGGGCTGCACCCGTTCGCGCTGAGCCATCACCAGAGCTATGGGCCGATGGCGATGGAGATCCGGGTGGAAGGGCCCGGCGTTCCCCGCCAGCCCGTTCCCGATTCGATGCTGTTTCGCCCCGCCGGGGCACGCTGAACCCTCCAGTGAAACCACGAGCCATGCACGCCAGCCACAGCCGCTCGCCCCCGCGGGCTCGCCCCGAACCCACGCCCACCGTCCGCGGCGCCGCACCGGCGCGGCACCGCGACCCTTCAACCGTACCGCAACGAGGACCATCCATGCAAAGCCCTGTCAGAGGCCGCTCCAGCCCCGCGGGCGCGCTCCGCCGCGCGCTCGGGTGCGTGGCCGCGCTCGTGCTGCTGGCCGCCGCGCCACTCCGGGCCCAGACGGGACAGGTGTCCGGCACCGTGACCGCCGAGGGCGGGCGCCCGCTGAGCGGCGCCACCGTGCAGGTGGTGGGCGCCGGCCGCCAGGCCGTGACCGCCACCGACGGCCGCTACACCATCACCGGCGTCCCCGCCGGCGCGCGGCAGGTGCGCGCCACCGCCATCGGCCACGCCCCGCAGACCGTCTCCGTGACCGTGAGCGCGGGCACCACGGCAAACGCCAGCTTCTCGCTGGCCGTGGCCGCCGTCCGCCTCGACTCCGTCGTGGCCGTCGGCTATACCACGCAACGCTCGCGCACCGTGAGCGACGCGGTGAGCCGCGTGCGCGGCAGCGAGCTGCGCCAGGCCAAGGTGGCCACGGTGGAAGAGGCGCTGCGCGGGCGCGTGGCCGGCGTGAACGTGGCCGCCAGCGGGCAGCCCGGCCGCCCGGCGGCGATCTCGATCCGCGGGCAGAACTTCCTGGGCGCGGCCGACCCGCTGTACGTGATCGACGGGATGTACACGCGGACCAACCCCAACCTGAACCCCGACGACATCGAGAGCGTCGACATCCTGAAAGACGCCTCGGCCGCGGCGCAGTACGGCGCCCAGAGCGCCAACGGGGTGGTGGTGATCACCACGCGGCGCGGCCGCGCCGGCACGCCCCGGCTGGCGGTGACCAGCTACTACGGCGTGCAGGACGTGCCCACCCGCATCGACTTCGTGGACACCCAGCGCTGGGCCGAGATCAACGCCATGGCCCGCGCCAACGGCGGCGCCCCGGCCGACAACACGCCGCTGACCAACAACACCGACTGGCAGGGCGCCATCTTCCAGGGCGGCGCCGTGCAGGACCACAACATGGAGGTGTCGGGCGGCAACGAGAGCGTGAGCTTTTTGATCGGCGGCGGCTACTTCGACCAGAAGGGCACCATCATCAACACCGGCTTCAACCGCGCCAGTTTCCGCGTGAACAGCGAGGCGCGCCGCAGCCGCTGGCGCGTGGGCGAGAACCTGTCGCTGTCGCGCTCGGTGCGCGACAACGTGATCGGCTTCCCGCTGATCGACGTGGTGCGCCTGCAGCCGGCGATCCCGGTGCGCGACCCCAACAACCCCGGCGGGTGGGGGTACGGCTCGGGGAACGGCGTCCTCTCCACCTTCGGCACCAACCCGGTTGGCGCCTTCAACACCCAGACCAGCACCGACTACACCAACCGCGTGCTGGGCAACGCCTTCGGCGAGCTGAACCTGACCCGGTGGCTCAAGTACCGGCTGAACGTGGGGATCGACTACCAGGACGTGAACTGGCGCAACTTCGTGCGCATGGTACAGCTGCGGCAGAACACCGTCCCCACCTTCAACGAGGGGCGCGACCGGCGTGACGACTTCACCAGCTGGCTCGCCGAGAACCTGCTGACCGCCACCGCCACCCGCGGCGAGCACTCGTTGAACGCGGTGGCCGGCATCACCGAGCAGCACAGCGAGTTCCGCCGCCTGGAGGCGTACCGCCGCGGCTTCACCGACGAAGACCTGACCGAGATCGACGCCGGGAGCAGCAACTTCCAGAACACCGGCCGCAACACCCCCGCCTCGCTGCGCGGCTACCTGGTGCGCGCCAACTACTCGTTCGCCGACCGCTACCTCCTCACCGGCTCGTTCCGCCGCGACGGGAGCAGCAAGTTCGGCCCCAACAACAAGTGGGCCGACTTCGCCAGCGCCAGCGCGGGGTGGGTGGTGAGCGAGGAGCCCTTCTTCGGTGGGGTCCCGCTGGTGAACCGGCTGGGCTACCTGAAGCTGCGCGCCAGCTACGGCTCGCTGGGCAACCAGGACATCGGCGACTTCCGCTACTCGGCGCAGATCGTGGGGAACCAGAGCTACCTGTTCGGCACCTCCATCGCCACGGGGGCCACGCAGCTGGCGCTGGCCAACCCCGACATCCGCTGGCAGAGCCAGAAGCAGGCGAACGTGGGGCTCGACCTGTCGGTGCTCGACAACCGCGTGAACTTCAGCGCCGACTGGTACCGCTCCACCAGCGCCGGGCTGCTGGTGGACGCGCCGATCCCCTGGTCGCTCACCGGGCCGGCCGCGTCGCCCACCATCAACGCGGGGAGCGTGCGCAACAGCGGCCTGGAGCTGAGCGCCGACTACACCATGCGCCGCCCGACGCTGCAGGTGCGCTGGGGCGCCAACCTCACCACCATCCGCAACCGCGTGACCGAGCTGGGCAACGGCGGGCAGCCGGTGTTCGCCGGGTTCAACAACGTGAGCCGCACCACGGTGGGCGGGTCGATCGGCGAGTTCTTCGTGATCAAGACGCTCGGCATCTTCCAGAGCGACGCCGAGGCGCAGAACTACAAGAACAGCACGGGGAAGGTGATCCAGCCCAACGCGCGCGCCGGCGACGTGAAGTACGCCGACCTGAACGACGACGGCGTGATCAACGACGACGACCGCTACGTGGCCGGCAGCCCGATCCCCAAGCTGCAGGGCGGCTTCACCATGGACGCCACCTGGCGGCGCTTCAACCTGGGGGTGGCGCTGCGCGGGCAGAGCGGGAACAAGATCTTCAACGTGGCGCGCTTCTGGACCGACCGGATGGACGAGAACTCCAACTACCGGCAGGACCTGAGCCCCTGGACGCCCACCAACACCAACACCGACGACCCGCGCGCCCTGTGGGGCGCCGCCGGCGCCGACAACGCCCGCGCCAACACCGACCGCTGGATCGAGAGCGGCTCGTTCCTGCGCATCCAGAACCTGCAGCTGGGCTACGCGATCCCCGACCGGGTGCTCAGCCGCATCGGCGTGAGCGGGCAGGGGAGCCGCGTGTACGTCAACTTCCAGAACCTGTACACCTTCACGGGCTACTCCAACTGGGACCCCGAGGTGGTGGCCGGCGGCAACACGCTGAGCCGCGGCATCGACGACGGCGAGATCTATCCGAACCCGCGCACCGTCACGTTCGGGATCGAGTTCCGCCCGTAAGCCACCCAACCAGCCGAGAACCCACAACGGGCGAGAACCCGACCATGAAGAAGAGAACCGGGATTTTGGGAACGCTGCTGCTCGGCGCGGGGCTGGCCGGGTGCGCGGACCTGACCCTGACCGACCCCAACCAGCGCACGGTGGAAACGTTCTGGCAGAGCGAGGCCGACGCCACACAGGGGCTGAACGCCACCTACCGCGGGCTGCAGGAGAACGGCACCTACGGCCGCTGGCTGCAGTTCGCCTACGACGCGCGCAGCGACATCGGCCTGAGCCGCAGCCCCTGGGGCGACCTGGCCAACTTCACCAAGAGCGTGCTCTCCAGCTACGACTTCGAGGTGAACCGCGAGATCTGGCAGCACCAGTACCAGACCATCTTCCGCGCCAACCAGGTGATCGCGTACGTGCCGGCCATCGACATGAACACGGCCACGCGCGACCGCATCGTGGGCGAGGCCAAGTTCATCCGGGCGCTGATGTACTTCAACCTGGCCACGCTGTACGGCAGCGTGCCCATGATCCTGGAGCCGCCCAAGCCCACCGACCGCCCGGCTCAGGTGGCCGAGTCGGCCACCTGGGCGCAGGTGGAGAAGGACCTGACCGAGGCGGCCGCCGTCCTCCCCGCCAGCTACACCGGCGCCGACGTGGGGCGCGCCACCCGCGGCGCCGCGCTGGCGCTGCTGGCGCGCGCGCAGCTGCAGCAGAAGAAGTGGAGCGCGTCGGCGGCCACCTTCCAGCAGGTGCTGGGGCTGGGGTACACGCTGCGCCCCAACTACATCGACAACTTCACCGAGGCCGGCGACAACAACCCCGAGACCATCTTCGAGGTGCAGTTCGGCGGCCCCGAGGTGCTGGCGTCGGGGAGCCGCGGGCAGAACATCATCAAGATGCAGGGCCCCTGCGGCGTGGGCTTCTGCGACGGCGAGCCCACCGCCTGGTACGTGGGGCAGCTGAGCGCCGAGACCACCGTGGGAGGCCAGCCCGACCCGCGCAAGGACGCCACCATCTTCTACAACCGCCCGGGCGGGATGGACGTGTACGGCACGCCGTTCACGGCCCGCTACGCCGACCGGCTGGGCGACTCGTTCTGGCGGAAGTACGGGGAGTGGTACAAGACCTTCCAGGACTGGGACAACCCCATCAACGTGAAGGTGATGCGGCTGGGCGGCGTGATGCTGCTGGCGGCCGACGCGCAGAACGAGGCGGGGAACACCGGGGCGGCCAAGGGGCTGGTGGACCAGGTGCGTGCCCGTGCCGGGCTGGCGCCTCTCCCCGGCGGCCTGAGCCAGGCGCAGATGCGCGACCGCATCGAGCACGAGATCCTGGTGGAGATGGGGCTGGAGAACGAGCGCTTCTTCTGGCTCAAGCGGCATGACTGGCTGACCGACGCGGCCAAGATCGCGATCCTGAAAACGCACGACCCCGACTTCAACTTCTTCGACGCTCACCGGGCCGTGCTGCCGATCCCGAGCACGGAGACAAACCTGAACCCGAACGTGCAGCAGAACCCGGGCTGGTAGGGAACTGCGAGGGAACAGGGAACAGGGAACAGCGGGCGGTTCCCGTGGCGGTGCGAGTTTCGCGGCGGGCGGCGTCCATCCGGGCGCCGTCCGCCGCGGTGGAAGTACGAACGTACGGGGTACGAGGTACGAGGTACGGAACTGTGAAGGCATGGAGGTACGGGAACGGGATTCCGGGCTGTTCGCTGGCTGTTCCCTGTTCCCTGTTCCCTGTTCCCTGTTCCCTATTCCCTGTCTCGTGCGATGCCCATGAACAGAGGAACGAAATGAGATCAGCGACGCGCGCATGGCCGTCCGCCGCCGCCCTGCTTCTGGCCGGGTGCACGGCGTGCTCGGGCGGCGGCGGGGGAGGCACCACGGAGCCGCCTCCGCCTCCGCCCCCGCCGCCGCCCACCTGCACCTTCGCCAACCCGCTGGGCGCGGGGGCCGACCCGTGGGTGCTGCGCGACGCCGGGTTCTACTACCTGATCCAGAGCCGCGACAACGGGATCTGGATCAACCGTTCCGCCACGCTCACCGGCGTGAACGTGAGCGTGGGAACGCAGGTGTGGGCCGCGCCCGCGGGCGGGTGGAACCGCACCAACGTGTGGGCGCCCGAGCTGCACCACATCAACGGCCGCTGGTACGTCTACTACGCCGCGGGAAGCAGCGGGCCGCCGTACATCAACCAGCGCGCCGGCGTGCTCGAGTCGGCCGGTGACGACCCGCTGGGGCCGTACACCGACCGCGGAATGCTCTACACCGGCAACGGCGGCCCCGCGTCGGGCGGCGAGAACATCTGGGCCATCGACCTGACGGTGGGCCAGATCAACGGGCAGCTGTACGCCATCTGGAGCGGGTGGGAGGCGAACGCCGGCACCGACCGCACGCCGCAGCACCTGTACGCCGCGCACATGTCCAACCCGTACACCATCGACGGGCCGCGGGTGAAGATCAGCTCGCCCGTGGAGGGCTGGGAGCGCGGGAGCGAGCTGGACCTGCAGGAAGGGCCGGAAGTCCTGCAGCGCAACGGGCAGACGATGATCGTCTATTCCACCCGCGAGTCGTGGCTCCCCGAGTACCGCCTGGGGCTGCTGCGGCTGACGGGGGCCAATCCGCTCGATCCGGCGGCATGGACCAAGACGGGGCCGGTGTTCCAGGCCAGCGGCGCGGTGTACGGCACCGGGCACGCCAGCTTCACCACCTCGCCCGACGGCACGCAGAGCTGGATCGTGTACCACGCCAAGGTCGCCGCCACGCCGGGGTGGGACCGCGTGATCCGCACGCAGCCCTTTACCTGGAACGCCGACAACACGCCCAACTTCGGCACCCCCGTGGCCAGCGGGCAGCAGATCTCCCGGCCCGCGGGCGAGTGCACGGGGTGATTCCGGCGCGGGCCGATGCCGGGCAGAACTGCATGAACACGGAGCAGCGGAGAGAGGAGAGTCAGACGGAGAACCGCGATGAAGTCCTCCGTCTGACTCCGTACTCCTCCGCTGCTCCGTGTTCACGCGGTTCGAGGGCGCCGGGCTTTCGCGCCGCCTCCGCCGCTCCGCGACGAAGCGAACGTCGTTTCGCGCGGATGTTTGCCGGAAGCGGGAAGCCGCTGCACTTTGTGGGGCGATGCACGGCGCGCCGTTCCTCTACCGATGATCAACCTCATTCCACCGATGTCCGTGACCTTTGAACGCGAGGGGGCCGCTTGCCGCCCATCGTGAGCCGGTCGCCGTTCGGGCGGCTTCCCGGAGGCGAGCAGGTGGAGCTGTTCGAGCTGCACAGCACGGCGGGCGTGGTGGTGCGGGTGAGCGGCTACGGCGGCATCATCCAGTCGCTGCTGGTGCCCGACCGCCACGGCAACGTGGACGACGTGGTGCTGGGGTTCGACCGGCTGGAGCAGTACGTGGGCGACCAGGGCTTCTTCGGCGCGCTGATCGGGCGCTACGCCAACCGCATCCGCGGCGGGCGCTTCAGGCTGGACGGGCGCGACTACACCCTCCCCGCGAACGACCACGGCAACCACCTGCACGGCGGCCCCGGCGGCTTCCACAAGGTGTGCTGGCACGTGAAGCCCTTCAGCCACGAGGACGGCGTGGTGGGGCTGCGGCTGACCCGGGTGAGCCCGCACGGCGAGCAGGGGTACCCCGGCCGGCTCGACGCCGAGGTCACCTACACGCTCGACAGCAACGAGCTGGCGGTGGACTACGTGGCCCGCACCGACCGGCCCACGCCGGTGTGCCTCACGCAGCACACCTACTTCAACCTTGCCGCCGACCCGTCCATCGACGTGCTGGAGCACCGGCTGGAGCTGGGCGCCGCGCGCTTCACCCCGGTGGACGACACGCTGATCCCCACCGGCGAGCTGGCCTCCGTGGAGGGCACGCCCTTCGACTTCCGCGCTGCCACGCCGATCGGCGAACGGATCGGGGCCGACCACCCGCAGCTGGCGCTCTCGGCCGGCTACGACCACAACTTCGTGCTGGATGGCCACGGCGGCGCCCCGGTGCGCGCGGCGCGCGTGCACGAGCCGGGGAGCGGGCGCGTGCTGGAGGTGTGGACCACCGAACCGGGGCTGCAGTTCTACTCGGGCAACTACCTGGACGGCAGCGTGCGCGGCAAGGGCGGCCGGCGCTACGGCCACCACGCGGGCTTCTGCCTGGAGCCGCAGCACTTTCCCGACTCGCCCAACCGCCCGGATTTCCCCCCCTGCATCCTGCGCCCGGGCGAGCGCTACCACTCGCGCACCGTCTACCGCTTCGGCGTGGACACCGGCGCGGACGCGTAGAATCAGCCAGACGGGAAAGACCGAGGCCCGGGGACGATGCATCGTCTCCGGGCCTCCAGGTGTTGAAAAGCTCACGCGCGGAGCCGGCGCTCTCGAACCACATGAACGCAGAGCAGCGAAGACAGGCAGAGACAAGCAGAGAACTGCACAACGTGGCTTGCTGTTCTCCGCCTATCTCTGCTTATCTCCGCTGCTCTGCGTTCATGCAGTTCAACCCGGCATCGGCCGCACCGGGATCAATCCCCTTCCATCCTCTCGTCCACCGTCCGGTTGAGCGTCATCCGGTAGTGCATCTGGAGAAACGCGAACCGGCCGAAGAGGAACACGTGGTCTGCCCGGATCACCCGCCCCGTCTCGGCTTGCACGTCCATCCGCTCCTTCATCACACCCACGTAGCGAGCGCGGACCCCTCCATTCTTCCTTCGCACGGTGAAGTAGAAGCCTGGATCCCCGAACCTCTTCCCCTCGGACCGGAGCGAAAAGCCTCCCCCGGCCTCGGCCCGCGGCCTGAGAAATACGATGGCGTTTCCGTTGGGGAGGGGAAAAACTACCTTGATGCAGGGACCGGCGTGGCCCGGGATGGTGCACGCGCTGTAGCTGCCCGCGTAGAGCACGTTCCGGCTCCCCACCATCTCCCGGACCCAGGCGGTCTCACGGACCCGTCCGGTACCGGGCTCCCGCAACTGCACCACGCGGCTCGACACGCCCCGGCTCGTGTCGAGGGCGGAGAGCGGCATGTTCAGCTGCTGGAGCCGCCGGCTGAACAGCGCCGCCAGCATCCCGCCGAAGGGCCGGAAGGCGCCTCTCCACTGCGGCCACACGTCGAAGCTGTAATCCCCGGCCGTCTCGTAGAACCGGGCGATGCGCGGATCCACCTGCTCCGGATCGAAATCCGGTCCCCGCAAAACGTTGAAGTCGGGAAGCAGCCCGGCCCGTGTGGCCCCGGGCGAGACGATCAGCCCATGGGTCCGTGCCCACTGCTCGAAGAAGGACGATCCGATACCGTCAGGAGGCCCGTAGGGACCGTCGAGCCAGGGGTCTCGCTCAAGATCGACGGAACGGCCGGTCGCGACGACCCACTGTTGGGTGACCCAGTCCAGGGGGTAGTCCTGTGCCTTCGCTTCCCCCATTTCGGGTTCCCTGTCCCCTGGCGTGTAGGCGACCCCGGCTTCACTGAATCCGGAGGTTCACTTGCTGGATCCGGGCGGGTACGGGTGACGGACGTCGCGGATTTGTCTCATCCAACACAAAGGAAGCGGAGGGAGCGGAGGAACGGCGGCAAGCCCTTCTCTGCTCCCTCTGCTCCCTCTGTGTTGAACAAGCTCAGCCCAGCCCCTCGCGGTGCGACGGGGGACGCTCGTCCGGCGTGTCGGTGGCGGGCGTTTCGCGCACCCCGCCCGCCCGGAGGGTGGTGCGGCCGTCGGAAGCGCGGCCGGAGCGGGGGAGGTAGTGCGCCTCCAGGCGGGCGACCTTGCCGTTCAGCCGGCCCACCAGGATGCGGGTGGCGCGCAGGTCGTGGTTGCTCTCGATCAGCATCAGCGCCATGTCGCCCGCGCCCCACAGGATGCCGGCGAACACCACGATGCGCGTGGCCTCCACCATCAGCGTGGGGATGGCCTCGTTGCCGCGGTTCATCAGCCCCAGGATCACCTCGCCGATCAGCAGCAGGATCAGCAGGATCGCCAGGATCTTGAAGAGCCGCGCGATGTAGCGCAGCCCCTCGTGCGGCTCCATGTCCTCGTCGCGCACGTCCATCTCGGGCGGCAGATGCTCCTCGTCCTCCTCGTGCCGCCGCTTGTCATCCACCGCCACGCGCCCGCCGCTCGCCTCCGCCATGGTCCCCTCCTCCGCCCCGGAAAATGCCGTCCAAGCCAGGCCCCGTTACCAGCGGGCGCGATACCCACGCGTGTCGATGTGCACGAATCCGTGATGCGCCCCCGTGGGCGAGTAGATCCCGATCCCGCCCACCAGCTCCGGGTGCGCCTTCTCCACCCGGTCGGCCGCCTCGCCGATCACCCGCGCGTCGGCCACCGTCACGCGGCCGTCGCCGTTCAGGTCGTCCATGAAGCCGTCGCCGTCGTTGTCCACCGCGATGTCCATGGCGTCGCCGTACATGTGCCGGCTCAGGCCGGCGCGCCCGCTGGGGTCACCGCCGCTCTCGTTGTAGCTGGGCGTGCGGAAGGCGCTCACCACGAAGATGTTCTTGACCGGGTGGCCCATCTTCTCCAGCTCCTGGATGGTGAGCTCCACCTTGTCGAGCTCGCGGGGCTGCATGGCCACGTACTTGGGCCACACGTCGTTCTGCCCCTTGGTGACGAAGTCCTTGAGCTGGATGTGCTCGCTCAGCCACAGGTTCATGTTCTCGGGCGTGACCTTCACCAGCCCGGCCGGCGGCTCGTAGATGGCCTTGGGCGCGCCGCCCCGCTCGAACGGCCAGCTGCCGATGCGGTAGCTGCCGATGCGCCCCGACTGCTTGGCCGTGAGCGGCACCAGCGTGATCACCGCCACGTCGGGTGCGGGGCGCAGCGCGTCGGCCATCTTCAGCACCACGTTCCAGATCCCCGGCGCCTGCGTGCCGTCGCTGGCGCTGGTGGCGGTGCCCGTGGTGCCCTGCGTGGGCTGCAGCTGCACCTCGGCGCCCCGCGGCAGGTTCTGCGGGGTGTTCAGCTGCTCGCCGGGCTTCAGCACCTGCACGCGCACGGCGCCGCTGCTCATCCCCACCTGCCGCTGGTATTCGGCCGCGAAGCCCTGCACCAGCCGGTCGGTGACGAACGCGGCCTCGGGAGGCGCGTCGGTGGCCAGCGGGGTGCGGGTGAGGGCGCCGGTGATGCGCGCCACCGGCGCCGCCTGCAGGTCGGCCCGCGGGGCCAGGAAGATGGTGTAGATCCACCCGGTCAGGAACAGCGCCACCAGCAGCAGCGAAACGCGGTTGAACGACGTTTCCTGCCGCGGGCTCAGCCCCGACTTCTCCCAGCGCGACTTCGGCTCGGTGACGAGCGGAAATAGAAACGGATCATCCCTGTATTCCATGGCGGCGCCCCTGCTTCAATCACCGTGCCGCCGCCCTCGCCGCCCATCCGGATTGGCTGCAACGACTTGCCCCGATTCCGCGCGGGCGCTCGCCTTCTTCCGCCCGAAACGAATCTCGCACCGCGGGCGCCTACGTCTCGGCCCACACCGCCGGCGCGCCCGGCGGGCGGCTGCCGAAGATGGCGCCGGTGACCGCGACCACGGCGAGCCGGGCCACCCACTTCGCGTATTCCGCCTCCGTCATTTCGCTGGCATCCGCCAGCCCGCCCGCCAGCCCCAGCGTGGCGATGCCGTGCACCTGCGCCCACGCCACCGCGCCCATCCGCTCCGCGTTCCCTTCGCGCAGCAGCCCCGCCGTGATCCCCGCCTGGGCCGCCGCGCTGAAGTGCGCGCGCACCTCGGCCATCCGCGCGTCCGGCTCGGCGCCGGCCACTTCAGTCGGCTGCGGCGCGAACATCAGGCGAAAGTGCGAGCGCTCGCGGAAGGCGAAGCGCACGTACTCGGTGGCGAGCATGTGAAAGCGCGCCAGCGGCTGCCAGTGCTCCGCGGGGACCGCCGCCAGCACCTGGTTCAACCGCGCGAAGCCCTGGCCGGCCACGGCGCGCACCAGGTCGTCCTTCCCGGCGAAGTGCCGGTACGCGGCGGCGTGGCTCACGCCCACGCGCCGCGCCACCTCGCGCAGCGTGAGCCCGCCGATCCCCACCTCGGCCTCGGCGGCAAGGGCCGCGTCCACCAGCGCCTGGCGCAGGTTTCCGTGGTGGTAGGGCGACGGCGCGGCGGAGGGTTTCCGGCTGGGCACTTGTGTGATCCGCATCCCGATGTTACCGTTGGCAACATCCGATGTTACCATCGGCAACATCGGCAGGCCGGCGAGCGCCGGCACCGGGGCGAAAGGTGCCGCGCCGCGGCGGCCCCGGCAAGCACGGCGGCCTTGGGGAATGAATGGAGGGGATGATGACGGAGACGATCGGCGCGGCCCCGGCGGTGGAGCGGGCGCTGCTGCTGGAGGTGGAGGGGATGGCGTTCCCCGCGGTGCTCTCGGTGCCACGCGGCGGCGTGGCGGGCGCGGTGCTGCTGGTGCCCGGCTCGATGTTCAGCGACGCCGATGGCGACTTTCCCGCGTGGAACGTGCGGCCGCACGTGTACGCGCACCTGGCACGGCAGCTGGCGGCGGCCGGGTGGGCGTCGCTGCGCTACGCCAAGCCCGGCCCGGGCACCGGCACGCGCGTGACCGACGCCGAGGCCGCCCGCGCGCACAACCACTTCGCCATGCGTGTGACCGTCGCTCGCGCCGCGCTGGAACGGATGCGGGGCGAGCTGGCGGACGAAGGCGTGGCGACGCCACGGATCATCGTGGCAGGCCACAGCGAGGGCGCGGTGGTGGCGTTCCTCCTCGCGCACGACGCGCCGTCGGTCGATGGCGTGGTGAGCCTGTCGGGGCCGTCGATGGGGCTGATCGGCATCATGCGCGAGCAGGTGGGCGACGTCCGTCCGCCGGGCGCGGACGCGGCCGAGGCGCTGGCCAACTTCGAGGCGGCGATGGCGTACGTGTACCGCGGCGAGGCCATCCCCCCGGAGCTGATCGGCAAGCCGGGCACGATGATGCTGGGGAACGTGGATCTGGCCGGGTGGGCGTACATCCGCGAGGTGGACGCCGTCGATCCCACCGCCGAGGCGGCGCGCGTGCCACGGCCGATGCTGCTGGTCCAGGGCGGCAGCGACACCTCCGTCCGGGAGCACCACGCGCACCGCATCGCCGCGGCGCGGGGCGCGGCACCGACCGAGGTGGCCGTCTTCGCCGAGCTGCAGCACTTCTACAAACCCCTCGCCCCCGGCACCCCGCCCATGCAGGCGTTCGGGCTGGAGGGCGAGACCGACCCGCGCGTCGTGGCCGCCATCGACCGCTGGGCCCGCGCGCTCCCGCCGCGGTGACGCACGGCCAGGACAACAGCGATTTCAACGCAGAGGGAGCGGAGGAAGCAGAGGGATTTCATGTGGTTCCTCTGCTCCCTCTGCGTTGAATCGGTGTTCGGGGAGCTTACTCAGTCGCGCAGCCGCTCCAGCAGGCCGATCAGCGTGCGCACCTCTTCGTCCGCCAGGCGGCCGAAGCGCTCGGCCAGGGCGGTGTCGATGCGCGCCTGCAGCGCGTCGAGCACCTTCAGCCCCTCGTCGCTGATGCGGCGGTTCTGCAGCTGGCGGGTGATCAGCCCGCGGTTGGCCAGGTTGCCCAGCACGGCGGGGAGCATGGGGTCGGGCGCCATCAGCCGGTCGCGCACCTGCTCGGTGTTCAGCCCCTCGGCGCCCGCGCCGCGCAAGATGCGCAGCACGTTGTACTCCACCATCTTCACCCCACCAACGCTGGACGTTTCCGCCTCGATCAGCTCGCGCAGCGCGGTGGCGGTGCGCTGAAGGTTCAGGTGCGCCTCCACGGGCAGCGCCATCGGCTTGCTCTGCTTGATCTCCTGCTGAATCCTGCCGGGCATGGTCACGCTGCGGGTTGGATGGTGCATGCGGCTGCGGTTGCGTCCCGTGGGAACAATCGTTTCCCTGCCGCCCGCGCGAAAGCCCCCCATCATCCTGCAAGTCGCTGCCCCGAACTCAGCGCCCGGGATTTGCGCGTGGTTGCCGGGTGTTGACCTGGAGCGCGCTCGAAGCGGCAGGATGCATTCGCCGCGCGGGAATGGCGGCGTATGGGACGGAATCGAATCGGCCCCCCAGGGTGGCGGGCGCAAACGCACCGTATGGGAGGATGGGATGGAGACACGGCAACTGGGTGCTGCGGGCCCGCGCGTGTCGGCGCTGGGGCTGGGGTGCATGGGGATGTCGGGGATGTACGGCCCCGCGGACCGCGCGGAGAGCATCGCCACCATCCACGCGGCGCTCGACGCCGGGATCGACCTGCTCGACACCGGCGACTTCTACGGCATGGGCCACAACGAGATGCTGATCGGCCAGGCGCTGCGCGAGGCCGGGCGCGAGGGGGTGCTGCTGAGCGTCAAGTTCGGCGCCCAGCGTGCCCCCGGGGGCGAGTGGATCGGCTTCGACGGGCGCCCGGCGGCGGTCAAGACGGCGCTGGCGTACACGCTGCAGCGGCTGGGCGTGGAATCCATCGACATCTACCGGCCGGCGCGGCTGGACGCCAACGTGCCGATCGAGGAGACCATCGGCGCCATCGCCGAGATGGTGCAGGCGGGGTACGTGCGGCACATCGGCCTGTCGGAGGTGGGGCCCGGGACCATCCGCCGCGCCGCGGCCGTGCACCCCATCTGCGACCTGCAGATCGAGTACTCGCTGATCTCGCGCGGGATCGAGGACGGCATCCTGGACACTTGCCGCGAGCTGGGCATCGGCATCACCGCCTACGGCGTGCTCTCGCGCGGGCTGATCAGCGGCCACTGGCAGTCCAGCGCCGTCACTCCCGACGACTTCCGCGCGCACAGCCCACGCTTCCAGGAAGGGAACGTGGAGCACAACCTGGCGCTGGTCGGCCAGCTCCAGACCATCGCCGGCCAGAAGGGATGCACCGTGGCGCAGCTCGCCATCGCATGGGTACTAGTGAAGGGCGGCGACATCGTCCCCGTGATCGGCGCGCGCCGCCGCGACCGGCTGACGGAGGCGCTGGGCGCGCTGGAAGTGGAGCTGACGGAGGATGACTTGGCCGCCATCGAGCGTGCCGTGCCGAAGGATGCTGCCGCCGGCACCCGCTACGCCGCCGCGCAGATGGCGCACCTCGACAGCGAACGGGGCAGCCACGGCTGATGCCGGGATCGATCGCGGCAACGAAAACGCTCCGCCGGATCCGGCGGAGCGTTGCGTTCTTTCGTCGGGATGCGTTCAGGATCGATGCGCCACTCGGCACTCGGCACTCAGCACTCAGCACTCAGCACTCAGCACTCAGCACTCAGCACTCAGCACTCAGCACTCAGCACTCAGCACTCAGCACTCCTTACTCGCTACCCAAGACTCACGTCCCCGCGGAACTCTCGGCCGCGTTCGTGTCCGCCGGGTCCGACCGCCGGCGGCCGCCGGGGAGGATGTCCTGGCCCGTGCGGCGCACGGGGATCTGGAGCAGGGGGATGATGCAGAAGCCCAGCAGGTTGGGCATCCAGAAGGCGATCACGCGGTAGGCCAGCACCACCAGCACCGCCGTGGCGGTGGGCACGCCGAAGCCGTGGTACAGCGCCACCATCGCCCCCTCCACCACCCCGATGCCGCCGGGGATCACCGCCACCTTCCCGATCAGCAGCGGCAGCGCGTACCCCGACAGCAGCTTGCCGGGGGTGACCAGGTTGCGCGCCGCCACGTACAGCCAGAACATGGCGCCCATGTCCAGCACCACGCCGATGGCGGCACCGGCCACGGGCGCCTTCCACCCGCGCGTCTTCAGGATGTGGAAGGCGTCGAAGAGGCGGTCCACCGTGCCCATCAGCTGCTCGGGGTGCGGCTCCTGCTTGCGGAAGCGCGCCCACTTCTCCTGCCAGCGGCAGAGGATCTTCTTGGCCGCGTCACGGTGCCCCGACGCCCAGAACACCGCCGCGCCGATGGCGATCAGGAACCCCATCGACAACCCGAACGCGATCCACAGCGCGATCGACAGCCGCTGCAGCAGCACCAGCTCCACCATCCCGATCATGGCGAAGGCGCCGATGGTGGCGGCGTTCAGCAGCGTGGGGAGCCACCCGGCCAGCAGCGCGCCCTCGGCCCGGATCCCCGCGTCGCGCAGCCAGCGAAAGCTCGATCCCCCGATCCCCACCAGCCCACCCGCCACCAGCCCCACGCTCCCCGCAGCCAGAGTGACCCCGAACGCGCGGTGCAGAGAAAGATGCTGCCCGGTGAGCCCCACGATGCGCTTCATCATGTAGCCCAGCGCCACGTAGCTCAGCATCTCGGAGGCAATGGCGAGCCCCACGGCCCACGGCTTCATGGTCTTGAGCACCTGCGCCGACTCGTGCAGGCTTCCCAGCTGCGGGATGATCAGGTGCACGGCCAAGCCCAGCAGCCCCAGGATGAACACCCAGCGCAGCCACTTGAGCGGCTTGGCCTTCTTCGCCTCTTCCTCGGCCTGCGCCACCTCGTGCTCCCAGCGCGGCTCGAACGCCGGGTCGGCCGGTGGAGCCGCGTCGGCTGTGTAGGTGCTGCGTTCCGGGGGCGGCGGCGTGGGCTCGGTCACGGTTCCGGTCTCAGGGCGACGGATGGGGCTGCGAAGGCGGAATCACGCATGCTCCACGCCGAACCGGCGCGGGAAGTTTCAAAATCGGGGTTCCGGGTGATGTACGGCGGCCCGCCGGCAGGGTGCCGGCGGGCCGTTCCAGCGCCGCGCGCGGACGCCCGGCAATCTACCGGCGGTCCGCCGCGGGCGATACGCCGATGGCGCGGTACAGCCGCTCGGGCCGGTACGGCACGCCGCCGCGCACCACCAGCACCGGCCGCCGCACGGCCGAGATGTCGCGCGTGGGGTCGCCATCCAGCAGCACCACGTCGGCCAGCCTGCCGGGGGCGATGGTGCCCACCTCGCCCTGCCGGTGCATCACCTCGGCGGCGCCCAGCGTGGCCAGGTACAGCACGTCCGCGGGCGGGATGCCGGCCTGCACGTACAGTTCCAGCTCGCGGTGCAGCGCGAACCCCGCCAGCGCGTCGGTCCCCGGCACGATGCGCACACCCGCCCGGTGCAGCGCCGCCACCAGCTGCAGCATGCGGGCAAAGCTCTCGCGGTAGCGCGCGTCCATCCCCTCGGGCACGGGGAGGCCGCCGGTGAGCAGGCTCCGCCGCACGTTGGGCGGCAGCCGGCCGGCCACCGCCGCGAAGTCGGGCGACACCACGCCCTTGCGCGCGGTGAACATCCCCTCGAACACGCTCAGCGTGGGGTCCACCGTCACGTGGCGGTCGCGCAGCAGCGCGATGAACGCCTGCACGGACGGCGAGGCCAGATCGAGCTCCGCGGCGTGCCGTGCCGGCGCGGTGAAGCGCGCCGGGGTGCGCGTGTCGATGCTGTCGCCCAGGAAGTTGAGGGCCAGGAAGTTGGCGTGCTGGATCTCGTCGATCCCCATCGCCACCGCGCGGCTGGCGGGGAGCGGCCATGGGATGTGCCCGCTCACCCGCATCCCCAGCGCGTGCGCGCGCTGGATGATCAGCGGCAGCAGCGTGGTGTCGAGCGAGCTGTAGACCTTGATCTGCTCCGCGCCCAGCCGCCTGTACGCGTCGACCGCGGCCATGGCCTGGGCCGGCGTGGACACCTTCATGCCCGTGGGCGCGGTGAACGGCCCCGGCCCGTCGATGAACCCCGCCCAGATCATCCGCGGCCCGATCTGCTCGCCAGCGTCCCAGCGGCGCTCCAGGTCCAGCACGGTGGTGGTATCGTTCCCCATGTCGCGCACGGTGGTCACGCCGGCGGCCAGGTGCAACAGCCCGTCCAGCGCCCCGTTGTGCGTGTGCATGTCCCACAGGCCGGGGATCAGCGTCTTTCCCGCGCCCTCTTCCACCGTGGCGCCGGCGGGAACGGGCACCGCGGCGGCCGGCCCCGCCGCGTGGATGCGCCCTCCCTCCATCACCACCGTCCACCCGGCGTGCACCACGCGCGCGGCGGGGTCGAACACGCCCACGCCGCGGATGGCGAGCACCGCCGCGGCCGGCATGCGCAGCGAGTCGGCCATGGTGCGGTAACGGCGCGCCTGCGCCTGGTCCTGCGCGGCCACCAGCTGCGGGAGCACCGCCTCCCACCCCGCCTCCACGGTGCCACCCCACCCGCCCGCCACGGCGAAGAACCGGCCGTCATCGGTGAGCCACACCGGGCTCGGCTCGAGCCCGACCCCGCCCAGCAGCCACTGCCGCACGGTGCGCGTCTCCCCATTCGCGCTCACCCGCAGCTCGCCCGCGGGCTCCAGGGTGGCGCGTCCGTCGGGAAGGAGCGGGAGCGACCGGCCGGGCGCCGCCAGCAGCGCGCGCACCAGGATCCCCGGGTCCACGGCGTCGTTGATCGGCACGAACGCCGAGGGCGTGTTCACCGCCTTCTCCCCGCTCTCGGCCTCGCTGTGCCATCGCGCCCGCCCGCCGGCCGCCTCGAAGCTCTCGTCCACCGGGTTCTTGAAGTAGTCCACCCCGGTCACGTGCAGCCGCACCGGCACGCCGCCCGGCCCCAGCCGCACCGCCGCCTCCAGCGCGGGGCCGCGCCCGCGGTCGTTGTAGGCGTAGGCGAAGCGCAGCTCGCCGCCGGGCGTGGCCCACCCCTTCATCTCGCCCGCGTGCCGCTCGCCCAGAACGATGCTCCACCGTGTGGTGTCGGCCCCCTGCGCGGCGGCGAGGGCCGGGGTGGCGGCGAGAAGGGCGGCGAGATGGGTGAGGATGATGCGTCTCATGGGTGCGAGAGGGCGCGGGTACCGGGCGCTGGAGGGACCTCTGGACCGTAGCCGCCGTGGAGGACGGAAGCAAGGATGGCGATCGGCCACGAGGAAGACGCTCCCCCCTGCTCCCTCCGCGTTGAAAAAAGCCGAGCCGGATGCGTGCGGGGCGGACGGGAAGCGGTTTGTCGCCCGCGCCGAGCTCCGGAACCACGCCGGTTTTACGAATCCCTTACACCCACCGCTGGCCCATTCGGCGCCATCGGATGTACCATTCCGTTGAAGGAGTCCACGCGCCCGGCATCCTCACTCCCACGCCCCATGCTCTCGTTCCGCCGCTCGCAGCAGATGGCACCCGGCTCCGCCTTCCTGGTGGGGCTGCTTCTGCTCCTGCTGTGCCTGTCGACGGTGCTGGCCTACCAGGCGGTGGACGCGGCGCGCTCCGAGGCGCGCTCCACCGACCGGGCGATGCGCATCTCCGCCACCGTCGCCAGCAACGAGCTGAAGCAACGCGCCGATGCCGCCCTGCAGGGAGCGCTGGCCGCCGCCGGTTCCGGCGCGCTCCCGCCTGCTGCGAACGATGCCGCGCCGGGCCCGGCCGAACGATCCGGATCCGCCCCCCGCCCCGCGGCCGACATCGCCAGGCGCGCCGAGGCGTCGCTCGGCGCGTGGTGCGGGTGCGCGGGCGCGGTGCGCGGCGCCTTCCGCTTCAGCACCGACCCGCGCGAGCCGCCCGACGTGTCGGCCACGTCGCCCGCCGTGCAGGCGTGGCTGCGCGGCCTGGCGCCCGGCTCCGCGCCCGGCGAGTTCGTGACTAATGGGGTGGGGACCGCCGTGGACGGCCTGCTGCTGAGCGGGGCCGAGATCGGCGGCACGCGGTACCTGCTGGTGTCGCGCCTGGCCCACCGCGGCGGCGAGCGGAAGGCGGTGGGGATCCTGGTCGACGCGGGCGCGGTGTCGGCGCACGCCTATGCCCGCGCCTACGCCGGAGGGGCGCTGATCCCGGGGATGGGCCGCGCGGTGGGCGTGGTCACCGCCGAGCTGCTGGCCGGCGGTGGGGCGCCCGTGTGGCGTTCGGCCGAAGGAGTCGGGCCGGTTCCCCGCGAGGGCGCGTGGGTGGACGCAAAGGTCGGAACGTACCCTCCCGAGCCGCTGGCCCGCGGCGAAGTGGCCGAGCAGCTGGGAGGGCTGTTCGCCGGCTTCACCTCGCACGTGTCGGTGCGGCCCGACCTGGCGGCGGGTGCGCCGGAGCAGGAGCCGCGCTCGCGCCTCCCGCTGCTGCTCACCGTGTTCGGGCTCACGCTGGCGCTGGTGGGCGTGGCCATCTTCCAGCTGCGCCGCCAGCAGGAGCTGGTGCGGCTGCGCGACGACTTCGTGTCGGGCGTCTCGCACGAGTTGCGCACTCCGCTGGCGCAGATCCGCCTCT
Organism: Longimicrobium sp.; assembly: GCA_035691085.1. Lineage (GTDB taxonomy): Bacteria > Gemmatimonadota > Gemmatimonadetes > Longimicrobiales > Longimicrobiaceae > Longimicrobium. Next base: position 22,120 of record DASSJS010000197.1, read on the forward strand.
TCAGCGACCTGCTCGACTCGGGGCGCCTGGCCGCGCCCGAGCAGCGCACGCGATCCGTCCGCATCATCGCCGAGGAGGCGCGGCGGCTCTCCTGGCTGGTGGAGAACATCCTCCACTTCTCGCGGGCGCAGCGCGGCGCCGGGCGGGTGCAGCCCAACCCGGTGCTCGCCGCCCCGCTGCTGCGCGAGATCGTGGACGCCTTCGCCCCGCTCGCCCGCGAGAAGGACGTCACCTTTTCGGTGGATGCCGATGAGGGCGTGCTGGTGCGCGCCGACCCCGATGCCCTGCGCCAGGTGATGCTGAACCTGCTGGACAACGCCGTGAAGTACGGCCCCCCCGGGCAGACGGTGCGGGTGCGCGGCGAGCTGCGCGGGCTGGCGCTGCGCATCAGCGTGGACGACCGCGGCCCCGGCGTGCCCTGGGAAGACCGGCGGGCCGTGTGGGAGCCCTACCGCCGCCTGGCGCGCGACGCCGAGGGAGCGACGGGAGGGAGCGGGATCGGGCTGGCGGTGGTGAAGGACCTGGTGGAGCTGCACGGCGGCCGCGTGGGCGTGGGCGAGGTGCCGGGCGGCGGCGCGCGCTTCTGGATCGAGCTTCCCTACGCCATGCACGCCGGCCCCCCGCGTGACGAGCCCGCGCCGGCCGAGGCCCAGGTGAGGGCGGTGGCGCGGTGAGCCGCATCCTGGTGGTGGAAGACAACACCAACCTGGCTTACGGGCTCACCGCCAGCCTTGAGCTGGAGGGGCACCAGGTGGCCGTGGCCCGCGACGGCGCCCAGGGGCTGCGCGAGGTGCGCGAGCACCAGCCCGACCTGGTGATCCTGGACCTGATGCTTCCCGGGATGGACGGCTACCGCGTGCTCAAGGCGCTGCGCGAGGAAGGGCGCGACGTGCCGGTGCTGATCCTGACCGCGCGCGGCGCCGAGAGCGACAAGGTGCTGGGCTTTCGCCTGGGCGCCGACGACTACGTGACCAAGCCGTTCGGGCTGCTGGAGCTGCTGGCGCGCGTAGGCGCGCTGTTGCGGCGCGGCGGGCGCGGCCCGGCGCCCGACACGGCGCCCCCGCCCGCCACCGTCAGCATCGGCGAGATCGAGGTGAGCCCCGCCGCCCGCATCGTCCGCCGCCGCGGCGAAGAGGTGCAGCTCACCCCCAAGGAGTTCGACCTGCTGATGGCGCTGGTGCGGCGCCAGGGCACGGTGGCGGGGCGGCTGGAGCTGCTGGCCGAGGTGTGGGGCCACCGCGCCGCCGTGATGACCCGCACCGTGGACATGCACGTGGCCCAGCTGCGCCGCAAGCTCGAGGACGACCCCGCCGCCCCCCGCCACATCGTCACAGTCTGGAAAGCCGGCTACCGCATCGCGTTGTGAGCCGCGTTCCATCATTGTAGGAACGTGGTGATTGGACTACATTGAGCCCATGTGGACCAAATTTAGTCCACATGGCCTCAATCTGGTCCGCGCGGACCAGGGACCTGCTTTCAATCCCGGGGGGATTCTCGATGCTCACCGACGTGCTGAACGCGGTTCTCGGCTCCACCGCCAAGGTGCGCATCCTTCGCGCGGTGCTGCCTCTCACCTCGCCGGTGTCGGGGCGCGAGGCGCGTGAGCTGGCCGGTGTCCGCTCGCAGAGCGGCGCTCAGCAGGCGCTGGGGCAGTTGGCACAGCTCGGCATCCTGGCCGAGGAGCGCATCCGCGGCGCACGCCTGTACCGGGTGAACCGGCAGCACCACCTGCATCCCTGCATTTGCGCGCTTTTCGAGGCGGAACAGCAGCGCGTCAGCCTCCTTCGGGACCTGGTAAAACAGGAGCTTGAATCAAAAGGCTTGCTTTCAAGTGTCCACTTTGTTGTATTGTTCGGGAGCGTGGCGAGAGGGGACGCCCGCCCGGACAGCGACGTGGACCTGCTGGTGGTGACCGGCACCGCGCGTACCAACGCGCGGGTGGACGGGGCGCTGCAAGCCGTGGCCGAGCGTGCGGAGCACACGCTGGGCGTAAGGCTGTCGCCGCTGGTGATGGCGCTGCCCCGGCTGCGGCGGCGGTACCGCTCGGGCGATCCCCTCCTTCACAACATCGCGGCCGAGGGGCGGGTGCTCCTCGGCTCTTCGCTCCGTGAGATGGTGGGGACGGGATGAGACTGGGGAAAACGAAGAACGAAGAGAGGTCGCGCGCGGTGGGGTACCAGGTGGTCGCGCGGTCGCTGCTCGAGACCGCGCACGGGCTCGACACCCTCGCCGAGCCCAGGTTCGGGAACGGGCTGGCCATCGTCTCGGTGCATGCGGCCATCGCCTACACCGACGCGCTCACCGTCGCCTTCCGCGGGATCAAGTCGGTGGATGGCGACCACACCCGCGCCGCCGAGGTACTGGCGCACGCGCTGGGGCAGCGCGCCGAACCCGGGCAGGTGAAGCGGCTCAAGCGCGTGCTGAACGCCAAGAGCGCCGTCTCGTACGGCGGTGACTACTACACGCTGCAGGAAGGGCGCGAGGTCTACTCCGACGTGACACGTTACGGCGCCTGGGCCGAGGAGATGCTGACCAACCGGCCTTGAGTCCGCGGACGCGCTCCGTCGAAACACCCATACAACTCCCGTACGTAACGAAAACCGCCCGCCTCCGCGCGGCGCCTACACTCCGGCAACACCCACGGGCCGCGCTGGCTGGCCCGCACGCGTGACCACCGGAGCACGGGAGGCGGCGGATGGGCCTGTTGACGCGGAAATCCATCGCGGAGCTGCGGGACGAGGCGGGCCGCGGTACGCTTCGGCGCTCGCTGGGGCCGGTGAACCTCACCACGCTGGGGATCGGCTCGGTGATCGGCACGGGGATCTTCGTGCTCACCGGCACGGCGGCCTCGCAGAACGCGGGGCCGGCGCTGGTGCTGAGCATGGTGATCGCCGCGCTGGCGTGCGCCTTCGCGGGGCTGTGCTACGCGGAGCTGGCATCCATGATCCCCGTGGCGGGGAGCGCGTACACCTACGCCTACGCCACCGCGGGCGAGATCTTCGCCTGGATCATCGGGTGGGACCTGATCCTGGAGTACGCGCTGTCGGCCAGCACGGTGGCCGTGGGGTGGTCGGGGTACTTCGTGAGCTTCATGAACGACCTGGGGATCCGCCTTCCCGTGCGCCTCACGGCCGCGCCCGAGGTGGCGCTCGCCCTTCCCGGCGGCGGGGTCACGCACGGCGTGTTCAACGTGCCGGCCGCCTGCATCGTGCTGCTGGTGGCCGCGCTGCTCGCCATCGGCATCCGCGAGAGCGCCAACACCAACACGGCGCTGGTGGTGGTGAAGGTGTGCGTGCTGCTGGTGTTCGTGGCCGCGGGCGCGGCGTACGTGCGGCGCGACCATCTCACGCCCTTCCTGCCGCCCAACACCGGCGAGTTCGGCGCGTTCGGGTGGAGCGGCGTGATGCGCGCCGCGGCCGTCATGTTCTTCGCCTACGTGGGCTTCGACGCGGTCTCCACCGCCGCGCAGGAGGCCCGGAACCCCCAGCGTGACCTGCCGATCGGGATCCTGGGCTCGCTGGCCATCTGCACCGTCATCTACATCCTGGTGGCCACGGTGCTGATCGGGATCGTGCCCTACTCGCGGCTGAACGTGCCCGACCCGCTGGCCGTGGGGATCGACTCCACGGGGCTCACCTGGCTGAGCCCCGTGATCAAGATCAGCGCGCTGTTCGGGCTGTTCAGCACCATGCTGGTCACGCTGCTGGGGCAAACGCGCATCTTCTTCACCATGAGCCGTGACGGGCTCCTCCCCGGCGCATTCGGCCGGGTGCACCCGCGCTGGCGCACCCCGCACGTCAGCACGGCGCTCACCGGCGCCGCCGTGGCGATCGCGGCCGGGCTGCTCCCCATCAGCGTGCTGAGCCAGCTGGTGAGCATCGGCACCCTGCTGGCCTTCGTGCTGGTGAGCGTGGGGGTGATGGTGCTGCGGCGCACCCGGCCCGAGCTGGAGCGCCCCTTCCGCACGCCGTGGATGCCCTGGGTGCCCATCATCTCCATCGTGGCCTGCGTGGCGCAGATGGCGTCGCTCCCGTTGCCCACCTGGGTACGGCTGTTCACCTGGCTGGCCCTCGGGATGGCGGTGTACTTCCTGTACGGCCGCACCCGCAGCCGCGCCGCGCACGGCCTTCCCGCGCCAGGCGAACCGGCGGAGGAGCCGATGGTGGTGCACTGATGATGGGAGGATCGAACGCGAGAGGCGGCGTGCCCCCGGGCGCGCCGCCTCTCGCCCGTCTCCTTCCGCGGCCGCTCAGAAGCGGATGGACACCCCCGCGGCCACCGTCCCCGACGCCGGGTCCCTCGGCACGCCGGCGAAGGGCGCCACCGCCATCCCGCCCGACGGAGCCACGGGCGTAAGCTCGCGGACGGCGCGGCCCAGCTCGTCGGGCGTGGCCCGCGCGGCGCGCCGCCACACCTCGTGCCCCCATGGGCCGCCCACCAGCGAGCCCACCACGGCGCCGACGGCCACGGGTGGCGCCGTTGTAGGGCCGCTCGAACGGGTCCACCGGGTACGAGTTGGACTGCGTTTGCGCGGCCAGCGGGCGCACCAGCCCGGTGGCGCACGCCAGGGCCAGAACGAGGCGGAATGGTGTCTCAGGAAGAGGTGGAGCGGAGGTGCGGGCTGAGGGGGGGGAACGTTTGAATTGAATCGTAGCCAGCACCCGCGGCCCGTCAACCGGGTTCCGTCAGTGGCCCAAGGCCGCGGTAGAAGGTGGCGGCCACCTTGGGCGCCAGGGGAACCAGCTGCCGCGAGCGGTCGCCCAGCAGCCACTCCAGCTCGATCTCCTCCAGCAGGCCGATCAGCATGCGGCGGGCAAGGGGGATCTCCACGTCGTCCCGCACCTCGCGGTCGCGCACGCCGCTGGCCAGCAGCTCGTCGATGGCCTGAGCGTAGGTGCGCAGCACGTCGCGCACGGCGCCGCCGTAGAACTTGCTGCTCTGGCGGCTTTCCAGCAGCAGCACGGTGGCCAGCGCCGGCTCGGCCTGGATGCTCTCGAACTGCAGGGCGATGAAGCGGGCAAGGCGCCCCTCGAACGGCGCGTGCGAGGGGAGCACGTCGCGCACCGACGCCACGAACTCGGCCACCTTGTCGCGGAAGGCGGTGAGCAGCAGGTCGTCCTTGCCGTCGAAGTACAGGTAGATGGTCCCCTCGGCCACCCCCGCCCCCGCGGCGATGTCGCGGATGCGCGCCGCGAAGAACCCGTGCTCGGCGAACACGCGCACCGCGCTGTCCAGGATGGCGCGGCGCCGGGCTTCCTTGCTGTCGGTGAGGGGCGGCTCGGTGGGCATGGGCGGGATAATAGCGTTCGGGTGGAGGGGTACGAAAGTACGGGGTGCTGGGTGCTGGGTGCTGGGTGCGTCGGGAGAACAGGTGCGTGAGTGCGCGAGTGCGTGAGTGCGTTCTCGCGACGCTTCGGCTCTACGGACGCGGGGAGCGGCACGATGCGGCGGCCACAGTCCGCGAAGGCGGACTTCCCGAACTTTCAGCGGCGGGTTTCAACCCGCCGTGCGAGGGCGGGCCTCCATTCAACCCGCCGTGCGAGGACGGGCCTCGTTCGAATCCATCCATCTCCGCCGCCTATCGTGTAAATCACACGGCGACGCGGGCCAAACGAAAGCGGGGGCGCTCGCCGCGCCCCCGCTTTCATCTTCATCCCGCTCCCGCCGCGGTCAGAAGCCAGGCTGGAAGCTGAACTGCCACTGCGACTTGCTGCGCTCGAAGGCGCGCACGTAGTCGGCTTCCACGATCACGTAGCCGAACAGGTTCACCCGCGCGCCCACGCCGCCGCTGGTCAGGAAGCCGCGCTCGGTGAAGGTGCCCCCGCGCTCGAAGTTCAGGTGCGTGGTGGTGGGGACGGTGGTGTTCCCCTGGAACACCTTGCCCCACGCCGCGCCCGCGTCCAGGAACGCGATGGCCTCGATCGGAGGCACCTGCACGTTTCCGCGCAGCGTGTTGCGGATCAGCGGAAGGCGCAGTTCCACGTTGCCCACCGCGATGCGCGAGCCGAACAGCTGCTCGAACACGTCGCAGTCGGCGCCGCCGCCCGCCGGGCTGTTCAGCTCGTCGATGCAGCCGTTGGTCACGCTGTTGTAGGCGTAGCCGCGCACCAGCGACGGGTAGCCCAGGAAGATCGAGCTGGGCACCGCCTCGTCACGCCCGTAGCGCCCAAAGTGCAGCGCGCGGAAAGCGAGCGTCAGCGGGCGCACCAGCAGGTAGCGCCGGTAGTCGGCGGTGATCGAGTTGAACTGCAGGTCGCCCAGCGTGGGCGCCACCTCGAAGCGGTAGCGCTGCCCCGCCATGGGGCTGGTGTAGCCGTCGATGGCGTTGTCGTACACCAGCGCCGCCGTGGCCTCGCCCAGGTTCCAGCTTCCCAGGCTCTCGCGGTTCTCGGTGTAGTCCACCAGCACGTTGCCCTGATAGGTCCAGTCGCGGATCTGCACGTCCTGCGAGATGCGCCGCACCCCGCCGGCCAGCTCCACCCGCTGCACCCGCGAAACCGGGTACTGCACGATCCCGTAGGCGCTGTTGTCGAAGTAGCGGAAAACCAGCAGCTGGTTGTGGAACGCGGTGGGGTCGTTGGCGTCGCCCACCTGCTGCCACCCGCCCACGATGTACGGCACCCGCTGCGCCGAGGCGCCCCAGTTCACGCGGTGCTTCTGGTTCAGGTACACCACGTTGAAGCCGATCTCGTCGATCTGCCCCTGCGCCTGCACCGTGCCGTAGATGGTGTGGTAGCCCAGCACGTCGCTGAAGATGCCGCCGATGCCGCCGTACACGCCGCCGCGGGCGTACGGCCCCGACGCGGCCGCCACGCCCAGCTGCGGCTGCCCCAGGTAGTCCAGCGACAGGCGGGTGCGGTACGGCGCCACCGCGTAGCTGGCCGGCGCCTCGGGCTCGGGGCGGCCGAACGCCGGGTCGTGCAGCAGCGCGTACACCCGGTTGTACGCCGGCTCGGCCGGGCGCGGGCTGGGCGGGAGCAGCGCGGGAAGCGGCTCGCCGTTCTGCGCCAGCTGCGGCGCGTCGGGCGTGGTCCCCGCCAGCTGCTGCGGGTTGTCGATGGTGTAGATGTTGTACGCGTTGTGCTCGTATACCGTGAACACCAGCCGGTTGCCGCGCGACGCCGACGAGATCGCGGGGCTCAGCCCGGTGATCCCGCTGACGCCGGTGAACAGCTTGGTCACCTGCGTGAGCCCGCCGCCGTTCACCCCCACCCGGTACACGTTGGGGATCCCGGTGCGGTCGCTGATGAAGAAGAGCGACTGCCCGTCGGCCGTCCACTGCGGGTTGATGTTCTTTCCCGCCTCGGTGCCGGCCAGCACGCGGGTGCCGCCGCCGGGCCAGTCCATCAGCGCCAGGCGGTAGTTGCCCCAGGTGAGGGTGCTCACGTCGGTGCCGGCGTCGGTCACGTAGGCCAGCGTGCGGCCGTCGGGGCTGAACGCCGGCTGCATCTGGGCGATGCGGTCGTTGGTGAGCTGCCGCGTCTGCCCGCTGTTCAGGTCGATGGCGTACAGGTCCGAGATGCCGCCCTTGATCCCCGACACCACCACGGTGTTGCCGTCGGCGCTGAAGGTGGGGCTGCTGATCTCGCCCACGCCGGGGATGCTGTACTCGCGCACCACGCGGGCGTTCTGCACGTCCATCAGCACCACCACGTCGTGCGCCTTGCGCAGCGCCGAGAAGGCGAAGCGCCGCGAGTCGGGCGCCCAGGCGCCCGCCGAGCTGATGAAGCGCAGGCTCCCGTAGTGCGCGTCGAGCGCCGTGCCGCGCAAAAGCCTGCGGATCACGCGGCCGGTGCGCGCGTCGGCCAGGTACAGCTCGATGTCGAGCTGGCTGCGCGTGGACAGGAAGGCGAACTGGCTCCCGTCGGGCGACACCGACGGGCTCACGTTGTAGCCGCCCACCTTCTCGGGGCTCACCACCAGCGGCGTGGCGCTCTCGCGCGCCTCGCGCTGCACGGTGAGCAGCGGCAGGTAGGTGCGGCGGATGGAGTCGTGCCAGTCGGCGATGATCTGGTCCAGGTCCGAGTTCAGGATGCGCTCGAAGGCGTCCTGGTACGGCACGCCCTGCCCCACCTGCTTCAGGATCTGCCCGATGGCCGCGTCGCCCCAGCGCCCGCCGATGTACGCCCACAGCGCCTGCCCCCAGCGATAGGGGAAGAAGCGCGGGTCGTAGGCCAGCTGCGCCTGGTTGGGAAGGGTGTTGGTGAGCGCGGCGTCGCGCAGCCACATGCTGGTGTTGGGGTCCACCGGGCCGATGGAGAGGTACTCGGCCATCCCCTCGATGAACCAGAGCGGCGCGTTGAAGCGCGCGGCCGCCGCCTCCAGCCCGCCGCCGGCGCGCCCCAGCCCGGTGATGTCGTACTGGAAGGCGTGCACCAGCTCGTGCCCCAGCACGTGGTCGGTCTCGGTGTACGGCCCGGCGAAGGGGAGGATCACGCGCTGCTTGAACACCTCGGTTACGCCGCCCGTCCCCTCGCTGATGTCGCCCTGCAGGGCCGACGTCTGCTGGAACTCGGGGTGGTTGGCGTAGAGGATCACCGGCTGGCGCGCCTCGAACTCGTGGTCGAGCACGCGCGACAGGCGCGCGTACCAGCGTTCGGCCATGCGCGAGGCGTCGCGCGTGGCCGTCTCTTCCTCGGGATAGAAGTAGAGGTCGAAGTGCGGCGTGCGCAGCACCCGGAAGTCGAAGGTGCGGTACTGCACCTTGTTCTGTCCGAAGTACTGCGCGCCAAGGGTGTGCGGCCCCGCCAGCGCGGTGACTGCCGCCGCGGCGGCGGCGAGCCGCGCGAACCTGCGTACCATGGGGGACATCGGTGCTCCTTCCATCCCACCGGGTGTGTATGGGACCGCTCCGGAAACGAAGGCCCGGCGCCTTGCCGGGCCTGGCAGGGGCGGGCGTCCGGCCGCTCCTGCTCGTGACAACGTTTGTGCGGACGCGCTTATGACGGCGCGACGCAAGGAATTTCCAATGATCGGGCGCGGCGCGCCCGGTACCATTCCGTCTAGGGCGCCCGGCGCGCCGCGGGAACCGGCTCGGCCACCACCGGCGCGGGCTCGTCGAGCAGCCGCGTGATCCCCCAAAGCAGCAGCGCCAGCACCACCAGCCCGGCGATCCACGGCCATGCCCCCGGCCCGCGCGGGCCCGTGGCGGAGTCAGCCACCTGCTCCCTCCGTCAGTGATCTCGGATGCCCCGCGGACGCACCGTGCGGCCGCGGGAAGCGGCCGTCCGGGTGACCCCGCTTCCAACGCAGGGATCGTGCCCCGTGCAGAACCAAGTGTTCACGCGGAATTTGCCCTCGTAGCGGGTTTGCGCGGCCATCCCCATCCGCTACGCCGCCCGGCGGCCGGAACCCGTCTCCACCCCGCCGCGAGCTCCCCCTCGCGGCACCCCGGCGCGCGGGAGTTCGCCCCTCACGGCCTGTAGACACCCATCCCCCCGCCCCACCCTCTCCCGGGCCGGCGCCGACGGCACCTCGCCGGATTCCGCTTCCTGTTGGGGATGATGGAGATACGCCCTCCGCCACCCCCGCGGATTCACGCCCCGCACCATCGACGTCCCCAGCCAGCCCCCAGCCCCCAGCCCCCAGCCCCCAGCCCCCAGCCCCCAGCACCCAGCACCCAGCACCCCCGTACCCCCCGTACCCATAGGCGTTAACTTAAGGCTTGCAGCCTACGCGAGGGGATCTTATCGTGGGCTGCAT
>DASSJS010000198.1:0-9951 GCA_035691085.1 Longimicrobium sp.
GACCGCCCCTTCCTGCTGGGCGGCGCCGGCGCCTGGCTGGTGCGCGCCGGCCGCGTGGACGTGTTCGCCGTTCCCGTGAAGGGCGGCGAGCCCGCCGGCGGGCGCACCCACCTCTTCCGCGTGGAAGAGGGCGGCCTCCTGTTCGGCACCGGCGCGCGCGCCGACGACACCGTGGGCCTCCTGGCCGTGGGCAGCGCGGGGACGCGCGTTGCCCCGGTGGAGCGCATCCGCCTGCGCGCCGCGGCCATGGACCCGTCGCAGGCGCCCGCGCTGGCCGAGCTGCTGGACGGCTGGGTGGACCTGCTGTGCGGCGCCGTGGCCCGCGACAACATCCCCGACTGCGCCGAGGTGGCGCCCGACGCCCCCGAGCTCCCCGGCGACGCGAAGTACGTCCGCCCGCGCGGCGGCGTGGCCTGGGTGCGCCACCGCGAGGGCTCGTCGCTGCTGCTGGGGCGCGACGGGCTGAAGATGAACGGCGACTTCACCCCGCTCTCGCGCAGCGCCTGGATGGAGGTGCGCGGGAGCTGCGCGCTCGACGTGGCCGAGACCTCCGACGTGCTGGAGCGCGGCGACGCCTTCGAGGGGCTGGAGCGGCTGCACGGGCTGGTGCTCGACTGCATCGCCCGCATGGCCGCCGAGACCACGCACGGCGAGCGCGAGCGGCTGCGCGAGAAGGCCGCCGCCGGCCGCGGGGCCTTCCGCGGCGCCATGGGGAAGCTGGCCGCCACCCTGAACGCCGGCGCGCCCGGCACCCTCAAGGTGGCCGCCGAGGTCACCGGCGACCCGCTCCTGGCCGCCTGCGCGCGCGTGGGCGCCCCGCAGGGGATCACGGTGCGCCCCTACCCCCGCGAGCGCGGCGCCCCGCCCGTGCGCGACCCGCTGGCGGCCATCGCCCGCGCCTCGCGCTTCCGCACCCGCCAGGTGGTGCTGCGCGACGGGTGGTGGAGGGAAGACGGCGGGGCGATGCTGGCCTGGGTGGCCGAGGGCGAGCACCCGGTGGCGCTGGTCCCCGTGGCCAACGCCCGTTACGTGCTGGAAGACCCGCGCACCGGCGAGCAGACGCCGGTGACCGCGGCGCTGGCCGACACGCTCAAGCCGATCGCCTTCGCCTTCTACCGCCCCTTCGACGACCGGGCGATGGGGCTGGTGGACGTCCTCCGCTTCGGGATCCGCGGGTGCGGGCGCGACCTGTGGATGGTGGTGATCATGAGCGCGGCCGCGGCGGTGCTGTCGCTGGTGCCGCCCATCGCCACGGGGATGATCTTCAACGACGTGATCCCCTCGGCCGACCGCTCGCAGCTGGTGCAGCTCACCCTGGCGCTGCTGGTGATCGCGGCGGCCACGCTCTTCTTCCGCCTGGCGATGGGCGTGGCGCTGGTGCGCATCGAGGGGCGGATGGGCTCGGCCACGCAGGCCGCCGTGTGGGACCGCGTGCTGGGCCTGCCCATGCCCTTCTTCCGCCCCTACTCGGCCGGCAACCTGGCCACCCGGGTGATGGGGATCGACCAGATCCGCCAGGCGCTTTCGGGCGCCACCATCACCGCGGTCCTCGGCGGCGTGTTCTCGCTGGTGCAGTTCGGGCTGCTGTACCACTACAACGTGCGCCTGGCGGTGTGGGGCACCGGGCTGATCGTGCTGGCCATCGCCATCACCGCGGTCGCCAGCCGCATCCAGATGGCCAGCGAGCACCGCATCGCCATCCTGCAGAGCAAGATCGCCGGCTCGGTGCTGCAGTTCCTCTCCAGCATCGCCAAGCTGCGCACCGCCGCGGCCGAGGGGCAGGCGTTCTCGATCTGGGCGCGCGGCTTCAGCGAGCAGCGGCAGCTGCAGTTCCGCGCGCGGTCGGTGGGGAACTTCGTGGCGGCGTTCAGCGCGGCGTACCCGGTGGTCACCACCCTGGTGCTGTACGCGGTGGCGCTCCCGCTGATGAGCAAGGGCGGCGCCGACGCGCTGCGCACCGGCGACTTCATGGGCTTCATGTCGTCGTTCGCCACCTGCCTGGGCGGGATGCTGGGCGCCTCGCAGGCATTGCTGGGGGCGATGGCGGTGGTGCCGCTCTTCGATCAGGCCAAGCCGATCCTGGAGACCCTCCCCGAGGTCGACACCGCCAAGGCCGACCCCGGCGTGCTCTCCGGCGCCATCGACATCGAGCGCGTCTCCTTCCGCTACAACGAAGACGGCCCGCTGATCCTGCGCGACCTGACGCTGCGCATCAAGGCCGGCGAGTTCGTGGCCTTCGTGGGGCCGTCGGGGAGCGGGAAGAGCACGCTGCTCCGTCTTCTCCTGGGCTTCGAGCAGCCCGCCGCGGGCGGCGTGTACTACGACGGCCGCGAGATGGCCGGGCTCGACACCCAGGCCGTGCGCCGGCAGATCGGCGTGGTGCTGCAGAACGGCCGGCTGATGTCGGGCGACATCTTCACCAACATCGCCGGCTCGTCGCCCGTCAGCGTGGAAGACGCGTGGGTGGCGGCGCGGATGGCCGGCTTCGAGGACGACATCAAGTCGATGCCGATGGGGATGCACACGGTGATCAGCGAGGGCGCCGGCACCCTGTCGGGCGGCCAGCGGCAGCGGCTGATGATCGCCCGGGCCATCGTGCAGCGCCCGCGCATCCTCTTCTTCGACGAGGCCACCCGCGCGCTCGACAACCGCACCCAGGCCATCGTCACCGAGAGCCTCGACCGGCTGAACGCCACCCGCATCGTGATCGCTCACCGCCTCAGCACCATCCTGCACGCCGACCGCATCTACGTGATCGAGGCCGGCCGGATCGTGCAGAGCGGCACCTACGACGAGCTGATGGCGCAGGAAGGCCGGTTCGCGGAGCTGGCGAAGCGGCAGCTGGCCTGAGGGTACGGAGGTACGGAGGTACGGAGGTACGGAGGTACGGGGAGCCATCCGGCTTCCGTGAGAGGGATCGAGGTCCGTGCGGCGGAGGGTGGTCGTCGCGCGGATGGGGAAGATAGAGACGAACTGGTACCGGTCGAAGGGAGCCGCGCGTGAGGATCCGCGCGGCCCGGCGAGACCGGGAAGCAGAGCGAACCCGCACCAGGCACGCACACACGGAGCCCCGCACCATGAACCGCAACACTTCGGCGCTGGCCGCCGCCGCACTTCTTGCCCTGGCCGCCTGCGGGCAGGGCACCCCCGCCGAGCAGCGCGAGCGCCTGGGGCGCGAGGCCACCGGCGACGTGGTGGTGGCCGCCGTGTGGCCGTGGGAGCTGCGCGCCAGCCAGATCCGCTTCGCCGAGGGGCTGCAGATGGCCATCGACGAGGTGAACGCCACCGGCGGCATCAAGGGCCGCCGCCTGGTGCTGCGCCGCGAGGACGACCACGGCTCGGTCAACGAGGGGCTGATGGTGGCCCAGAAGCTGGCCGACGACCCCAGCGTGGCCGCCGTGATCGGCCACCTCAACAGCTACGTCACCGTCCCCGCGGCCGCCGTGTACGAGGGCGGCGGGATGCTGCTGGTGGCGCCCGCCTCCACCGACCCCGAGCTCACCCGCAAGGGGTACGGCAACGTCTTCCGCATCATCCCCACCGACCAGCAGACCGGGCGCGAGATGGCCGAGTACGCCGCCGCGCACGGCTACAGCCGCGTGGGCATCTACTACGTGCGCGACAGCTACGGCCGCGCCCTGGCCAACGCCTTCGAGGAGCGCGCCGCCTCCACCGGCCTGGCCGTGGCCGCCCGCGCCAGCTACGACCCCGACGCCTCGGGCCAGTCGCGCACCTTCTCCACCACGCTGCGCGAGTGGAAGGACATGGAGCTCGACGCCATCTTCCTGGCCGGGCAGGTCCCGCAGGCCGGCAGCCTGGTGGCCGAGGCGCGCCGCCAGGGGCTGAATGTTCCCATCCTGGGCGTGGACGCCATGAGCTCGCCCGCGCTGGTGGAGGCCGGCGGCGCCGCGGTGGAGGGCACCGTGATCCCCGCGCCCTTCTCGGCCGCCGAGCCGCGCCCCGCCGTGCAGCGCTTCGTCACCGCCTTCCACGCGAAGTACGGCGTGGACCCCGACCCCGGCTCGGCGCTGGGCTACGACGCCATGCGCGTGCTGGCCGAGGCCATGCGCCGCGCCGGCTCGGCCGCGCCCAGCGACGTGGCCAAGGCGATGCGCGCCATGGGCTACGAGGGCGTGACCGGCGCCATCGCCTTCGATGCCGGCGGCGACCTGAAGCAGCGCGCCATGGTGAAGACCGTGGTGCGTGGCGGCCAGTTCCGCTACCTGGGCGAGCAGCTCGCCCAGGCCGGCCGCTGAGGCGCCCCATGTCCATCGAGACCGGGACCGGAGTCGACACCCGCGCCGCGGCCCTGGCCGCCCACGGCGCGTCTGGCGGGGAGATCGACGAGCTGCTGGCCTACGCCGAGAACGCCTTCTCGCTCGAGGGCGCCCCCGCCCTGCCGCTGGATGACGAGCCCTGCGCCGCCGCCTGGGAGGGGTACGCCGCCCGCGCCAGCGAGATCGGCGTGGTTCCGGCGCTCCGCGAGGTCCTTCCGCAGCTCCGCTTTCCCATCCAGGCCGGGATCGCCGCCACCGACGCCTACCGCGCCGCCACCCTGCGCGGCGAGGCGGCGGAGCACCCCGGCGGCGGCGTGGAATTCCACGACGAGGCGGGCGTCCGGCTGTTCATGCACCCCACCCCCGCCGGCCGCATCGCGGTGATCGTGGCGCGCGCGCGCGCCGACTTCGAGTCGCTGATCCGCGCGCTCACCCGCCGCAACGAGCCCGAGGCGGTGCCCGCGTCGATGGGCGCCTGTATCGTGGGCGGCTACAACGACTGGGCGCGCGTGGCCGCCCTGCGCGCCGGGTGGGAGCGCGAGAACCCCGCGGCGGCGCCGGGCGCGTGGGGCGCCTTCTTCCGCGAACGGGTGGTGCCGCGCCGCGAGCTGTACCAGGACCGCTTCATCATCCTTTCCAGCGGCCCCTACAGCGCGGTTTCGGCGTCCGATCTGGGGATGGAGGAGGCGGAGTGGGCCGGGAAGTCGCTCGCCATCCGGCTGGAGCACGAGTGCGCGCACTACGTGACCCGGCGGGTGTTCGGCAGCATGCGCAACTCGCTGCACGACGAGCTGATCGCCGACTGGCGCGGCATCCGCGCGGCCGAGGGGCGCTTCCGCGCCGACTGGCTGCTGCGCTTCATGGGGCTGGAGAACCACCCCGAATACCGCCAGGGCGGCCGCCTGCAGAACTACCGCGGCACCCCGCCGCTCTCCGACGGCGCCTTCGCGGCGCTGCGCTCGATGCTGGTGGCCGCCGCCGCCACCCTCGAGGCGGTGGATGCCTCCATCCCCCGCGAGCCCGCGGCCGAGGCCCGCGCGCTGTGCGCCCTGGCCGCGCTCTCGGTGGAAGAGCTGGCCGGCCCCGGCGCCGTGGAGCGCTTCCACGCCGCCTACGCCGCCGCCGGCGCGCCGGAGCCCGCCGCGGCCTGATCCCGCGTTCTCGCCACGCGGCGAAGATCCAACCGCGATCGATCGAGGGAGACGAACGAGACGGAGACGCGCTTGCGCCTCCGTCTCTTCCGCCGCCGGGTAGGAAGCACTGCGGATGGGTGCAGGGGATGCCGCCGCGCGAATCGAAAGCGTGCGTTGATGGAACCCGGAGCACCAGAGGACCAGGGAATCAGGGAACCAGGGAACCAGGGAACCAGGGAACCAGGGGAACCGCGGGCGGGCCGCCGGATTTGGACCAGGCCCGGGTGGGTTCCGTGTGGGGACGTTTCCGGACGTAATTCCATGCGCTGTCGATACTTGGGGGGACTGGAGGGCCGTATAGGCGCGGAACGGCAAAAAACAGCAGTTTGCCCCTTGAACGAATAAGCTGTCGGGTTATACTTCTCGCTATCCGATAAGCACTTGCGGCGTGAAGGCCCCTCACCGCCGCCTCAATTTCGCGGGCGCTTTGCCGGTTTCCGGCGCAAGGCGCCGCGCGAAAGGCCTCTTCCCGGCGCCGTAGGGCCGGGCTCGCCGCGGTCCGGTCTGCGGCAAAGCGACCAGCCACACCCCGATCCTCGCCCGCGCTCACGCGGACCCCGCCAGCACGGGTGGGTTCCCGGTGGCCGAAAGACAGCACTGGATCAACCCCAGAACGCTTGCGTCTTTGTCGGGATGGCCCCAGGAGTGCGAATCAGCACGCACCCCGCTGGCCTTCCTGTTCCACTCCCGCCCGCGCTTCCCGGCGCGAGGCATCCGGCAATCCGCTCCACCGCTGGAAACGCATGCCTGCCCAGACCCTACCGCAGTCGGCCCCCGACAGCGCGCTGCAGCTCGACGTGGCGCGCACCATCTACCAGCAGTCGCTCGACGAATGGGGCGAGCGCCGCGCCACCGTGCTGATTGGCCGTCACCCCATGCTGGCCCAGGCGCTGGAGAAGATCGTGCGCTTCGCCGCCGCCGACAGCCCCGTGCTGATCACCGGCGAGACCGGCACCGGCAAGGAGCTGTTCGCCCGCGCGCTGTTCCTGAACGCGCGCCGCCACCGCCGCACCTTCCTGAGCGTGAACTGCGCGCAGTACGTGGGCACCGAGCTGGTGGCCAGCGAGCTCTTCGGGCACCGCAAGGGAAGCTTCACCGGCGCCGCCGCCGAGCACCGCGGCATCTTCGAGGAGGCCGACGGCGGGTTCGTGTTCCTGGACGAGGTGGGCGACCTGCCGCCCCAGGCGCAGGCCATGCTCCTGCGCACGCTGGGCGAGGGCGAGATCGTGCCGGTGGGGAGCAGCCAGGTGAAGCGGGTGGACGTGCGCGTGGTGGCCGCCACCAGCCGCGACCTGCAGCCCATGATCGCCGCCGGGAAGTTCCGCGCCGACCTGTACTACCGCCTGCGCCCGCTGCACGTGCACGTGCCCCCGGTGCGCACCCGCGGCAGCGACTGGGAGCTGATCGCGCAGTACTACCTGGACCGCCTGGGCCGCCAGACGCAGCTGCGCAAGGAGCTGTCGGCGTCGGCGCGGCGCACGCTGGGCTCGCACCTGTGGCCCGGCAACGTGCGCGAGGTGAAGAGCGTGGTCGACACCGGCTTTCACATCTGCACCGGCGCCGAGATCACCCCCGACGACTTCGCGGGCGCGCTGGAGAACGCCGCGCGCGAGCTGCAGAACACCGCCAACGCCGCCGCGCTGGCCGACCTGTGCGGCCGCATGGCCGCCGGCGAGGGGAGCTTCTGGGAGGTGGTGCACCGCCCCTTCCTGGAGCGCGACCTGAACCGCGCCGAGGTGCGCGAGATCATCGCCATGGGGCTGGAGTCGTCGCGCGGGAGCTACAAGCGGCTGCTGGGCACCTTCGGCCTGGAGCAGGCCGAGTACCTCAAGTTCATGGACTTCCTGCGCCACCACCGCCTGAAGCCCGAGCTGGACTGAGTCAGTAGGTGCTGGGTGCTGGGTGCTGGGTGCTGAGTGCTAGCAACTACTCACCTGGACCAGGCTTCATCCGCGGATGACGCGAAGCGCCCCGCCGGGATCTCTCCCGGCGGGGCGCTGTTCATCCATCCCTTCCGCAGTCCTCTGGTCCTCTGGTGCTCTGGTGCTCTGGGTCCAACCAACGTTCCTCTCCTCAAACGCAGCAAAGCCAGCCATCGAGACACGGCCGTCCCCTCGTCACACCGCTCCCAGCCCCGTGCTGGCGCGCACGTTCAGCTCGCTGTAGAGCTCGGGGTCCTGCTGCTTCCGCGTCATCAGAGAGCCCACGATCGCCGCGAGGAAGCCGAGGGGAGCCGACACGATCGCCGGGTTGTCGAGCGGGAAGAGCGGGTTGGCCTGGATCAGGTGGCGCGTGGCGGCCGCCGGCGCGTCGATCCCCATCACCGCGGGGCTCACCACGATCAGGATCACCGAGGCCAGCAGCCCCACCACCATCCCCGCCACCATCCCCTGCGTGGTGAAGCGCCGCCAGTACAGCGTGAGCAGGATGGCGGGCACGTTCGCGCTCGCGGCCACGGCGAACGCGAGCCCCACCAGGAATGCCACGTTCAGCGTGCGCAGCGAGATGGCCAGGATGATGGAGAGGATCCCGATCCCCGTGGCCGCGATGCGGGCCACGCGCACCTGCTCGCGCTCGTCGTGCTTCTCGCCCCGCTTCACCACGCTGAACCAGATGTCGTGCGCGAACGCCGACGAGCTGGCGATGGTCAATCCCGCGACTACGGCCAGGATGGTGGCGAAAGCGATCGCCGCCACGAAGGAGAGGAACACCTCGCCGCCCAGCTTCTCGGCCAGCAGCGGCGCGGCCAGGTTCTGGTTGGGAACCAGCGCGCCGTCCTTCATCACCCCGATGTTCTGCTTCCCCACCAGCGTGGCCGCGCCGAAGCCCAGGAAGGTGGTCATGATGTAGAACGAGCCGATCAGGATCATCGCCCAGACGACCGACGTGCGCGCCGCCTTCGAATCCTTCACCGTGTAGAAGCGTACCAGGATGTGCGGCAGCCCCGCGGTGCCGAAGATCAGCGCCACCCCCAGCGACATCAGGCTCAGCGCCCCCCACCTCCCATGGTAGTACAGCCCCGGCTGCGTGAAGTCGCGCGTGACCGGCGCGGCGCCGCCCGGGCAGGCGCCGTCCTTCAGCGCTCCCACCTCGCAGTACTTCCCCGTCACCTTCGCCACCGCGGAAAAGAATTCCGTCAGCGAGAAGCCGAACTTGGCCAGCACCAGGATGGAGAGGAGGATGGTGCCGCTCATCAGCAGCACGGCCTTCACGATCTGCACCCAGGTGGTGGCCAGCATCCCGCCGAAGATCACGTACACCAGCATCAGCAGCCCCACCATGATGATGGCGGTGGTGAAGCCGATCTGCGGGATCAGCAGCGACACGATGGAGCCCGCGCCCACCATCTGCGCGATCATGTAGAACAGGCTCACCGTGAGCGTGCTGATCGCGGCGACGGTGCGCACGGTGGGCTGGCGGAAGCGCATGGCCAGCACGTCGGCCATCGTATACCGCCCGGTGTTGCGCAGCGGCTCGGCGACCAGGAGGAGCACCGTCAGATACGCCACCAGCCAGCCGACGGAGTACATGAACCCGTCGTAGCCGTAGAAGGCGATCAGCCCCGCGATGCCGAGGAACGAGGCGGCCGACATGTAGTCGCCCGCCACCGCCCACCCGTTCTGGAAGCCGGTGATGCTGCGCCCGGCGCTGTAGAACTCGGAGGTGGTCCTGGTCCGGCGCGCCGCCCACCCGGTGATCCCCAGGGTGACCACGATGAAGCCGATGAACATCAGCAGCGCGACGTTCACATCGACCTCCCCGCGTGGCGCTGCACCACCGTGTGCTCCAGCGCGTCGAAGTGCCGCGCCCGCCGCACGTACAGCCACATCACCGCCCACGCCATCACGAACTGCGACAGCGCGAACAGGTAGGCCAGGTTGATGTTGCCGAACACGTCGCGGTCCATCACCCCGGGGAAGTACCCCACCAGGATGGGGAGCGCGAAGTAGTAGGCGATGAAGAAGAGCGTGGCCGGCACGATGAAGCGGCGCTTGGCCGCCACCAGCTCGCGGAACTGCGGCTCGGCCTCCACCACGCTCCACGCCGATTGCGGCGCGGCGGGCGGAGCCGGGTGGGGCGGCGGCGTGGAATCGGTCATGCGCGGGCTCCGGTTGGCGAAAGGCGCGGTGGAGCGGAACGGATGGATGGGTGCACAGCGTACCGCCACGGTGCTCAGCAAGGCAAGCACCACGAGCACGTTCTTCGAAGATATCGTGCCCGCCGCGGTCACCCTCTTTTCAACACGGAGGAACCAGAGGGCCAGAGGGACCAGAGAGGAACCCGGGCGCGCGCCGAAGCATCCTCTGGTTCCTCTGGTCCTCTGGTCCCTCTGTGTTCAAATGCGGTTTGCGGCCTCTACGACGGCAGGGTGCACGAGAGGCGGGCGAGGGTGGCGTGGTTCTTCTTGCTGTTGCCGCCCTCGCTGGTCAGGAACACCGTGCCGTTGTCGCCGAAGCCCACGCCCTCGCCCTGCGCCTCGT
>DASSJS010000199.1:0-23310 GCA_035691085.1 Longimicrobium sp.
CACCGCCGGTCCGCAAAGAGTTGCGCGCCGGGGCGAAATCCCACGGGCGCGGCGCATCGTATCCGGATGATTTATCGTAAACGTCCGAGTGCCGCCATATCTTACGCTTCCCCGCCGGCGGACGGACACGGGGAGATGCCACACGCGCGTGACAGGGCCGGGACGTCCATCCCGCAACGCGGTTGCAGATGCGCGGGGCAGGCACGTATATCCACCCCGGACCGACCATCTCCGATTGGAACACCCACTCCGGCGCGGCGACACGCCACGATCCCCACCGCCTTCGTCCCGTTTCCCTGAATGACCCAGCACGACAACGGCGCACTGCCGCCTCCGGACGACCCCGAGGCGCGGGTGGCCGCCCTGGCGCGTGAAGGGCGCGAGCGCCAGGCCGCCGCGCTGGCCGCGGATGCGGCGGAGGAGCGCCGCGCCGCGCGCCGCCAGCGCCGCGAGGTGGAGCGGCTGGGCCGCGCGAACGTGCGCAACGCGCTCCTCGCCAGCCCGCCCGGCCCGTCGCTCCCCATCCTGCGCATCTCCATCGCGATGGTGTGCGTGGGCACCCTGCTCCTCTTCGCGCCGGGCTTCGCGGGCGTGGACGAGACGACGTGGCGAATGCTCGGGCTGGCGCTCCTCTTCGCCGCCATCGCCGGGTTCTTCGGCGGGCGGCTGCTGCTGGGGCCGCGCTACGTGCGCCGCGAGGCCGCCTGGCTGGGCTCGCTCCCCTTCCCCGTGCGCGGCTACTTCCGCATCCTCGGCGAAACACCCTCCGAGGAGCGGCAGGTTCGCGTGCGCATCCGCTTTCGCCACGCCGCGCCCGAACGCGAGGTGCTGGAGGGGATCGTCGGCCTCGTCCAGTATCCCGCCACGGCCGTGCTCTCCGGCGGCTCGGGGCTGCGCTGGACCGTCACCAGCGCCACCATCCGCACCCCGGTCGTCGATGACGTCGAGCCCGACAACATGCAGGTACTGGGGTGGATGCGCGGGATGATCGGCGAGGTGCTCGTCCCCCTGCACGAAGCGTATCCGCTGCGCGGCGTGACGTTCGACGGCTGAACCGGCGGGCGATTTGCACCACCGGGCGGAATCGCTACGATTATGCGCGGCGGCCCGTCCTCCGTCGCGCGGCACGCCGTGGATGCGCCCGATGGCGCCGCGAAACCGCTCTCCCCGCGCCCGGAGCCCCAAATCGTGCCCCTCCCCAGCCACGCCCCGGCGGAGCTCGCCGCGATCCCGTCCCCCCGCCCACACCGTCCGCGGATCGTGAGGCGGGCCGTGCTCTGCGCCGCCGTGCTGGCCGCGTGCGGCAAGCCCGACACGCGCCCGGGCACGGTGACGGGTGACGCCTACATCGTGACCGACGGCGGGCAGGAGGTGAGCCTGGCCAACCTTCCCGTGGCGCTGGTCCCCGAGGCCGAGCAGCTCGATTCGCTGCTGGCGCGCCTGTGCCCGCGCCGCGACCCCGCGGCCGCGGCGCCCGACAGCGCCGCGCAGGCCGCCGCCTGGCAGCAGCGCGCGCGCCTCCTCTCCGGCCGCGCCTCCAAGCACGCCCGCACCGACGCCGCCGCGCGCTACCGGCTGGATGCGGTGGCGCCCGGCAAGTACCGCGTGTGGGCCGACACCGCGTACGGCGGCCAGCGCTGGAGCTGGCTGCAGCCCGTCACCGTATCCCCCGGCGACAGCGCGAAGGTCGCGCTCAGCAACGCCAACCCCGACGACAACCCGTTCCGCTGCACCGAGTAAGGAGTGCCCATGGCCGGGCATCCTCCGCGTCTGTACGAAAATGGGGACGTGACGCTGGCTGGGTAGAATGTCGTCCAGCCGTCCAATGCTGGCGGTTTCGGGGAGGGCGGGCTGCGCCCAGTGGCGCCTTGGACCTGCTACGGAAACAATTTGTCCCACGAGGGGAAACCAAATCGCCCCGGGGTGTACAACGCAGCGGAGGCGCCAACGGGTGGCGCCTCGCTTGCTTTTCCGTAGAGGTTCGTGATGACGCTTGGGTTTGCTCGTTTCCGCGCCGCGCTGGCGGCGGCCGCCCTCCTGGTTCCGCTCTCCGCCGCGCGCGGGCATGCGCAGGTGCTCCCGGGCCCCCGGGACGACACCGACGCGCGGCTGAGCCAGTACCGCAGCGACGCGCTGCGCGAGGCCGGCTCGGTGCTGGAGGAGTGGCGCACCGCCTGGGCCGAGGACGACCTGCGCGCCCTGATGCGCTTCTACGACCGCAAGGCGCTGGTGCAGCTTCCCGGCGACGAGGAAACGCTGCAGGGGAGCGCCAGCGTGGAAACCGCGCTCAAGTCGCGCCTCCCGGGCGTGGGCGGCATCGAGTTCGCGCTGGTGGACGCGGAGGTGAGCGGCAACCTGCTGTACATCTTCCACCGCTACCTGCTGCAGCGCGCGCCGGGCGACTCGGCGGCGGCCTCGTCGTCCACGGCCGCCTCGAACATGGGCACCACGGCCATGGTGCTGATTCGCGAGCGCGGCGGCTGGAAGATCCGCGCGCAGATGTTCATCCCCGCCCCGCAGGTGGCCGCGGCCGAGACGGCGCCCGCGGTGACACCGGCGGCCAGCGGCGACGGCCACAACTGACGTTTCAGCGGCGAAGCGGGTAGGCCGAGAGACGGGGGAGGACCGCAGGCAGGCGCGGTCCTCCCTCTCTTTCGTGAGACGCCGCGCCGCCGCGGCGCATCGAATCCAGTCGCGGATCGATGAGCGGGCGCAGCGGAATCTAGCGCCAATGGGCGCTGTATTTCGTTTCCGCGGCTTGACGCCCCCACCTTCCGAGAGAGAGTTTCCCCGTGACACGCAGGTTCATCCCAAGCCGCACAGGCCGGATTCTCCCGGCGCTGGGCGCGGCCCTGCTGCTGGGCGCCACCCCCGCGAATGCGCAGAGCCGGGCCGAGCAGCTGCTGAGCGACCGCCCGCCCCCGCGGCACTCGTGCACCGTGGCCACCGCGCCCGGCCGCCTCCCCGCCCTGTCGCAGCTGGCCGACTCGGCCGCGCTCGCCGGCGCCGTGGCCGAGTTCGCGCAACGCTACCCCATCAGCGGCGGACAGCCGATGTTCGGGCTCTACTCCATCGCCTTCAACGCCGCGGGCGCCGTGGAGCGGGTGAAGGACCTGGAGTACTTCCTCCCGCGCGACAAGTCCGACGAGTTCACCGCCCTGGTGCGGCAGCACCTGCGCGCGCAGGGGCCGGGGCGAGGGTGGAGCGTGCGGCTGCGCGTGGAGCCTGCCGGCACCCCGGTGTTCCGCGTGGGCCGGTCGGAGGTCTGCGAGCCCGAGTCCAACACGCGCTTCTCGGTGGAGGCGCCGGCGCTGGAGGGAGGCCGCCGGCCCACCCCCATCCGCCTGCGCGCCCACGTGAACCAGGACGGCGTGGTGGACGACGTGCAGCTGCTGCGCGGTTCCGGCAGCGAAGAGCTGGACCGCTGGGTGCAGGACACGCTGCGCCGGCACCGCTTCGAGCCCGGGATGGTGGACGGCGTGGCCGTGCCGATGAACCACGAAGAGACGGTGCACCTCCGCAGCCGCGGCTGAACCGTCGCGGCATTCGCGAAGCGGGCCCGCATCCAGCACGTGGATTCGGGCCCGTTCTCGTTCCGTCCGCCGGGTGCCCCGCTGGTCAGCGCGTGTGGATGGTGAAGATGATCGGGATTCCCTCGCGGCTGCGCGAAGGGAGGCGCCCGGCCACCTGGTCGCCCGCGTCGCGCCGGCGGCCCAGGAAGATGCGGTCCACGTCGTTGCCGGGGTGGTCGTGGTTGTAGCGCACCACCTTCCACCCGGTGAAGCTGCCGATGGCCGCGCCCACCACCACGTCGCTGGCCCAGTGCGCGTTGTTGTACACGCGGCTGATGCCGGCCAGCCCCGCCACGCCGTACAGCACCACGCCCACCACCGCTTTGTGCTCCGGCCACAGGTGCCCCACCTCCTCCGTGGCCGCCGACGCCGCGGCGAACGCGCTGGTGGTGTGCCCCGACGGGAAGGAGCGGTACGGGTCGCCCAGCAGGCCGCCCATGAAATGGAAGTTGTACGGCGTCTCGGGATTGGCGCTGGGCCGGGTGCGCCCCGCCACCATCTTGATCACGCCGGTGATGCCATCGGCGATCAGGACGGCCTCGGTGGTATGCAGCCCCAGCTCGGCCAGGTCGCGGTCGCCGCTCACGAGCCCGGCCGCGTACACTCCCGACCCCAGCGCCAGCCCCCCCGGCGAGGCCAGCAGCCGCACCCCCTTGGCCGAGAACTCCAGGAGCCCGCTGGCCTGCAGCGACGAGTCCTGCAGGGCGCGGGCAAGGCTCCGGTCCAGCGGGGCCAGGATCACGGTTGCCCCCGCGAACCCGGCGGCCCAGTACAGGTCCGACGTTTCGAACAGCGACTCGCGGCTGCCGGAGCTGTCGCCGGCGGCCGCCTGCCCGGGAGCGCGCACGGGCGCCGCCAGCACGCACGCCGTGGCCAGCGCGAGGGTGAGATTGCGGAGTATCATGGTCGAATCGGGTCCGAACGCGTCGAAGGATCCGGCCGGTGGGTTCCGGGAAGTTCAAGCCAGGGTGACGCCCATGCCGAATCCGTGCCGTCTCCCACCGCATTGCACGCAACCCCTCAAGATCCATCCCCGATCCCCCGTCCGCAATCGATCTCGCGCTCCAACGCCTCCCACGGTCCCAGGGACAGGTCCCTGTCCCCCGCCCCCTGTCCCCTCGACCGCGCCCGCCGTAAGATCCCGCCCATGCAATACACAACGCTGGGCGCCACGGGCGCCGTCGTGTCGCGCATCTGCCTGGGGTGCATGAGCTACGGGGATCCGCGCGCGCGTGCCTGGATCCTGGACGAGGAGCAGGCGCGGCCGTTCTTCCGCAGGGCCATCGAGGCCGGGATCAACTTCTTCGACACCGCCGACATGTACTCGGTGGGCGTGAGCGAGGAGATCACCGGCCGGGCACTGCGCGAATTCGGCAACCTGGACGAGATCGTGCTGGCCACCAAGGTGTTCAACCCCATGGGGCCGGGACCCAACATGCGGGGGCTGTCGCGCAAGCACGTGGTGCAGGCGTGCGAGGCCAGCCTGCGGCGGCTGGGCGTGGAAACCATCGACCTGTACCAGATCCACCGCTTCGACCCCGCCACGCCGATCGAAGAGACGCTCGCCGCGCTCGACCACCTGGTGCACAGCGGAAAGGTGCGCTACATCGGCGCCAGCTCGGGGTGGGCGTGGCAGATGGCGCGGGCGCTGAGCGTGAGCGAGCGCAACGGATGGGCGCGCTTCGTGAGCATGCAGAACCACTACAACCTGGTGTACCGCGAGGAAGAACGGGAGATGATCCCGCTATGCGAGGCCGAAGGCGTGGCGGTGATCCCCTGGTCGCCGCTGGCGCGCGGGCTGCTGGCCGGCGGCCGCACCGGCGTGGGCGACCGCACCAGCACCACCCGCGCCGCCACCGACGAGTTCGGCCACACCCTGTACGGCCAGCCCGGCGACGGCGAGGTGGTGGACGCCGTCCGCGCCGTGGCCGCCGAGCGCGGCGTGACCCCCGCCGAGGTGTCGCTGGCGTGGCTGCTGTCCAAACCCGCCGTCACCGCCCCCATCGTGGGCGCCACGAAGATGCCGCACCTGGACGCCGCCATCCGCGCCGTGGAGCTGGCGCTCACGCCCGACGAGGTCGCGCGCCTGGAAGCGCCGTACCGCCCGCACGAAGTGCGCGGCCACAAGTAAATCCGCCGATGCAGCAAACTTCGTCCGTCATCGGCCCTCCGGGCATCTTCTCCGGCGGGCCGTTCGAACCTTCATCCCGAATCCCTGGCTCCCGGACCCGATGCCCAACGCAGTCCGCACCTTCCCCGCCCTGCTCCTGTTGGCCGCCATCTCCGCCACCGGCTGCGCGCACCCCAGGGTCCAGACCGGCCCGCGCTTCGCCGGGCTGAACGGGGTGGAGGTGAGAGTGCTGAGCGACCTTCCCGACTCCGTCGCCGCGCCGCGCACCCTGCGCCCGCCTCAGCTTCGCCAGGGCGTGATCGAGCGGATGGAGCGGGTGCGCGTCCCCGTGATCCGCGATGATCGCCCGCTGGACAGCGGCAAGGCCGGGCTGGAGCTCGAGCTGGCCTCCATGGCGGTGGGCCCCGGCGACTACGCCGTGTGGGTGCGGGTGAGCCTGGCCGAGCTCACCCGCTTCGACCGCGGCTCCAGTGATCCGCTGATGGTGAGCACGTGGTCACGGAGCGGAACCGCGCGCATCCGCGGCAACGACACCACCCCGCTCTGGCGCCAGATCGACCTGCTGACCCGCGAATTCGCCGAGGCGTACCACGAGGCGAACCCCGCGCGACGCAACACCGCCAGCGCTCCGGCGGGATCGCGATAGCCCTCCGTCGCGACCGACGCAAACCGGCCCGCAAGGCACTCTGCCTGGCGGGCCGTTTCGTCGTCCAGCATCCGCTCTCAGCCCCATCCCCGCGGACTGCGATTCACAACGGATGCGGCCAATTGTGAGCGGTGAAAGCGAGATTTTTGGAGCGAAACGTGACACCATTTCGTCGACGCATCGCGCATTTCGTTGCGAAGAAATCGCTTGCGAACCAGCGGGATGAGCCGCACCACGGCAGGAAATACCGATCCAAAGCAGACACCTGCGACACACTGAACAATACTTCTGGGTGTCGATGCTCACCTCGCGTTACGATCAGCGGATCTGGCAGCACGAGTTCGGCCGCACGTTTCCCTGCGCGCCGCCGCAGGTGAACCGCGCCACGGTGCACCGGTGCGCGGAGTCGCTCCGGCTGCTGCGCAACCGCATCGCGCACCACGAGCCGCTGTTGAATTGATCAGCCGCGGGATTGACCGGGCGAATCGCTCGCGCTACCGCACGGCCGAGGCGTCCAGCTTCCACGGGCCCCCGAACCTGTCGGAGGCGGAAAGCAGGTGGCGCATGGCGCCGTCAGTACGGCTCCTCGCACTGCGGGTCGTTGCAGGTGATGCACGTCTGCTCGCCGCGGCAGGTGGCCGGGCACGAGGCGCCGCACGAGGGCGCGCACGACGGCTGGTCCGACGGGTTGCACCCGGGGATGGCGATGCAGCTCTCGTAGTCGCTCCAGCCTCCGATGTCCTCTTCCCCACGCACCGTCCCGCCCCCCTTCGCGTCCGCCGCAAGGTGGAAAGACTGCACGTCCAGCGTGGCGAGATCCAGCGTCAGCTTGCGCATGCGAGCTCTCCTTCGGCAGGGTATGATGGCTGAATACGCGTTCACAGGATCGCACATTGTGGCGCAGAACGCTAGTGTACCATCATCTCCATGCATCCATCGCCCGCGACTTCCTTGGCATGGCGCGGAGGCGGGTGGGCCGGGCTCAGGGCCGAGGGAGCCGCCGCGCCGTCCTTCTCACGCAGAGCAGCAGAGGAGCAGAGAATCACGTGTTCTCTGCTCCTCTGCTGCTCTGCGTGAGATTACCAGCCGACTCTGGTTCCGCACCGGTCCATGGATACGGAACCAGGGGCCACGGCCGCCTGATGATCGACTGCCCCGTCTACCGCACGGCCGAGGCGTCCAGCTTCCACAGGCCGCCCCAGATGTCGGAGGCGTAGAGCACGCCGCCGACGTACTGCACGCCCCAGATCATCACCTGCCGGCCGTTGGCGTGGGCGGTGCCGTCGAGCCCGCGGGCGGCCTCGCGGTGCATCCGGCTCAGGTCGCAGCGGCCGTCGGCGGCGCGGGCGCCGGCATCGCAGGCCGACAGGTCGCCGCGCACGTCCAGCGCGCGCACGCCGGCGTAGTAGAAGGCGGCGTACAGGATGCCGTTGTCCTCGTCCACCGAAAAGTTGTGCGATCCCGAGCCTTCCACGTGGAAGAACGCCACCTCGTGCGGGTTGGCCAGGTCGGCGGCGTCCACCACGTGCACGTCGCCGCGGTACCCCTCCGTGGTCGGATGCTCCTCGCCCACCAGCAGCCACCGCTTTTCGCCGTTCCGCGGATCGCGCAGCCACAACAGGTTGTGCACGTACCCGCTGGCCAGCTCCAGCCGCGAGACCAGCACCGGGTTCGCCACGCTCCCTCCCCGCCCGCCGCCGCCGATGTCCCAGATCCCCACCCCGTCGTGCCACAGCGCGGTGAACAGGATCCCGTCGCGGACGAACACGTCGTGCTGGTACGGCCGTCCCATCACCCGCGACATCACCATCTGCGGGTGGGCGGGGTCGGCCAGGTCCACGATCACCAGCCGCGCCGGCGTGCCGGTGGACGCGCGCGGATCGATGGAAAGGAAGGCGTACAGGCGCCCGTTCACCCGCGCCACCTTTGCCGTGTGCACGCCCGGCTCGGTGTCTTCGTTGGCGAAGCGAGCCAGCAGCGCCGGCTTCGCCGGGTTGGCCAGGGAGTACAGCAGGATCGACCCCGGCCCGCCCTCGGTGGCCGCCACCAGCAGCGCGCCGTCGTCCGACACCTGCACGTCGCCGATGCGGTCGGTGCTGGTCGCGCCCTCCTCGTCGTGGTGCGCCCACCCTGGATGAAGGGCCGCGGCAGGCGGCGGAAGGGGGACGATCACCGAATCCACCAGCACCGGCTGTGCGCCGGCCACGTTCCACACCTTGATGGCGTTCCCCGGCGCGCGCGTGGTGTCACGGTGCGTGCCGGTGTACGCCCAACTCCCGCGCACCGTCAGCTCCGAGGTGACGCGCTCGGGCACCGCGCCAAACCCGAGCACCGGCATCGCCACCGGCGTGGCGAAGCGCGGCCCGCCGCCGCCCCCGCCACCCCCGTTCCCGGTGACGGAGTCGCATCCGGCGGCAACTGAGGCGGCGGCGAGCAGGGCAAGGGCGCGGGAGAAAGGGCGTGGGCGGATCATCAAGGCGCTCCGGAAGGGGGCGGGTCAAGGGGCGTGTTCCTCTTCTGAACGCACGAGGGGCGCCCTGCCTGACACGCGGGGCGGGCCCACCCTCCAGGCCCGCCCCGCTCGTGATGATCGTGATGCCGGCTGACGCTCACTTCACCCAGTCGCGCACCTTGCCGTAAACCGTTGCGTCCTCGTGCAGTGCGCTGTGGGTGAGGCACGCGGTCTGGCTGTTGGTGGCGCCGGTGAGCGGCACGCTGCTGTCGGGGTTGATCACCTCGTCGCACGGCGACCACCAGGTGGCGTAGCGCGGGGTGCCGGGCGTTTCGTCGGTGGCGTTCAGGTTCTTCAGGAAGGTGCTGCCGGGGTACATCTCCTGGCAGGCCGTGGTGAAGCAGGCGTACGCCGTCTGCGTGCCGTGGTTGGGGCCGCCCAGCGACACCCACGCGTCGATCTTGCCGGCACCGCCCAGGTTCTTCGCATAGTACCGCGTGCTCAGCCCGCCCATGCTGTGGCTGACGATGTCCACGCGGGTGGCGCCGGTGGCGGCCAGCACGGAGTCGATGCGGGCGGAAAGGAGCTTGGCGGTGGTGGCGTTGGACTGGTCGGAGCTGTAGGTGAAGTTCACCAGCTCGGCGTCGGTGTACCCGTCGGCCTTGAAGCGGCCGATCATGGTGGTCCACGTGCTGGCGGTGCCGTGCCACCCGTGCACGAAGATGATGGGGTCGTGCGCCGGGGGGATGATGGCGCGCCGGGCGCCGTCGGGGCTCAGCAGGTCGCCGGAGCACGCGCCCAGGGCAAGGGCGGCAAGGACGAGGGGCAGGCGCTTGAGACGATGGTACATCGGGGCGGTCCTCAACGGGGGCGGGTGGATGCGGCGCACGAGGCCCGGCCGCGTCTTCCAGGACACGGCGGAAAGGATGGACATCGTGCGGGGAGTGTGTCCCGTAAAGGCAGGCCGAATGCCATGCCGACCACCGTTCGGCGGATGATTCTAAACCATCGTTTTGCATCAACTTAAAGCGAAGTTCCGGAGACGATTTGCACCCACTCGCCGGAAACAAAAGAGTGCAGGCGGGCCGCCCGCGCACCATTCCGTAACGGCTCTTGGTCGATCGACATCGCTCTTATTTCCTGACTCGCGAAGTGGCTGAAACCACTTGCGAGGCAGCGATCACCAGCGTATCAGGTATCAAATGTTCCCATGAAATGGATCTCTTTCGCCCAAAGCTCTCCATGGCCACACGCTTCTTCTTCGAACCCGCGCATTTCGCACTTCCATCGCTTTCGGAGTTGAAGGCTCGTTGGCGCTTCATCCCCGACCTGCCGATCCGGGACATGATCGCGGCCGAGCATCAATATCTCCACTTTCAAGAAGAATTTCTCTTGCGGCACCTGAAGTACGAGACTCCGCGCGGCTGGGTCGGCCAGTTTGGTCTTTCAGCACGGGCGGGAGCGGTGAAGGCTGCAGTGCTTCTCTACGGGTCGATCATCGAAGCCGCCCTTCAATCTCACGCACACGCACGGGGCTATGCCAAGCCCGGCAAGCGCCTGATGTTCGGTGAGGTGCTCAAGGCGTGGGAAAAGGCGGGGGCCGGAGCGCGGGAGCTTGCGGAGATTTGGGACGACATTCAGCTGATCAAGGATCGCCGGAACACAATCCATCTGGCGAAGGCCGCCGCGGACAGCGATGCGCACCACTGGGCGGTTCTCCAGCGGGAGGAGGAGTTGCTGAGTGCCGGCCGAAAGGTTCTTACGTGTCTCCAGCGGCTCAACTCGTCCGCCGTGAACGCAGCACCTGGTGTCCCACCGAGTCCGGTGCCGAGCGTGATAACTCCGGTTGCGACGCCCCTGGCGCCTCCCTCGACCACGCCGCAATCCGCTCCGGAGGTACGTGACGAACCGGCGGTGCTGGAGGCGTGGCTCAACGACAATGTGGATATCGCCGCACCCGCAACGTTCCGCGAGATGTTGCTCAGGTGGATTGCGGTAGCACCGACTCTGGATCCCGCCGAGTGGGATCGATTGCACCCAGCGGTGGCGCGGGCCCGCAACCAGATAGAGGTTGAGGCTCAGGAACGCGAAGGAGAAGAACGATCCCAGGCATACATGGTCATGTATGAATCTCCCAGCTACACCCAGGATCAGGGTGATGATGATGGCTCCGACTGGGACGCGGCGGAGACAGACGCCTTGTTCTATGGGGGCGGGAACGCTCCCGAAGAATCCGACGAAGACAATCCGAACTGGTACGATCTGCCGGAACCCGACGACGAGTACTACGACGACGGAGATGATGACGACTGATCTCCCAAGTGACATCGCCTCGTTATGACGGTCTTCACGGCGTGTCCGAGAAACCGCCGGCGATGATCGCCTCGAAGCCTTGGCGGAAGGTGGGGTGGCGGAAGGTGTAGCCGCTGGCGGCAAGGCGCGCGCTGCTGCAGCGCTTGTTGCTGCGCGTGCGCTTGCGCGTGTCCGCCGCGTCCGCGGCCACGCGCGGCTCGGGGGCGCGCAGGCGCCGGGCGAGCCAGCGGTAGATGTCGCAGAGTTCGGCGGGCTCGCGGTCCACGCAGAGGTAGACGGGCGCGGCGTTCGGCAGCGTCAGCACGTGCCGGAGCGCGCCGGCGGCATCGTCGCGATGGATGCGGTTGGTCCAGCTGGGGGCGGGCGGGCACTCGGCCTGGCCCGCCCTCACCTTTTCCACCAGGCTCGCCCGGCCGGGGCCGTAGATGCCGCCCAGCCGCAGCACCGTCGCGGGGAACGGGCCGTCCAGGAACACCCGCTCGCCCTCCAGCATCCGCCGCCCGCCGAACCCGGAAGGCTCCACGGGTGAATCCTCGTCCACCCACTCGCCGTCCATCTGCGCGTACACCGACGTGCTGCTGGTGAAGGCGATGCGCCGCGGCGCCTGCCCCTGCCGCGCCAGCGCATCGATCAGGTTGCGGGCGCCGTCCACGTACGCGGCGCGGTAGGCGTCGTCGGTGAAGGCGTCGGCCGTGGCGGTATAGGCAACGTAGTCGAGCCCATCCGGCAGCGCGTGGAGCGACGCGGGATCGCGCAGGTCGGCGGCCAGGTGGTGGACGCCGGGCGGAAGCGCGGCCGGGTTGCGGCGCATTCCCCACACGTCGTGGCCATCCGCCGCCATCATCTCCGCCAGCGCACCGCCCACGTAGCCACACCCCGCGATCAGCACCCGCGCCATCGTCGCCCTCGTCCCGGTTAATGAGACATCGAATGCGGAGAGTCGTCGTGCATCCCGAACTCAGCGACCAGGTGATCCTGATGGGGATCAGGCCGCGATGATACCACCGCGGGTGAAGCCTCGCGCGGTTTGCGAGGCTTGTCGTAGTTGTTGCCGCGGCTTCAGCCGCCGGTCCGCGGCGGTGAATCTACCGATAGAACGCCCCCGGCGCCGCCCAAAGCTGCCGGTGCAAAACTGGATGATTGCGATCGAGATCCCAACCGTCAGCCAGCCGCCGGCCGCACCCGCAGCACGCGCCGCAGGAACGCCTCGATCTCGGGGTACATCTCCCGGTGGAACGCCGCGCGGTCGAAGCCGGGCGGGTCCTGCGAGGGCGGAAAGCCGGGGTTGGTCATCGCCCCGGGGAACGGGGTCAGGAACGAGTAGTGGCCCGCGTTCGGAACGATGCGGTGCTCCACCGGCGCCTGGGCCGAGACGCCGCGCGTGACGACGGCGGCGTGCCACAGCGGCGCGGATTCATCCTTCTCGCCGCTGATCATCAGGATCGGCACGCGGACGGCGGCGAGCGCTCCGGGGACCATGTACCACGGCGTGGCGGGCGCCAGCAGCACCAGCGCCTTCACGCGGACATCCGGGGTGACGGGCACGGGGTGGATCTGGCGGTCGGGCGTCTCGTGCTCGGCGGCCACGGGGCGGCCGCCGGCCAGCGCGAGCGCGGTGTAGCCGCCCAGCGAGTGGCCGATCACCGCCACGGCATCGGGAACCAGGAGCGGGCCGAGCGCGGCATCCTCATACGCCGCGCTGATGGCCAGGCTCAGCTGCCGCGGGCGGTCGGCCAGGAGGGTGTGCGTGCCGGCCAGCTCGTTGTTGTTGCGGTTGTTGCGCGGGTGCTCGGGGACGATCACCACGAACCCCGCGCGCGCCAGGTGCGCCGCCACCCCGCGATGCGTCAGGTGCGACCCGCCGCTCCCGTGCGACACGGCGACGAGCGGGTGCGCCCCGTCCGCGACGGGGCCGCCCATCGCCACCTCCAGCTCGTACGGCCCCATCCGCACCGGCCGCTCGGGCGCGGTGGACGGGTACAGCACCAGCGCGGGAAACGGCGTCCCCGTTGGCGGATCGATGAGCGTGAGGGTGCGGCAGCCGGCGGTGGCGGTCACGTTGGATATCCTGGCGTCCGAAGGGTGAAGCGGGAGAATCTACCCAACGAACGGCCCCGGCGCCGCAGTTGCGGCGCCGGGGCATCTATCTGGAAAGCGAGTCCGAGGGTGGGTGAGAGGTCAGCTCTCGGAGATCGCGTGCAGATGGGCACCGGCCGCGGGCGCGGCGCCCAGGGCCTTCGCGCTGCCTTCATCGGCGGCGGCGGAGCTCACCATCCGGCCCGAAGGCTTGGCGGTGGTGACCTTCAGCGGCGCGAGCGTGCAGGGGTTCTCGGCCTGCCCGCAGGTGCTCAGGCCGCGCCCGGCCAGCTCCTTGGCGACCAGGGTGTCGACTCCCGCGTACAGGCCCAGGCCCAGCAGGAAGAGGGCGAAGGCGGCGCGGACGGTGTTGGCGATGTTCTTGTTCATCATGGCCTCGGCAGGCTCGGGGTTCCAGGTCTGGAGCACGTTCACCGTGCTCGTGGATTAAGACGTGGGAAACCTCGAAAAGGTTTTATTTGGATTCTTAACTGGACATTAAACCCCAGAGATGGTGCGGCATCCACACCCCTGCAGCCAGACGAAATATAAAATTCATGATTCGTAAGTGCTTGCTGCTAATGAGGATCGAGATTCACGTCGATGGGAAATGAGCCCTGCTCACCCGCGCCTCCAAGCCTCGCCCGCGCTCGTCCACCTTCGCTCCGCGCGGCAGCGGACGGACACACGCTTCCTCATCGGGGACCCTTCACGGCGTCAGATTGGGACATGCGTGCCCCACTCCCGGCGTTCGATTGACGGGATGTGAGACGTTCTCGATTCGAACCTCCACGCCAACTCGTTCTCCAGACATCGGACGTTGCGCCCGGCTTTCCTTCTTCTCTCCTCGCTGCTCACGATCGCGGCGATTGCCGGCGCGCCCGCTTCCGCGCAGCGCCGCGTGACCGGCGTGGTGACGGATTCGGCGAGCGGCGCGGCGATGGGGGGCGCGTCGGTGCGCATCGGGAGCGTGGAGGAGGAGACGGACGCCGGGGGCGCATTCGCGATCGATGCACCGGAGACACGCTGGTCATTCACCGCATCGGCTACACGGACGCGCGGCTGGCGATGGATGCCGTGGGCGCGGACACCATCCGCGTTCGCCTGCGCCCGGACCCGGTGATGCTCGCGGCGCTCGAGGTGGTCGGGCGGCGCCACGCGGCCCGGTGTTCGGTGTACGTATCACCGGGCAGCGACTGCGGAGGCGACGACTTCCTTCGCTACGCCGGCCCTCGCGCGCTGCAGGGGTTCGGCACGCTGGAGTGGATCGAAAGCCGCGTTGGTTACCGGCGGAGGCCGTGCCCGTCGGAAACGGCCGGGCAGGCGCACGTGTACTGCGCGGTGATCCGCGGGCGCGTGCAGCCGATCCGGGTGTTCGTGGACGGGCAGTTCGCGGCCGGCGGGCTGGAAGACGCCGGCCGCTATCCGCTGGCATCCATCTACATGGTGGAGGTGAGCCGCGACCGGAGCACCGTGTCGGTGGTGACCAACCGTGCCATGGACGAGGCCGCGCGCGAATACCTGCGGCACAGCAGGGCAATCCCGTAATCACGCACGGTGAGGCAAGCCGGGCCGCCACGGATGAATCAGCAACGAAATCGCGGGAGCGGCCATGGTGCCGCTCCCGCGCTGTTCATCCACCCTCCGCCGAGGCTGTTTGGCAACCGCTACGTCCCCCTGGCGGTTGATGCGTGCCCGCGCCACGCATCGGACGAAGCGCGGCGTACGTCCTTGCGCAGCATCCACTGGTCCACCGGTTGAACCACCGGCTTTCCATCCCAATCGTTGTACCGCAGCTCGTCCACCATCTCGCGGTGCAGGCGGTAGCCCACGCGCTCGTACAGCGTGCGGGCGCGGGGGTTGTCCTTCTCCACCCCGATCTCCGCGATGCGGAAGCCGCGCTCGCGGATGGCCGCCTCCGCCGCCGCCAGCAGCCGCGCGCCGATGCCGCCGCCCCGCAGGAACGGGTACACGCGCACCGACCAGATCACCGCCACGCCGCGCTCGTCTGGCCGCGCGTCGAAGTCGATCCACGCCTGGCCGATGGGGAAGGCGTTGGCCACCGCCAGCAGCATCAGCCCCTGCCCGCTCCGCTGCCGCTCGAAGGCTTCGTGAATGAGGGGGCGATCGAGCGCGAACATGCCGTGCCACTCCAGGTTCGGCAGGTCGTCCGCCGTGCAGGGGCGGATCTCCACCTCCAGCGGCACGGTGAAGCGCTCGCGCGCGGTCATCTCCTCGCTCCGCGGGATGGGCGGATGCCCCCAGCGCCCCGGTACGCTTCCCTGCCCCGCAAAGAGTCGAACGTGATCGCTCCCGCACGCACGGCCTGCTCCATGGCGTCTGGCCCACCCGTCGATGCTGAAGCGGTCCAGCGCAGGATCGAAGCCGCCGTGACGAGTCTGGCCCTGCTTTGGGTGAACACGGAGGACACGGAGGAACACGGAGGGCACGGAGAACTTCAGAGCGGTTCTCCGTGGCCTCCGTGGTTCTCCGTGCCCTCCGTGTATAAAATCAGTAATCGTGTAGGACAAACACTCCCTACCCGTACCTCCGTACCATCCGCGCGCAGAAGTCGGCGAACTCCTCCACCTGCTGGGGGGGGCTGGTGTGGTGCGGGGCGATGCCGCGGCACTCGGGGGTGAAGCAGAAGGTGACGGTCACGTCGAACTCGTCGAGCGCCTTCATCTGGCGGTCGAACCAGGCCTGGGCGTCGCGGTCGTGGTCGTCGCTCCAGGCCAGTCCGGTGCGCACCTTCTTCACGCCCAGCTTGCGGAACCAGCGGACGGCGTCGTCGAGCCTGGGATCCTCGTAGTGGAACCACTGGCACAGGCCCAGCTCGGGCGCGTACTCGGGGAACACCTCCGCGGCCTTCTTGGGCACGCCGTCGGGGCGGACCAGGCCCATGTGGAAGTGGCGGAAGTAGCTCGACCCCTCGCGCTCCTTGTGGCGCGTGGTGGCACCCCAGGCGCGCGGCAGGTCGAAGAGCGAGTACCAGTGCACGCGCTCGGCCTGGCCGCGCAACAGCTCGGCCGTCCTGATCAGGCCGAGCTTCTGCACGTCTTCGTTGGCGTAGGTGCTGACGCCGACCTCGGTCACCCATACGGGGAGGTGCGTGGCCTCGCGGACGCAGGCCAGCTTCTTCGGCCAGTCATCCACCGACCAGAGGTTCCAGTCCAGCGGAAAGCCGTGGACGGCGACGACGTCGACCTCATCCAGCGCCCCCTGCCCTTCCAGGAGGCGGATGAAGCCGGGGTCGATGGGGCTCATCCCGCCCAGCACGCGCGTAAGCTTCGGATTCTCGGCGCGGACGGCGGCGCCGGCCTGCTTCACCATCTCGGCGTAGATCCGCCAGCCCTGATCGATGCCGAAGTCCCAGTGGGACATGTTGTTCGGCTCGTTCCAGAGCATCACCGCCTCGATCACCGGCCGTCTCCCTGGCGCGCGGGGTAGACGGCGCGCGGCTCGCTGTCCGTCAGGTCGGCCACGCGGCAGAGGTAGACCTCCTGCTCGGGGTGCTCCACGATCCGGAAGCCGCTGCTGCGCAGCATGGCCTCGGCGCAGGCGGCGTTGGGCACCCACCAGTTGGTGGGGTCGTTGGCGTAGCGGTGCTCGATGAAGTGCAGCTTGGGGTAGGCCGGCAGGTCGAAGAGCTCGGTCTCCCAGAACTCGTGGTTGGCGCCCACGTCGATGGAATCTTCGGAGCCGCGCTGCATGCTCTGGAACAGCAGCAGGTCGCCCACGACGTGCTCGCGCAGCAGGTCTAGCGCCAGGAGCGGGTGGCGCAGGTGGTACAGCACGCCCATGAAGATGACGAAATCGAACTTCTCGCCCAGCCGTGCCACGTCGTACACGCTCAGCTTGCGGTACTCGATGTCGAGCCCGTTCACCCGGGCGGCGAAGCGCGCCTGGTTCAGGTACAGGTCCTCGCTGTCCACGCCGACGACTCGGGATGCGCCGCGCCGCTTCATCTCCATGCTGTAGAAGCCGGCGTTGCAGCCGATGTCGAGCACCGACTTGCCCGTGAGGTCCTGGGGGATCACGTGCGCGAAGTTGGCGAACTTGAAACTGGGATAGTCGCCCAGGAAATGGTCCGGCGCCGTCTTCACGCCCCGCAGGTCCAGGTTGTGGAACCAGGGGCCCAGCTCGCGCACCCGGGCCTCCAGCGCCTCGGGCGAAAGGGTCTCCGCGTCGGCGGTCACGCTCATCGTGTTCGGTCTCCAGGTCAGGCGAAACTCTCGGTGGCGGGCTCCTCGCCCGGCGTCCTCAGGGAAACGACGGGCCGAGCTCCCCACCGGCGGCTGAAGCCGCAGCAACAACTACGAGAAGCCTCGCAAACCGCGCGAGGCTCCACCCGCGGGCGGCTCAGGCCAGGGCGACGCCTCCGGGGCGCCAGGACTGCGGCTCGCACGCGAACCCGCCCACTTCGTGGTGCGGCGGGCGGTCTTCCAGCACGTGGATGGCCTCGCGGTAGCCGTGTAGCGTGCCCACGTCCACGTACGCCTCGCCGGCGCGGACGCCCTTCGCCGATCCGCCGCGCTCCAGCCACGCGTTCACCAGCGTGCCGATGTACTCGTCCTTGCGGCCGCGCTCCTGCCAGAGCGCGTGCAGCTGGGCCAGGGTGCGCGCGGGGAGCTTGAAGGCGCCCCACACCCAGTGCGTGGCCGCGCCCGGCTGCTTCACCTGGATCTCGCTCACGTTCCCGGCCTCATCGTGCACCACCGCGTCGAAGAACTCGGGGCGGTCGACGGGGAAGAGGAGGAACGAGAAGTCGCCGTCCGGGAGCGCCGCGAACCCGTCTTCCGGGAACCAGAGCGTGTCGGGGAGGCCGACGAGCACGTCATCCCCCGGCGGGACGAACGGGAGGGCGCGGAAGATGGAGTCGCAGAGGCCCGACGGCTTCGGCTGCACCACGTAGCACACGTCCGCGCCGCCGATGGAGCCGCCGTAATAGCCCAGGATGTCACCCTTGCCGGGCGAGATCACGAAGCAGATGCGGCCGGCGCCGCCGCGGATCATCCGCTCCACCAGGTACTCGCTCACGGCGCGCGGCCGCTCCACGCCGTTCTCGTCCTCGCGGCTGCCCACGGGGAGGAGCTCCTTGCTGAAGGCCAGCGGCTGGATGCGCGTTCCCGCGCCCGCCGCCGGCACGATGCCCCACGTCATGCCCCCGCCTCCATCGCCAGTGTCCCCTCGGCCGCATCCACGTCGTCATCGTCCCCCGACCAGCCATCGCCGCGCACGGCCGCGTCGAGCAGCGCCTCCAGCTCGGCCGCGCGCACGTCGCTGGTGTGCTGGGCCAGCACCCGCTCGCGCGCCGCGGCGCCGATGCGCGCCAGCTCACTGCGCGGGAGGGAGATGGCAGAAATCGCCTCGTCGGTGGTAGCAGCGGTCAGGATGTCATCGCCCGGGGTGAAGAAGTCGCCCAGCCCGTCCCACGTGTCGCTGAGGATGGGGACGCCGCACGCCGCCGCCTCGAACAGGCGGCCGCTGGGGCACCACCCCATCCGCGCCATCGCCCGCCGTGTTACGTTGACGGTGAGGCCGCTGGAGCCGAAGAACGCCGGGTGCTCGGGCGGCGGGAGGTGGCGGCGGAAGAAGACGTTGTCCGTCCACGGGAAGTCGTGCGGATACTGCGCGCCGGCGATCAGGAAGCGCCGCTCCGGCATCCGCCGCGCCGGCTCGATGAACAGCGCCTCGAGCGCCGCCTGCCGGTCGGCCGCGTAGGTGCCCAGGTAGCTGACGTCCGCGAACTCGCCGTCAAGCGCGGGGACGGGGCGATGGACGTCTGGATCGACGTGGCCGTAGAGTGGCGCCGTGCGGCGGGCGCCCAGCCGCGTGCGCAGCTCGGCCAGCGCCGGCCCGCCGGTGAAGCTGAGCACCAGGTCGAAGCCGCTTAAGCCCTCGGGCGGGAGATAGGCCACGCCGCCGCTCTGCAGACCGTCGAGCGTGACGGGCGTGTCCATGTCGTAGAAGGTGCGGAGCTGCGCGGGCGAGTCGAGCGAGAGGCGTGTAGCCTCGATCGCGTCCGGGCAGTAGCTGGTGACCATCGCCACGTCGGCGTCGGCCAGGTGGCTCTTGGCGTAGGGGAGAACGGATTCCCACTCCGGATACAGCACCAGCTCGCCGCCGGGGATCTCCCACAGGTCGCGCGTGCCGGCGTAATACGGAACGTCTTTCTCGAAGAAGACGAAGCGGTGCCCGCGGCGGATCAGCGCCCGCGCCAGCCCCCGCCAGAGCGTCGCGTGCCCATTCCCCCACGACGAGCTGAGGGTGAGGCCGAACACCACGATCTTCATGCGCACCCCTGTGGCAGCGGGTGGTGCGCGGGCGGAGGAACTGCTCTGGACATGGGCTCCGGAAGCTGGGTCGCGACGTGCCGTTCACTCCGGGCGGATCGGATGCAGAAGCCGAGCCAGCGCAGGATCTACGTAGAAGCTGATGCTAGGATCTACCTTGATGCTGCGTGCCCACGCAAAGAATCGCCCGCTCCCGGCCTGCTACAAGCCGGGAGCGGGCGATGACGACGTCTCACTTCATGAATTCAGGCGGCGGGTGGGTGCGCCGCCACGGGCTCGGCGGCGGCCGTGTCCACCAGCAGGCCGGCAAGCCCCGCCACCTCCAGCGCGGTGCGGATGCCGGACTCGATGGAACCCTCGATCCATGCGTGCTTGAGCGAGGTGTGCTCTCCCGCGAAGTGGATGGCGCCCTCGGGCGTGGGGATGTACTGCTGGAGCTCTTCGAGCTCGCCGCCGTAGAACATGGCGGCCTCGCCGTAGGAGTAGCGGTCGGTGGCCCAGCTCTGCACCACGCCCATCACGAACTCGTCGCGGACGTAGTCGCCGTGCACCGCGGCCACGTCGTCCAGCGAGCAGCGGATCTGGTCTTCGGGCGGCTGCGAGTCCCACCCGCGCGCCTCGTCGCCCCAGGTATAGCTGGTGATCACCACCCCGCCGTTGGGGTCGCCGTAGCCGTGACTCGGGTAGTAGATGAACCGGCTGGGGAGGTCGGTGATGCTCTGGCCGCCGCGGATGCCGTCGTTGGTCTCCCAGAACCGGCTCTTGAACTGCAGCATGATCTTGGTGGCCGCGTCGTAGTGCAGCTCGCGGATGGCCTTGCGCTTCCCGTGCGAGAGCATGGGGGTGACGCGCACGTAGCGGAAGCCGGGGAACGGGATGGTCACGATCACCGCGTCGGCTTCCACCGTGGGGTGCGCCAGCGGTTCCCCGCCGCCACCGGCGGCGGTGTCGCGCTCGAAGTGCAGCGTGACGCCCGCGTCGCCATCGTGCCGGTCGATGGCGGTGAGGCGGTGGCCCTTGTGGATCTCCACCCCGGCAGCGGCGAGCCCGGGGAGGAAGGCCTCGGAGAACTGGTCCATCCCGCCGGTGATCTCGGTGTACTCCACGTCCTTGCCGTGGTCGTTGATCTCCACGATCTGCTGGATCAGCGACGAGTCCGTGCGCGACTCCAGGTCCTGCATCACCTCGATCAGCTCGATGGCACCCTCGGAGTAGAAGGTGGTGCCCTTGAGGAACTCGCGGACCGTGTACTCGCCGTACTTCTCGATTACCTGCTTCCAGCGGTCGGTCTGCCACTCGACCAGCGACTCCTTGCCCACGTACGCGGAGATCTGCGCGAGCGCGTTGGTCAGCAGCGCCTGGCCGGTGAGCTGCTCGCCCTCCAGCAGCGGGTAGCCCAGCCCCGCCGACCCATTCTTGTTGTACTCCTTCTGCCGCACCTTCACGCCGTTCACGTAGATGTACCCGTTCCCCTCCACGTCGTAGTTCACGAACGTGTTGGTGGGGAGGCCGAACTTTTCGATGTAGTCGGTGGTGAGCGTGTAGAACGACGGGATGCGCATGGCGCCCGCCTCGCCGTAGAACCCGTGCGTGAACGGCTCGCGCACGGTGTAGATGCGCCCGCCGATGCGCTGCGAGGCCTCGTAGATGGTCACGTGGTGCCCCGCCTGTGACAGCAGCGAGGCCGCCACCAGCCCCGCCACGCCGGCGCCGACCACCGCCACGTTGCGGGCCGTGCCCGTGCGCGGGATCCCTTCCTTGATGATGCGCGCGTAGAGTGCGTCTTCGGCGATGGCGGCGGGGGAGGTGAGCTGGCGGGGAGTGCGCGCGCTGGGTGTTCTCATTGCATTGGCCTGTCGATGAGCATGAAAAGGGCGGCCCGGCTTCCGCACGCGCGGAGGCGGCCTGGCGTCCGCGGCGGCCGATGTTCCGCGGGCGTGGAAAACGACGTGGGTTGATGGAGACCGGAAGGGTGGGCCTGAACGGCGGTGCTCGAATGGGAGAGTTACCTACAGTGCGGCGGAACCCGCCCGGGCACAAGCTTCACGTCGGCGCATCCGCGCGCGGTGCCCGCGGCGGAGGGGCGCCCTGGTCAGCCCGCCAGAGGGTTGCGTGGCCGTTG
This sequence comes from Longimicrobium sp., assembly GCA_035691085.1. Lineage (GTDB taxonomy): Bacteria > Gemmatimonadota > Gemmatimonadetes > Longimicrobiales > Longimicrobiaceae > Longimicrobium. Next base: position 21,609 of record DASSJS010000199.1, read on the forward strand.
CCCCCACGATGAGCTGATCGTGAGGCCGAACACCACGATCTTCATGCGCATCCCGGTGCGAACGGGGTGGTGCGCGTGCGGAGGGACTGCTCTGGACATGGGCTCCGGAGGCTGGTTGGCGTACGCCGTTCACTCCGGCCGGGTTGATCCAGAAGCCGAGCCAGCGAAGGTACTACGTAGAAGCTTCTCAAGGTAAATTCGGAAGAAGCCTTGCGTGCGGTTCGATGATTGCAGCCGAGTCAATGCGAGAGATTGTGAAATTAGTCACACACAAGTAGATTCGTTGACATGACCGACGAAAGTGCCAACGTCTCGTCTGCTGCGGCTCGAAGTCTCGACCGGATTAGCCGTGCTGCACGCAGCGAGAACATGCGGCGCATCCGGAGCGCGGACACCCGCCCGGAGCTTTCCTTGCGCAGACATCTGTGGCGTCTCGGCGTCCGCTACCGACTGCATCGACGTGTTTGTGGCACCCGCCCCGATCTGATCTTTACCAAAGCTCGGGTTGCCGTGTTCATCGATGGTTGTTTTTGGCATGGGTGCCCCGTGCACTACCGGGCTCCGGTTGGAAACGCACCGTATTGGAGCGGTAAAATCCAAACGAACCGGGCGCGGGATCATCGGAACAACGAAGCACTCGCCGCCAATGGGTGGCGAGTTCTTCGCGTCTGGGCCTGTGAGGTTGAAGAGTCGCTGGCAGATGTCGCCGAGCGCGTACTCCAGCTGATAAGGAGCTAAGGTCTTGGGAACACGACACGCGACCCGACATAGCTTCTGGAGTCACCCTATGCTACCCTTCGAGTTCGTTGCGTTCCTTGGAGGTGCGGCTTGCTGCTAAGTCTATTCTGCGGAGCAGGTGGCTTGGATCTGGGCTTCGAACGCGCCGGTTATGAAATCGGGTTGGCGTTCGACAAAAACCCAGATAGTATTGCGTCTTATAAGCATAATCGAAACGAACCTCATAACGCGTATTGTGAGGACATTCGAGATATCACACTTGCACGGCTCGACGAACTCCACGGTGGCCTCTTTACCCCAGAAGGAGTGATCGGCGGACCGCCTTGCCAAAGTTTCTCTAGAGCAAATCCGCTTGTCGAAGACGAAGATCCGCGCCATGAACTCCCGCTAGTTTATGCTCGGCTGCTTTCGGCTTTAAACGAACGTAGTCCTGTCGGTTTCTTCGTTCTCGAGAACGTTCCAGGATTATGCAGTGAGAAGCACGCAACCCGGTTTGAAGAGATTTGCGGGGCACTCGAGGGGGCTGGGTTCACGGTGACCTCCGCAGTGCTCAACGCTAGTGACTACCAAACCCCTCAAAGCCGGGACAGGTTGTTCGTTGTTGGTATCAATCCGGAGTTATTCCCGCATGTAGTCTGGACGCCTCCGGCGCCGACGACGACGGATCGGCAAAATGTTACCGTGCGTGCTGCAATCGCCAATTTGGTGGAACCAGTGAGATTTTCACGCAATGTAAACCCCGATGATTTCCCGGTACATCGCAATCATTGGTGTATGCGTCCGAAATCACCAAAGTTTTCGCGTCCTGGTGCTCTCGTTCCTGGTCGGAGCGGAAGCAGGAGCTTCAAAACGCTCTCGTGGGACCAACCAAGCTATACGGTGGCTTTTGGGAACCGCGAGGTGCACATACATCCAGACTGCCATAGACGTCTAAGCGTTTACGAAGCGATGCGTCTGCAGGGGT
>DASSJS010000200.1:0-16778 GCA_035691085.1 Longimicrobium sp.
CTCCTTTCGCAACGGGTGAATGGACGAGAAAGCCCAGTCACTCGCTGCGAACAACAGCCCATCGTCACCACGCAACTCGGCGGCACCCGCTCGAAAGCTGGTGCCGCCGGTCAAAGCTACCGCGAAGCGGTTTCGTTCAACTTGTTGTTCAGTGGACGGAATTCCGGCCAACACCGGCGTCTCGCAGTGTTATACCGAATCCGCTCCAATCCAGATAATACTCGTCCCTCAGAACGTCAAGCGCCAGTAAATCACACGCAGGCAAGCCGATGCGCTGGTGCGGGCGCGGGCATTACGCGGATATGTACGCGCGGTGGCGGGATAGCGCTCTTGTTTCGTGCGTTATCGGGAATCAACGTGCGCCGGAAATGCATCCCTCGCCCCGCACTGCGGTGATTTGATGTCCGAGCCGAAGCTGCTGGACCAAGTCCGGCAGGCAGCCCGCCTGAAGCACTTCAGCCTGCGCACCGAGCGCGCGTACGCGCAGTGGGTGTACCGATTCGTAATGCACCACGGCAAACGGCACCCGCGCGAGATGGGGGCGCCCGAGATCCAGGCGTTCCTCACCTGGCTCGCGGTCCAGCAGAACGTCTCCGCGTCCACGCAAAACCAGGCGCTCTGCGCGCTCCTCTTCCTTTATCGTGAGGTGCTGCGGATCGACCTTCCGCGGATCGAGGAGGCGGTGCGCGCCCGGCGCTCGCAGCGCGTGCCTACGGTGCTCACCCGCGACGAGGTGCGGGCCGTGCTAGTGCAGCTCGACGGCGTCCACGCGCTGGTGGCCGGTCTGCTCTACGGCGGCGGACTCAGGCTGCTGGAGGCCCTGCGTCTGCGGGTGAAGGATATCGACTTCGAAAAGCGGTCCCTGGTGGTGCGGCAGGGGAAGGGCGACAAGGACCGCACCACCATGCTACCCGAGCGGCTTCGCGAGCCGCTCATGGAGCACCTGGAGAAGGTCCGTAAGCTGCACCAGCGTGACCTGGACGGCGGGTTCGGCGCGGTGGAGCTTCCACATGCCCTCGCGCGCAAGAAGCCGGGCGCCGAGAAAACGTGGGCTTGGCAATACGTCTTTCCCTCTGGCCGGCTGTCAACCGACCCGCGCTCGGGCCGCCGCGGCCGGCACCATCTCTCCGAATCGTCCATCCAGAAGGCGGTGGGAAATGCCGTCCGCCGCGCCGGGATCGCGAAACCGGCCGGGTGCCACACGCTGCGCCACTCCTTCGCCACGCACCTGCTGGAAGACGGCTACGACATCCGCACCGTCCAGGAGCTGCTCGGCCACGCCGACGTGCGCACCACCATGATCTACACCCACGTGCTGAACCGCGGGGGCCGCGGCGTGCGCAGCCCGCTCGATCTTCCCTGAAGCGACGGGGCTGCGCGCCGTGGTGACCACGAGCCACGAGTTCGATTCACCCGAATACGCGATAGATGGCGTCGCGCGTCCACCCCGCTGGGTGCGCCATTCACCCCGCCGCCAGCGATGGCATCATGCGCGGTCCGATCCACACCAGCGCCAGGATCGCCACGTCCACCATGGTGCCGCGGAAGGCCATGGACCAGTCGAGCGCGGTGAGAACCAGCGACAGGAGCGTGGCGGGGATCAGCACCGCCGTCCACGCGTTCCACCCGGCCAGCCATCCAGCCGCGGCCGTCACCAGCCCGGCCGCGGCCACCGCCCAGAGCAGGCCCACCACCATCATCCCGCCGTCGCCCACGTCCAACCGGCCGCCGAGCAGGGTGGTGCGGTACGGCAGCCCGTCGATTTCTCCCAGGCGGCAATAGGCCACGGTGCCCATCAGGTGGATCAGCCCGTGAAAGCCCAGCACCACCGCCGCCGCGATCATCAGCGCCTTCCCCATCGTGCCCTCTCCTCGTCATCGTCGCAGCCTGATCCTTCCCCTGAACGATGGCGCGATCGAGGATGGCCGCCTATCCGGCGAACTCAGGCGGCGGGTGTGGGAGAAAGGCCAACGGTGGCCGTGCGCGTCTGCCCGGCGCCGCGCCGAAGGAGTCCAGCACGGTTCCCGTGTCCGCCGCAATCGCGGATGCCGACCGCACGCCGATGATGAACGCGCCGGCGTTCACCACACTCAAGCGGAGGATGGCCGGGTCGCCTGTGGTTGCGTGGGTGGCTGGGCGCCGTGGACCACGATGCGGCGGTCCGGCTCGCCCAGCTCCGGGCGCGGATCGTTCGCGGAGTCGCTCCACATCAGCTCCTCGCCCGTGTCGCCCATCACCCAGCGCGTGTGGCGGAACGATTCCGCTTCCCACTCGTGCCGCTCGATCGGGCGGATCAGCTCCGCCTCCAGCCAGTCGCAGGCAAAGCTCGCCAGCGCTTCGGGGGCGGTCGCGGGAGAGGTGGCCCGCAGCGTGGAGGAGCGGCGCGGGTCCGGCGGATCGGTGAACTGCGCGGTGGGATCCACGCCCACCACCACCGACGCATGATCGAAGCGCACCTGGAACGTCCGGACGATCGCACCGGCCTCGCGGTCCACCACGTCCACGCCCAGGCGAAGGGCGGGGACGTCGTCGTCCGGCAGCACGAACGCCTCTTCGGGGCCCACGCCGAGCGCCGCCCACCCCAGCGCCCGCGCGCGCATTGCCTCCACGAACCGGCGCTCCCGGTCGTCGCGGTAGTCGCCCATGTCGAACGGCGAGTCTGGATCGGCCCACCCGAACTCGGGAACTTCCTCCTGCTCCATGATCCTCCTTTCCTGTCACCGCGCGAGTGACGGGTGTTCGTCTTCGCGCGGAATTCCGCGTGGGGAAGTCCGCGCAGGCGGACTGCGTGCCGTCGTAGCCGCGACTTCAGTCGCATCCCCGACACCGAAACCAGCACCAACGCGTCTCCATCATCTGCCGCGAATGGGGACACGCGCGGGTCGCCCGCGTGCGCACGAACGATGCGGGCAGTATACTTACGCGCATCCGGAACACCCGCCGCAAGGCGCAGCACAGGGACGCAACGCACATGAGCATCGCCGAGATCTTCGAGACGCTGGAATACGGGCCCGCGCCCGAGAGCGCATCGCCCGTCACCCGCTGGCTCGACGAGCACGACCGCACCACGCGGCTCTACATCAACGGCGAGTGGCGCGACCCCGCCACCGGCGAGTACTTCGACACCGATAACCCCGCCACCGGCAAGCCCCTCGGCCGCCTGAGCCAGGCCGGCGCCGATGACGTGAACGCCGCCGTGGCCGCCGCGCGCGCCGCGCTCCCCGGCTGGCAGGCGCTGGGCGGGCACGGCCGCGCGCGCTACCTGTATGCCATCGCCCGGCAGATCCAGAAGCACTCGCGCCTCTTCGCCGTCCTCGAGAGCATGGACAACGGGAAGCCGATCCGCGAATCGCGCGACATCGACATCCCGCTCGTCGCCCGGCACTTCTACCACCACGCCGGGTGGGCGCAGCTGATGGAGACCGACGCCGAGCTGCGCGACGCGGCGCCCGTGGGCGTGATCGGCCAGATCATCCCGTGGAACTTCCCGCTGCTGATGCTGTCGTGGAAGATCGCCCCCGCGCTGGCCATGGGGAACACGGTGGTGCTCAAGCCCGCCGAGTTCACCTCGCTCACCGCCATCCTCTTCGCCGAGGTGTGCCACGAGATCGGCCTTCCGCCGGGCGTGGTGAACATCATCACCGGCGACGGGCGGACGGGCGCGCTGATGGTGGAGCACGAGGGCGTCGACAAGATCGCCTTCACCGGCAGCACCGAGGTGGGCCGCATCATCCGCGTGGCCACCGCGGGAAGCGGGAAGAAGCTGTCGCTGGAGCTGGGCGGCAAGAGCCCCTTCGTGGTGTTCGAGGACGCCGACCTGGACAGCGTGGTCGAAGGCGTGGTGGACGCCATCTGGTTCAACCAGGGGCAGGTGTGCTGCGCGGGGAGCCGCATCCTGGCGCAGGAGGGGATCGCCGCGCGGCTGACCGAGAAGCTGCGCGCGCGGATGGAAACGCTGCGCGTGGGCGACCCGCTCGACAAGGCGGTGGACATCGGCGCCATCGTGGCCCCGGTGCAGCTGCAGAAGATCCAGGAGCTGGTGCAGGCGGGGGTGGACGAGGGGGCCACGATGTGGCAGCCCAGCTGGAGCTGTCCGCAGGAAGGGTGCTTCTTCCCGCCCACGCTCTTCACCGACGTCTCTCCGAGCTCCACCATCGCGCAGGTGGAGATCTTCGGCCCCGTGGTTGTGTCGATGACCTTCCGCACGCCGGCCGAGGCGGTGGCGCTGGCCAACAACACGCCGTACGGCCTGGCCGCCAGCGTGTGGACCGAGAACATCAACCTGGCGCTCGACATCGCCCCCAAGGTCAAGGCGGGGACGGTGTGGGTGAACTGCACCAACGTGTTCGACGCGGCCAGCGGCTTCGGCGGCTACCGCGAGAGCGGCTACGGGCGCGAGGGCGGCCGCGAGGGGCTGTGGGAGTACGTCAAGCCGCGCTGGGAGGTGGAGGAGAAGGCGGCCGGGCGGAAGAAGGAGAAGGCGAAGGCTCCCAAGGCCGATTCGTCCGATGCCCCCCGTCCCCAGTTCGGCGGCCTGCCGCCCATCGACCGTACCGCCAAGATGTACATCGGCGGCAAGCAGGCGCGCCCCGACGGCGGCAACTCGCTCTCCGTCCGCGGCGCGGACGGCCGGCTGATCGGCGAGGTGGGCCTGGGCAACCGCAAGGACGTGCGCAACGCGGTGGAAGCCGCGCACAAGGCCGCCGGGTGGGCGAAGCAGACCGGGCACAACCGCGCGCAGATCCTCTACTACCTGGCCGAGAACCTGGCCGCGCGCAGCGACGAGTTCGCCCGCCGCATCGCCGCGCTCACGGGCGATGAGGGTGGCGCCGCGCGCGAGGTGGAGGCCACCATCCGCCGCCTGTACACCTACGGCGCCTGGGCCGACAAGTACGACGGCGACGTGCACGCCACCCCGTTCCGCATGGTCACGCTGGCCATGAAGGAGCCGATCGGCGTGGTGGGCGTCGCCTGCCCCGACGAGGCGCCGCTGCTGGGCTTCGTCTCGCTCGTCGCCCCGCTGATCGCGATGGGGAACACGGTGGTCGCGATCCCGAGCGAGCGCTGGCCGCTGGCGGCCACGGACTTCTACCAGGTGCTCGACACCAGCGACGTTCCCGGCGGCGTGATCAACATCGTCACCGGCAAGCGCGACGAGCTGGCGCAGACGCTGGCGGGGCACGACGACGTGGACAGCATGTGGTACTTCGGCGGCGCCGAGGGGAGCGAGATGGTGGAGCGCCTGAGCGCCGGCAACATGAAGCGCACCTTCGTGGACTACGGCCGCGCGCGCGACTGGCTGAACGTGCAGCAGGGCGAAGGCGCCGAGTTCCTGCGCGAGGCGACGCATGTCAAGAACATCTGGGTGCCGTACGGGGAGTGAGAACTGCTGAGTGCTGAGTGCTGAGTGCTGAGTGCTGAGTGCTGAGTGCTGAGTGCTGAGTGCTGAGTGCTGAGAACAACGAAGCGGCCGGAGCGTGGGATGCGCTCCGGCCGCTTCGTTTCGTCCATCGGCGCCCGGTGTATCTCCGCGCGCGGCAGGATCAGGCGTTCGCGCCAGCCGGTTCGGGCGATGGCACCGCCGGCGTCCCGGCCATGGAGCCGATCTGCACCTTGCCCAGCTTGGCGGCGCGCGCTTCGAGGTGCTTCTGCACGCGCTCCAGGAAGAAGTCCCACGGGAATCCCGGGCCGGGGTCGGTGTGGCCGCCCTTGGGGCCGAACACCTGGGTGGCCTGCACGTGGCCGATCAGGCCGCGGTTCTTCTTGTCCGCGAGCTCCTTGTTGGTCAGGTGCTTCACCGGGATGTCGTACTTGAGGCAGTACTGGGCCGCCGCATTGGCGCCCATGTTCAGCACCAGCACGCCCTCGGGGCTCAGCCACTCCTTGCGCGTCAGCTTGGCGAATCCTGCCAGCTCGATCTGGATCCCGTCGCTGTTGGCGCCCGGCGCCGCGAACGCCACGTCGTTGTCCAGCACGCACTGCACGATGCTGTCGGTGTCCACGCACACGTGCGCCGACTTCACCTCCGAGGTGGTGGCGAAGTCCTTCGCGATCACCTCCGCCGCGCTGGCGGTCCGCGGAAACTCCATGTCGTGGATCACGACCAGGCGGACCGCGCGCTTCCCTTCCACGTGCCGGAAGTGCCGGGCTTTGACGAACGGGAACTTGTCGGTCTCGAAGTGATTGTCCATGGCGCGTCTCTCTTTCGCTGGCGGGAACCCGGGGGGCGGCTGATTGGGTATGCCGCACCGTCCAAGGTGTGCTCGACGCTCCGGACGCGACAGACTTTCGTAGTCTCTGATTTCCGTGATACGACGGACGTAGCAGCCGCCGAACGCCAAAGGAAAAGGCGGACAGCCGTGCCGTCCGCCATTTCGGGATGGGCCTGTCGTCAGGCCGGCCTCAGGGCGGCATCAGGCCGGCATCAGGCTGGTGTAGCGCTCGGGCTCTTCGCCCAGCCACTCGAAGTTCTGCATGGTCGAGTCGAAGATCGACGAGGTCTTGAACAGCTCGTACTCGCCCGACTTCGCCGCATCGGCCGTGCGCGCGAGCAGCTCCCGGCGCTCCTCGTCGCCCAGCGGCGTGAAGCTGGCCGCCGCCTCGATCGCCTGGTCCAGGATCTCCATGCTGTCGCAGCCGGTGATCACCACGCTCGTGGGCAGGCTCAGCGCATAGCGCAGGCACTCGGGCGCGCTCACCACGCCGGAGCGCAGGATCAGCCCGTTGGCCAGGCTCTTCATCCCCAGCACGCCGACGTTCTCGCGCACCAGCTCGGGAAGGACCAGCTTCTCGAAGCTGCGATAGTGCGCGTCCATCACGTTCAGCGGCATCTGCACCGCGTCGAAGGTGAAGCCGTGCGCGCGCGCCACATCCAGCGTGTGCAGGTGGATGTGCGGGTCCTTGTGCCCCGTGAAGCCGATGTAGCGCAGCTTCCCCGCCTCTTTCGCCTCCAGCAGCGCCGCGTTCGCCCCATCCTCGCGGAAGATGCGGTCGGCGTCTTCGTAGCGGATCACCTCGTGGTGCTGCACCAGGTCGATGTGATCCACGCCCATGCGGTCGAGCGACTCGTCCAGCTGCTTCGCCGCGGCCTCCTTCGATCGGCCGTCGATCTTGGTCATCAGGAACACGCGGTCGCGGTAGCCGTCCTTCAGCGCCTTGCCGACGCGCTTCTCGCTCTTCCCCTTGTTGTAATCCCACGAGTTGTCCAGGAAGTTGACCCCGCGCTCCACCGCCGAGTGCACCAGCCTGATCGCCAGCTTCTCATCCACATCGGGCAGCCCCAGGTGCCACCCGCCCAGCCCGATGGCGGACACGCGCTCGCCGGTGTGGCCCAGCGTGCGGTAGGGCATTGCGTCAGAACCACTCGCGGGCATCGGGGCGCTCTCCTGGGCACGGGATCGGGGGATGATGGCGCGAAGCCGGTCTCACGCTGCTGCGAGATCCACGCCGCGTTGGCCCCACCGGGAGTTGCGCGGACGGTTGGATCCGGATGTCCTTCTCCCTCCACTTCGATCCCCTCCGATGGTCATCCTGAGGCCGGCCACGCTCAACCTCTTTCCGCACAATGGGTTGCAGGCCGAAGGATCTATAACCGACGCCCGAGCGACAGGCTGCCTGTCGCTCGGGCGTATGGTATGGATCCTTCGCCCGCCGCCAAGCATCCTCGCTGGACGAGGTTCCAACGCGGCGGCGGCCTCAGTGGAAAGTGCCTGGATCCGACTTCGCACCGGCGGCTGAAGCCGCAGCAACAACGACGAGAAGCCTCGCAAACTGCGCGAGGCTCCAACGGCCTGAAGCGGGGCTGGCGGCAGGGTCAGAAGTTCAGCTCGTCCTCATCCTCCTCCTCATCGTCCGCCGCGGCACCATCGTCGTACAGGTTTTCGACCACCTGGATGGTGAAGGTGCCGCTGGTGCCGCCCGGGCGCTCGATCAGGTACCGCACGAAGTCGGGCAGCGACAGCTCGTCGGCGGCGGCGCCGCTTTCGGTGACGCGGAAGGTGCGCTGGTACTCAGCGGGGGTGGAGTCGTACACGCGCTGCACCAGCTCCACCAGCGCGCCGTCGATGTCGGCCAGCCGGTGCTCCAGCTCGCTCTTGGCCGTTACGAAGCGCTCGCCGGCGGCGGCCGCGGCGGCGATGGCCGCGGTCAGCGTCTCGTCGGGCTCGGCTGCACTCTTGCGCGATGGCATCAGGGGAGGGGCCAACGTCCGGGTTCGCACCGACACGGTGCGGGTAACAACGCGAATGTGTCCTGACGGTGGCGCGTGGGGATCGGTTCGTCAACCCGGACGATGGCGTTTCGCCTGCAAAGAGTTCAAGTGGACGGGTGCAGGGATGCTGGAGGATCACGTTCATGGCGCGAGAGTGGCACGCGCCGTGCATATCCATCGAATCGCGGGGAGGCCGTCTGGGTGGGGCGGCTGAGCCGTGTGGACGGGCGGGGGAGTGCGAGGTGGGTACTCGCACTCCCCCGTGTTTTTTGTGCCCTGGTCCCATCCCGGCCGATCAGCAGCCGGTGGCGATGAACGGCGCCCAGTAGAACGTTTCCGCGAACGGCCGGTCATCGAAGAAGTCCGTCTCGCTCTCCTCGGCCGTCGCGGAGCGGCGCCGGCGTGCCCGCGACCCCCTCCAGAGCTCACTTGCCCAGTACTCCGCGTCATCCGGGGAACGTTCGGCCAGCCACGCCTTCAACTCGGCGGTGGTGGCGTCGCGCAGCCATCGTTGCGCACGCGCCAGCGCTTCGGCCACGGCGTACGGCGCGCACGGGTCACCGCTCTCGTGCAGCAGCTCGTACACCCGCGCGGAGAGCAGCGCGGTGGACATGTCGTCCACTGACCACAGGCTGCTGACCACCGCGGCGCTGCCCGCGTACAGGAAGCCGGCGGGGAGGCCAACGTACTCTTCCGTGTTGCCCAGGCCCACGCGTCCCGTTCCGCAGGCCGAGAGCATGGTCAGCCGGCACGTGCCCAGCTCCAGCGAGAACACCTCCCCCATGGTGAGCCGTTCCTCGCCAGCCAGGAGCAGTGCCGAGTCGAGCGGAACCTCGGGGTCGAACTCACCATGGCAGGCAATGTGGAGCGCGTGGGCGTGCGCGAGTGCCGCCCCCGTCTCCGGCGCTTCCAGCAGCGCAGACCGCGTGGCCTGCTCTCCTTCGATCACGCGGGACCGCGCGAACCGCGCCGCCACCATCTCCACCTCCAGCTCCGTGGAGGGAAGCGGCGGCGATGCGTCGGGGCGCACCGCCAGCAGCGTGTCGAACGCGCGGCGGTTCCGCCCCTGCGCCAGCCCCAGCAGCCGGGCCGAGGGTGCGTACGCCACGCCGCGCGGGAAGCGGTCGATCAGCGTGGCTCCCTCTACCTCCAGCGCGTGCAGAGGCAGCAGGTGCAGCGCGCGATGGGGCACCACCAGCAGCCGGTCGACGTGGCCCGGAACCGCGGCGAGCGCGCGGGTGACCACGCCCAGCGCGTCGAAGACGTTGCCGAGCCGGTCGTCGAGCCACCAGTCGGCGTTTTCGGGATCGCGGTCGAACGCATTGAAGTACGCGGCGAGCGCCTCGTCCAGCTCCTCCCCTTCGTTCTCGACGGCGATCTCGGCGTGAACGCCACCCCGGGTCAGCACGAACGCGCACGCTTCATCACCCAGGTACAGGCTGAGGAGGGCGGTGTTCGCGTCGGGGAGAAGGGCGGCGAGCTCACCGGGCGTGGGTGGCGGGCTCTCGGCCTGGGCCAGGGCGAAGGCGGGGTCATACGCCTGGACGGCGGCCAGCGCCGCGTCCACCGCCGCGCGCGCCGCCTCGACGGCGGCCACGTGCTCCTCCAGCGGCGCGGGGTCCGTACCGGCCGCATCGTCGCCCGCTCGATGCAACTCCTGACGCATGGACGCTGCGGTGAGCATCCGCACGGCGGCGAGCTGTGTGGCGCGGGCACGGCCCAACTCCTCCATCCGCTCGCCCGGCACGGCTGGCGATGGCTTCAGATTTTGCTCCGCGAGCAGCTCGGCCAGCTGGCGCGCCTTCCCCCGCTCGGCCGCGGCGAGCGCCTGGGCCGGGCTGCCCGCGCGCAGCGATGCCCGCACCAGCCCCGCGTACGCCTGGCGCGCTGATGCGATGATCTCGTCGCGGCGCGATTCGGCGGTGGCCTGCCGGCGCAACTGCTCGGCGGCATCGACCGCCGCCGTATGCCCGGCCACCGCCTGATCCCATCGCTCCAGCCGCGCAGCCGAGGTGCCCAAGGCCAGCGCCACCTCGAGCGCGTCGTGGGGGAAGGCGGCGGGGGGGAGCGCCTCCACCGCCTCCGCCAGCGCGGTGAGACCGCGTTCGTGGTCGCCGGGTTCCGCCGCGGGAGCATGGCGGGCGCGCTCCAGTTGCGCGAGCCCGCGGACCTGCCGGGTGCGTGCCCACTCGCGCGGGTTTCCCTCGCGCCGGAACACCGCCTCGGCGGCGGCCGAGGCGGCGAGTGCCCGGGCGGCGTCGCCGTCCGGGTCGCCGCCGGGAAGGTTCTCGCCCGCCCGCGCGAGGTAGCTGCTGGCAAGGTTCATCTGCGCGACCGCGGCCCAGTGCCTCAGCCCGCTCGGCGAGAGCGCCTCCACGGCCCGCTGCAGCACCTCGATCGCCGCATTCAGCTGTTCCACGCGTTCCGTGCCTTCCAGGTGCCACGCCAGGCGGAGCCGCGTGATTCCCAGGTTCGACAGCCCTATCGCCCATTCCAGCAGGTGCGTGTCGTGCCGCAGCGTCTGCAGTGAGAGCTCGAAGGCATCCAGCCCCACCTGCATTCCGTCGGCCACGCCCAGCTCCACGAACGCCAGGCCGAGCGCGTTCAGGGTTACGGCCGCCTCCTCGGCCTTCCCGTGTTCTTCCCAGGTACCCAGGGCCGCGAGCAGCGCCTGGATCGCGGCAAGGAGGTTCTCGCGCCGGTCGTCACCGATGCGCTCGATCAGGATCATCCCCAACAGCATCCGGGCGCGGGCGAGCATGTCGGGGTGCTCCCCGGCCGTCGGCTTATCTTCCAGGAACTCCAGCGCCTCCAGCAGCGCGGCGAGTGCTTCCTCCTGGTGCGCGCGGTGGTCACCGGCAACCAGCTCGTGCAGCACTCCCGCCAGACGGATCTGTGTGTAGGCCCGGGCGACGCGCAGGCGGGGATCGTCTTCCAGCAGCCCGAGGGCGGCCCGGAGATGCCACACGCCGCTGCGGCGGTTGGTGTCGCGGTCGCCCAGTTCGCGGCCGAAGAGAGCCACGCCCACCAGGGCGAGCGCCTTGGCATGCTGCCCGGGCGGTGCGCCGGGAAGGAGCATGGCGCTCCCCGCACGGCAGCTGACCAGCGCGGTTTCCCGCACGGCGGTCCGGTCGCCACCGTGGAACAGGAAGAGCGCCTCTCCAAAGCGCGTAAGACCAGCCGCCAGCCATCCGCGCGCGTTCTGGCGAAGGTGGTGCAGCACGGCGGCGCCCCCCAGGGTGGCCAGGGTGCGGAGCAGGCTGGGGGGAGGGTCGAACTTTCCGGCGCTGCGCATTTCGACCACCATGCGCAGGGCGTTCGGCATCGCATTGCCCGTGTACTCGGGATGCGCGCTCAGCGCGGCGGCCATCCTCGCCCGCGCGGCCATCTCTTTCTCGAAGGTGTTCGCGTTGCCGAACCAGAGCAACATCCGATGGATGAAGCGGCAGTGGTCCGGCGTCGGCCACTCCCGCGCCGCCCGATCGAGCGCGTCCTCAAGCGCCTCGACCACGGCGAACAGGATGCCGTCGCCCGTGCGGGCATACGTCTCCTCCGCGGCGGCGCGGACCGCCTCCAGCATCCGCGGGCCTACACGCTCCTCGTGCCGCGCGAGCACACGGTACACCTCCGGCATGAACCGGCTGCGATCGGCCGCAAGCAGCTCCGCGACAACGTCCTGATACGTGTCTTCCGCGTGGCTGGCGGGGGGTGCAAACAATTCCATGTGGTTGCCGGCAGAGTAATGACTGCCCCCCGGCGGATGATGGCGTGGCGAGGGCCGAACACGCCCCGGGGGAAGCTCGCGGAAGATAGACGGTCGCGAACGCCCCAGTTCGCCGGTGAGACCTTGACGGAGGCTCGGCCCGGGGCACACGGGAGGGGGACGATCTGTGGAGGATCCTGGCCAGGGCGCGGCGTCTAGCCGCGGCTAATGGCGCTCAGCAGCTCGTCCATGGCGATGGAGCAGCCGCGCGCCTCGGCGCCCTGGGCGCGGCCCAGCACGCGGAAGCCGCGCGGCGTGGTGAAGCCCAGGTCGGCGGTCTGGATGGCCATCACCGAGTCGAGGTTCGCCAGGTCGTAGTGCCGCAGCACGCCGATCTCGCCGTGTGGCAGCGCATCCAGAGTCTCGGGGTCTGCGGCCAGGGTGCGCACCCACCGTGGCCCGATGTGCAGGCGCTCGCCCACGGCCGGCGCGCTCCCGGCGGTGCCGTCGTAGTACTGCGAGCTCATCTCCGTCATCCCGTACTCGTTCACGCACCACGCGGGCGCGATCCCCAGCCGGTCGTCGATCGCGGCGTACAGCTCACCGCGCGTAACCTCGCGCGAGCGGCCCTTGAAGCCGCCCGTGTCCATCACCCGCGACCCGTCTGGTAGCCGGAATCGCTCCCCGGCGGCCGCCAGCGCGTCGAGCCAGTGCACGAACGCGAACGCCGTCCCCGGGATGCACACCGGCGTCCCCTCCGCCTCGGCCATGTGCAGGGCGTCGCGCAGGCGATCGTGCGCGATGCCGCCGTCGGCGCTCACGAACCAGCCGCTCCCCGGCGCCGCGAAATCGTCCATCACCTCGCCGATCATGTGCGAGAGCGACGAATCCGGCAGATCCGCGGGGGCGGGGACCAGCGACAGGACGACGGGGCGCGCGCCGTCGGGCAGCAGGTGCGCGAGGAAGCCGGCACGCAGGGCGGCGTCGTAGAGCGACAGGTCGGCCACGTAGTGCGTGCCGCGGCGCTCGCGCCCCTGCGTGGTGCCGCTGGTGCGGAAGACGGCCTCGGCGCTCGCCGGGTCGCCGCACACCAGCGCCGCGGCCTTGAACGCGTCCGTCGGCACCGCCGGTACATCCGGCCAGCCCTCGATCGTCTCGGGCGTGGCGCCGCGGCGGTCGCAGTAGGCGCGGTAGGGTGCGTTGCATGCGTACTGGTGCGCGAACACCGCCCGGGCGAGCGCGTTGAACTCCGCGTCGTCGGGGGGTGCGTGCGCGCCGCGGGCGATCACCCCCAGCAGCCGCGATTGAAGGTCAGTCGCGTCGGTCAACGTCGTCGGTTCGGGGTATCGAAATGGTGGGGCGGGGGAGAAGGGCACCGGGAGGAGCGAGCACCGGAGGTGGCATCGGGGCGAGTTTGCGACTGAAGTCGCGGCTACAACGGCACGCAGTCCGCCTTCGCGGACTTCAACCGCGAACACCTCGCCCCCTGCGCGTTACCCGCAGGCTGTTCCCTGTTCCCTGTCCCCTGTTCCCTCGCAGTTCCCCCTACCAGCCCTCGCGCTCGCGCAACCCGGTGATGTGCGCCACGTGATGGCGGCAGTGCCAGGCGTACAGGCCCAGGTTCTGGTCCAGCCGGATCTGGCCCCACTCCGGGTGGCGGAAGGTGCGGCTCCACTGCTCGTCCGTCAGGTTGCGCAGCAGCAGCACCCAGCGCTCGTGCAGCACGGTGAGCAGCGTGAGCGACGATTCCACCGGCGTCAGCGTGGCGTCGGGAAGTTTGGCCCACTCGGCTTCCTCGTAGGTCTTGATCTGCGGCACGTCTTCCGTCAGCCCCAGCTTGAAGCGGATGAACGCGTTCATGTGGCTGTCAGGGACGTGGTGCACCACCTGCCGCACCGTCCATCCGCCGTCACGGTACGGCGTGTCGAGCTGCGCGTCGCTGAGCCCCCGCACCGCCGCCCGCATCCGCTCAGGGAGCGCCGCGATCACCTCGATCCACTCCGCGCGCTGCTCCGCCGAAATGCTCGCGGGCGGCGTGTACTTGCCCACCGGGAAGCGCAGATCCTCCACCACTGTAGCCATCGGCACGCCCTCGTCGTCGATGTGGACGATATGCTGCTCACACGTCGAAAAACGTAGCGTCGCGAGCGGGTAGACGCGAGACGGTGATCGGGACGCGCAAGCGGGCTTTCGGGCCGCGGGCCCCATCCGAAGAATCGCGAACGGTACTGGTGTTCGCGGATTCGACCTCTCCCAAAACAACCTCAGGGAAGTTGAAACAGCAACTTCAACCAGCACTCAGCACTCAGCACTCAGCACTCAGCACTCAGCACTCAGCACTCAGCACCCAGCACTTCCCAAACAGAAAACGGGCCCGGTCTCCCAGGCCCGCCCCACAACCGCGCGACGCGCGCAGACAACTACCGCTTATACGACGCGATCAGGTTCCCCAGGTTCTGCTGCACCCCGCGCGCGCCCGAGGTGTTGCGGCCGTTGTACAGGAAGCTGAACACCACCAGCTCGCCGTCGGCCGTCTTCACGTAGCCGCTCAGCGTGCGCACGTGCTTGATGTAGCCGGTCTTGGCGTGCAGGTTCCCCGCGGCGGCCTGGCCCACGTACATCCGGTTCAGCGTGCCGCCGGGCTGGCCGGCCACGGGCAGGCTCTCGTGGTACAGGTGCGACCACGGCTGCTGGTTGGCAAAGTTCAGCGCCTGCACCAGGGCGAACGCGCTGGTCCGGTTGTCGGCGGAGAGCCCCGAGCCGTCGGCCTGGAAGAGCTGCCCCTGCGGCACCCCCGCGTGCTCCTGGTAGAACCGCGCACTCGCCAGGCCGCCCTTCTGGTAGCTCCCCTCGCCGGTGGCCCGGGCCGCCGCCGCCTTCCAGAAGTGCTCGGCGAAGAAGTTGTCGCTGTGGCGGTTGGCCTGCGGGATCATCTCGCCCAGCGTGATGCTGTAGTGGCGGTGCACCAGCTTGGCGCCCGGGGGGGTCTTCCCCAGCCGCACGGGGCCGGCCACGGTGATCCCCGCCTCGGTCAGCGCCTGCCGCAGGGCGCTGGGCGCCAGCAGCGCCGGCTCGTTGGCGCCCACGCCGTACCGGCTTCCGCGCCCGCCCGCCGCGCCGCGCACGATGATGGTGTCGTTGTCGGGCTTGCGCACCGCCACCGCGCGGCCGCCGCGCTGCGTCCACACCACCGGGATCGCGGCGTCCTTCGGGAAGGTCTGCACCTGCCCGTTCTGGAACTCCACCCACAGCATGTTGCGGTTGAACGGCAGGCCGCTCACGGTGGGCGCGTACTGCGCGGCGCCGTTCCCGGTGTCGGTGGGCCAGTTGGGCCCATGGTGCGCGCCGTCGTCGATCGTCGCGTCGCCCACGATCCCGCCCTGCACCTGCGTGACCCCCTTCCGCTTCAGCGCCTCGGCCATGATCCGCAGGCTCTTCATGGGGTCGCGGTCATAGCTGGGGTAGCCGAACGCCGGGTCGCCCGAGCCGCGCAGCACCAGGTCGCCCCGCACCACGCCGCCCTGGATGGGGCCGGTGGCCAGCAGGTCGGTGGGGAAGCGGTACTCGGGGCCCAGCATCTCCAGCGCCCAGATGGTGCTGTACACCTTGTTGTTCGAGGCCGGCGTGCGCACCTGGTCGCCGTTGATGGAGAACAGCGTCTGCTGCTTGTCCACCGACCACGCCATCACGCTCCACCCCTCGGCGTTGCCCACCATGGCCTGGGCCTGGGCCTGCAGCGGCCCCCCGGCCGCGGCAGCCGAAGCGGGGATGTGGCGCACGGCCTTGTCGGGCGCGGATGCGGCCACCTCCTCGGCGGCGCGCATGCGGGCGGCGTCGTCCACGGCCTCGGCGCGGGTGCCGTACACGGCCAAGCCGCCAGAGGCCACCGCCACCACCAGGCCGGCGGACAGGATCAGGGTGCTGCTGTGCTTCATCAGGCGCTCTCGGAAAAGATCGGGGCAGGGCGGCGCGTCACGCCGGCACCGCCCGGGGTTGCGTCTCGGCCGGGGCGGCCACGGGGGCCGCCGCCACGTCCACCGGCACGGCGGGCGACGGCGCCACCTCCACGTGATGGTGGCCGCGGGCCTCGGCCAGCTCCTCCAGCATCATCTGCTGCAGGCGGAAGCTGCTGCGGGTGTTCTCCTCCACGTCGATCAGCAGCTCGAACAGCCCCGCCGCGGCCAGCATCACCACCGTCAGCACGATGGCGCCCACGAACAGGACGATGTTCTGCGAGGTGTTCCCCTGCCCGCTCCCCAGCCCGGCAAAGAACACCAGGGCGCCCAGCATCAGGATGATCACGGCCAGGAAGCGCATCACCGACAGCAGCACGCGCAGCGAGCCGTAGCGCTGCTCCACGCCGGCCAGCCGCCGGGGGGCGCGGCGCTCCTTGAGCAGCGCGCCGCACTTGGGGCAGCGCTCCACGGTCGGGTCGTCCACGGTGGTCCCGCACTGGGTGCACTGGACGGGGGTGCTGAACAGATGAAGGCTCATAGGGCGGCCGGGGTTCGCGTGTGCCCGGGCCCCGCGCCCCGTTTCCGGGCGCGGGGGCCGCGGGCGTATCCTGGGGTGCTCCGAGTATCCCCATACGGGAGCAACGCGCGTGCCACGGAAACTGTTGGAGGCGACAGTCTTACACGCACGCCGCACGGCCTTTGCCCAGGGCTCTCCAACACCCCTGGATTCCGGGCCCGAACAGCCGGTTCCGGGCGTGTCCCTCCGCTGCGCTCCGGGCCGGGCTGCGCGCGCGGTAGGCAACGATACCGCCGTTGCCAACCGCGCCGGGCCACCGGCGGCGCGCCCTGCCACCGTGGCGGACGGGAGTCCAATGTGGCGCGCCGCCGCCGTCCCGGCCCTCCGGGCGCG